>NZ_QWKY01000068.1 GCF_003574035.1 Meiothermus hypogaeus | reverse complement strand
CGTCACCGTCCAATACAACATTCCCTCTCTGCTTGGCAACGGCTTTCAAACCAATCCTCTCCAAAATGTTGGTTTTTACCCATCATCACACCACTTCGTTACTCAACCGAATTCTTTAGATGAGTCGCCTATCGCGTCTGGCTTAGACGCCCAGTCGCCGGGCGATCAGAGCCAGAGTAGAGGGTACACGGGCTATCTGGGTAGAGTGAAAGAAGCAAAGGGCTCTATTGGGTCAAAGGTGGTTAGCTAAAATCGGTTTCATGCAAGTATCTGTACCGGCCTCGCCCCTGCGCAGTCTGCTGTGGAGCTTGTTGGGCTTGACCCTAATAGCCATAGGTCTCCTGCTGGCCCAACCCCTCGGCCCCGAGGGTCGCTTTGCCCTGAAGATGATTCCCCACCATGCCCAGGCGGTAGAGCTGGCCAGGATTTTTGAGCGTCGAACTGCCGATGAAAACCTACGCTACTTTGCCCTGGATGTGGCCCAGACCCAGCAGGCCCAGATGGCCCAGATGCGAGGCTGGCTACCCTGGTGGCGACAGCTCACGGTTAGCTTTGAGCGCCCCAGCCCCCAGGTCGCTGCTGCAATGGGCATGGCTTCCCCACAAGAGATCGCTGAACTGCTGGCCCTACAAGGCCGCGCTGCCGAGACCCGATTTTTGCAACTGATGATTCGCCACCACCAGGGCGCTTTGCCCATGATCGAGCAGGGCCTGGCCGAGGTCAAAACAGAGGGCCTCCCACGAGGCCTGATTGAAGCCATGGGCCAAAGCCAGGCTGGCGAAATTCAGACCATGGAACGCTGGCTCACCGAGCGTGGGGGAGAGAAGCTGCCCTTTGACCCAAGCGCCATGCCCGACCACGGGCACTGAGCCAGCCGCTTAAGTTGTCAGTTTTTTTGTACTTTCGGCATTCGGCTTTTGGTTTTCAGCCCGCAATTAGGGACAATTGTCCTTATGGAGGTTCTGGAGTGATTCTGGCAGAATAAAGTTCATACCCCATTGGGGGGACTTTTTCTTATGACAAACCGACGCTTTACTGCTTACGCCTGGGGTTTGGTGATTTTTACCCTGGTGGTCATCCTGTGGGGCGATGTGGTGCAGGCCACCGGCTCCGGAGATGGCTGTGGGGCGCACTGGCCAACCTGTAATGGTGAAGTGCTGCCCGCTTTTCAGGGCCTCGAGACCTTCATCGAGTTTTTCCACCGGATCACCAGTGGGCTTTCGCTACTCCTAACCATTGGGCTTTTGGTCTGGTCACGCCGGGCCTTTCCCAAAGGCCACCTGGCTCGCCTGGGAGCCGGCCTCGCCATGCTTTTCATGATTACCGAGAGCCTGGTGGGAGCGGGACTGGTGCTCTTTCGCCTGGTAGGGCAGGATGCTAGCATTGCCCGGGCCGTTATTGCCCCCATTCACCTCATCAACACCCTTTTTCTGATTGGCTCCCTAGCCCTCACGGCGTGGTGGTCGAGCCACCCAGAACACCGCCCGATCTGGAAAGGGCAGGGCTGGGTGGGCTGGGCTTTGGGCCTGGGCTTTGTGGGGATTCTGGGAGTAGCGGCCTCCGGGGCGCTGACCTCGTTGGGCGATGCCCTGTTCCCGGTGCGTAACACCGCCGAGGCAGTGGGCCGCGCGCTCACCCCTGGCGAGCACTTCCTGGTGCAACTTCGCATCTATCACCCATTTATTGCGGTTCTGGTCAGCGTGTATGTGGTCTTGATGGCCAACCTGGTGGCCAATCTTCGACCCAGCCACCACACCAAGCTTTTCGCCCGGATGGCCGGGGTGGTGTTCATTTTGCAACTGGGGATGGGCTACCTCAACGTGCACCAGGCGGCGCCGCTTTACACCCAGTTGCCCCATCTTTTGCTTTCCGATGCGGCCTGGCTTACCTGGTTGTTGCTTACGGTTTCGGCGTTGAGTCTAGGCTACGGTGCTGCCCCGGCCAGGGTTCCTGTGCCCGAAGCAAGGTAAACTACTATGGTGATTTCTGTTGTTCACCCCGAACGCGCAACCTGGCGCGATTATTTCTGGTTGACCAAGCCCCGCGTGATTAGCTTGCTCCTTTTCACCACCCTGATGGCCATGTTCATTGCGGCGGGTGGCTGGCCGGGTCTGGGCTTGTTTGTGGTGGTGTTGGTGGGCGGATACATGGCCGCGGGTTCAGCCAACGCCTTCAACATGGTCATTGACCGTGACATTGACGGCCGCATGAAGCGTACTGCCCAGCGCCCTACCGTCACCCACAAGATTAGTACCCGCGATGCCGCCATTTTTGCCACGGTCCTGATGGTGCTCTCTTTTCTGCTGTTGTGGTGGGGCGCTAACCTGACCACCGCGCTGCTGGCCATGGCGGGGTTGGGCTGGTATGTGCTTATCTACACCCTCTACATGAAGCGCCGCTTCTGGAGCAACATTGTGATTGGCGGCGCTGCCGGGGCTTTCCCGCCCTTGGTGGGCTGGGCTGCCGTGACGGGTGACTTGAGCCTGTTCGCCTGGTATTTATTCCTTCTAATCTTCTTCTGGACGCCGGTCCACTTCTGGGCGCTGGCCCTCATGATCAAAGACGACTACGCCGCAGTGGGGATTCCCATGCTGCCTGTGGTGCGGGGTGAGCGAGAAACGGCCTATCAGATCTGGCTCTACGCCATCCTGACCGCGGTTATTGCCCTGATTCCGGTTTTGATGGGGGAGCTGCGCTGGTTTTATCTAGTGGCAGCGCTGGTGCTGAACGGGTTGCTTTTGGTACGGAGTTTACGCCTGTACCAGACCCTCGAGCGCGCCTGGACGCTCTCGCTTTACAAATACTCCATGTTATACCTGGCATTACTTTTTGTTGCGATGGCCATAGACCGTGCCTTGTGGATGTAGTTACAATACCCTGGCGGGGTAAGATACGCTTTCAGCAAAATCCCGGAATGTTTCCAAATAACATGCGTTAGAATGACCCAGTACAACCAACGGAGGATGCTAGGAATGCTGCAACGAAGTATAAGTTTGATAGTTCTTCTAATGCTAGGACTGGTGCTGGCGGCTGAGCCGGGTCAGGCAGGGGGACACACCCTCAACATCCTGGATCGGGATGCATCGGCGTTCAACCGGGAAGTCCGGGGGTTGTTGGCCTGGGTGATGGGCTTTGCGGCCCTGGTGTTTGTGGTGGTCACGGGGGCGCTGGTCTACGTGACCGTTAAGTTCCGCCGCACCGGCCAGGAGACCAGCGAGCCCGAGCAGACCCACGGCAACGACCGCCTCGAGGTGGCCTGGACGGTCATACCTACCGTCATTGTCTTGGTCATTTTTGGCCTTACCGCCCAGAGCATGTTCAAGCTAGACCGCCCCACCCCAGGGGCCATGGTGGTAGAGGTACGCGGCTGGCAGTTCTGGTGGGATTTCACCTACAAAGACCACGGTATCCGCAACTCCAACGAGCTCATCCTCCCGGTAGGCAAGCCGGTGCGCTTTGAGGTTACGGGCGGCGACGGCGCCAACTACGATGTCATCCACTCCTTCCGCATAACCAGCATGGTGGGGACTCGGGATGCCATCCCGGGGGTCGTTACGCACATCGAAGTGACCCCGGAGAAAATCGGTACTTACTACGGCCAGTGTGTGGAGCTATGTGGGGCCTCGCACGCCAACATGCGCTTTAGGGTCAAGGTGGTGTCGCAGGAGGAGTTCGACCGCTGGATTGAGGGGGCCAAAGCCTACCAGGCCGCCGCTCCGAGCGACCCAACCCTGGTGCGGGGCGAGACCTTGTACAAACAGCAGTGCGCGGCCTGCCACGCCCTGAAAGGTGTTTCGCAGGGGCTTCCTAGCAACCCCGACCTTACCTTCTTTGGTAACCGCACCACGGTGGGCGCCGGGATGTGGCCGAACAAGCCGGAGTACCTCGAGCCCTGGATCAAAAACTCCCCCGGCATGAAGCCCGGCGTCAAGATGCCTGCCTTCCTCAACCTTTCCGACGGCGACGTGAAGGCCATTGCGGCTTACCTGATGAGCCACAAGGTGGATGGTCTCGACTTTAGCAAACTGGAGAAGTTCTAAACGGGAGGATTGAATAAATTATGGCTGTCGCAACTCCACAAACCGCTTCCCGTCTGGGTTTCTGGGCCTCGGTCTGGGACTTACTGACCACCAGCGACCACAAAAAAGTCGGGATGATTTACCTGGTCACGTCCTTTGTGGCCTTCGGACTTTCCGGCCTGATGGCAGTGGCCATTCGCTGGCAGCTGGCGGGCCCCGAACAGCAGTTTTTGGTGGGCGATGCCTACAACCAGGTGCTCACCCTGCACGGGGCTACCATGCTCTTTTTCTTCATCATCCCGGCGGGGCTGGCGGGTTTCGGTAACTTTATCCTGCCCCTCATGCTGGGCGAGCGAGACGTGGCCTTGCCGCGCATCAACGCCTTTGCGGCATGGCTCTTCGTCTTCTCGGCGGTGCTGATTTACACCTCGCTTTTCTTTGGCGGGGCGCCGGACGTGGGCTGGACCTTCTACTACCCCTTCTCGCGTACTACGGGCCTGGGCACCGACTTCTTCATGATGGGCGTACTCCTGGTGGGGCTGTCGAGCCTCCTGGGTTCGGCCAACTTCGCTGCTACGGTCTACAACCTGCGGGCCAAGGGTATGGGCCTCTGGAAGATGCCCATCTTTGTGTGGGGCATCTTCGCTACCTCCATGCTCTCGCTCTTTGCCCTGGCCGGAATTACCGCAGCCAGCCTGACCGTACTGCTCTCGCGCAAACTGGGTTTGAGCCTGTTTGACCCCGGCATCGGGGGCGATCCGGTGCTGTTCCAGCAGTTCTTCTGGTTCTACTCGCACCCGGCGGTGTATATCATGCTGCTGCCCTACCTGGGTATTGCCGCCGAAATCGCCTCGACCTTCTCGCGCAAGCCGGTGTTCGGTTATCGCTTCATGGTGTTTGCGCTGGTGGGCATCGCGGTGGTGGGCTTCCTGGTCTGGGCGCACCACATGTTCACGGTGGGCGAGAGCCTGCTGTTCCAACTGGTGTTTGTCTTCTTCACGGTGCTGGTTGCAGTACCTACCGGGGTCAAAATCTTCAACTTGCTGGGCACCCTGTGGGGCGGCCAGCTCGACTTCAAAACCCCTCTGCTCTTCGTGATGGGCTTCATGTTCAACTTCCTGCTGGGGGGGATTACCGGGGTCATGCTGGCAGTGGTACCCTTCGACTACCAGGTGCAGGACAGCTACTTCGTGGTGGCCCACTTCCACAACGTCCTGATGGCCGGTTCGGGCTTTCTGGCTTTTGCCGGGCTTTACTACTGGTGGCCCAAAATTACCGGGCGCATGTACCCCGAGTTCTGGGGTAAGGTGCACTTCTGGCTCTTCCTGGTGGGCTATTTGCTGACCTTCATGCCCCAGTACGTGTTGGGCTTCCTGGGGATGCCCCGCCGCTACTACACCTACCCGGATGGGCTCTACCTGTGGAACGAGCTGAACTTCGCTTCCACCGTGGGGGCGGTCATTCTGGCCCTGGGGGGTATTGCCTGGGTAATTGCGGTGATCCAGAGCTTCCGCCAGAACGTCAAGGCCCCCGACAACCCCTGGGGGGGGTATACCCTCGAGTGGGCCACTTCCTCGCCCCCGCCCTCCTACAACTTTGCAGTGCAGTTCCCCACGGTGTTCAAGTCCGAGCGGCCCCTCTACGACTGGGAAAAAGAGGGCCTGAAGCCTACCCCGGTAGACCCCGCTACCATTCACCTGCCGGCGCCCACGGTCTGGCCCTTCATGACTGCGGTGGGCCTCCTGGTCACTAGTATTGGCGTCTCGCTGGCCCCCGACCTGGGCAACGCCCCGGTGGGCGGGGTGCCGGGCTGGGGCGGCTGGTTGGCGGTGGGTTTGGTACTGTTTATTTACAGCCTCTTCCAGTGGGCCTTGCGCAAAGAGTACGACCACCCCGTGGTACACCACACCGTTACCGGTAAATCCAACGCCTGGGTGGGCATGGCCTGGTTTATCGTTTCGGAAATTGCCCTCTTTGGCATCCTGATTGCGGGCTACCTGTACCTGCGTCTTACCGGGGCTGCGGTACCGCCCGAAGACCACCGCCCGGCCCTGTGGCTGGCCCTGCTGAACACCTTCTTCCTGGTAGCAAGCTCCTTCACCGTTCACTACGCCCATCACGACCTGCGCACCAACAAGTTCTCGCCATTCAAGCTGGGAATGTTGATTAGCATCCTCCTGGGTGTGGTCTTCTTTCTCTTCCAGATTTGGGAGTTCGCTATTGCCTCGGGGCACTATGTCGATGCTCTGAACGCGGCGGGTCAGTCAGAAGCGGCCCAGAAGGCGGCTTTGTGGTTTACGGCCTTCTTCCTGATCGTGGGGCTGCACGGGGCCCACGTGGTCATTGGTGGAACCGGTCTTACCCTGGCCTACGCCCAGGGTCTGGCTGGCAAAATAGACAACCACGAGCAGGGCACCCTCGAGGGCTCCTCGATGTACTGGCACCTGGTGGACGCGGTCTGGCTCTTCATCGTGACCATCTTCTATATCTGGTAGTTTGGGAAGGCTCGAGGGTCGGTAAAGCACCGGCCCTCGGCTTTTTTATGCACGCCTACGCTATAGACAACTGTGGGCCCTTTGCCTATAATCTCTAAGGCTGTAGGAAGCTTTTTGCTCCACATGCTGCAAAACCGGACCGCTAGCTCAGTTGGTAGAGCAACCGACTTTTAATCGGTTGGTCACAGGTTCAAGTCCTGTGCGGTCCACCAAAAGGCCCCCGGCGCAAGCCGGGGGCCTGGCTTTACGAACCCGCGTGCCTGTGTTACCCTGATGGACGGCCTTGTTTGCGGGCCTATCCCCGCAGACCCAAAAAAGACTCCAGCGGCCCCATCGTCTAGTGGCCTAGGACGCCGCCCTCTCACGGCGGTAACAGGGGTTCGAATCCCCTTGGGGTCACCACACGGGCGACTAACTCAGTTGGTAGAGTGCATCCCTTACAAGGATGAAGTCGGGGGTTCGAGTCCCTCGTCGCCCACCAAGCCCAAAATACCAAAACCCCTTCATGCCGTTTCGCTCGAGGGGGTTTTGTTGTCTGGCAACTATCGTGCCCTTCACAGACGTTGCCGCCTGCGAAAACGAGAATGCGTCTGCGCCCAGACGCACGTTACGCACCCAAGCGTGGGCCGGGCCCGGCCCACGGGTGCTTGGGTTTCGAGTTTCCGGGCGGCAACGGTTCTTTCTCGGATAGAGGATTCTTGATTCTCGGGAGGCTCATTCTATGTGAAGAGCGCTCTAAAGAATCGCTCAACGCCAAGGTTAAGTTTTGCTGATGCAGGCTTCATGGCAGGGGGCTTCTGGTTTCCTACCCTGGGTTCAGGAGGAACCAGATGAAGCGACTGATTGTAAGCATGGTGGGGCTGTTGGGCCTGATGGCCTCTGCGGCGCCGGTGCTGAGCCCCCAGAGCATCATCGTCAACCCGGTGCCCACCGACCTGGACGTGCAGACCTGGCTCGACCGCGACCCTTCGGGGCTGGGCAACGCCACCTACTTTTTTGGCGACAAAATCAGGATTTACACCCGCGTTAACCAGAACGCCTATGTCTACCTGTTCAACATCAACGCCGACGGCCAGATTGACCTGATCCTGCCCAACGCCTTCAATCAGAACAACTACCTGCGTGCGGGCGAGACCCGGGTTTTCCCCGAGCCGGGGGCTCGCTACGACTTCACCATCGGCGGGCCTGCCGGCATAGACCAGGTGCTGGCGGTGGCCAGCCGCATGCCGCTCTCGCTCGCCCAGGTGGCCGACATCAAAAGCGGGCAGATGCGGGTGCAGGGGGCCAGCAACCTGGCCCGGGCTCTCTCGATTGTGGTCACCCCCCTGCCCGACCGCGACTGGGTGAGCGACGTGGTGCGCTACAACGTGCAGCCCCGCTGGGCCAGCAACCCCGAGCCGCCCGTGCTAGTAGCGCCCAGGCCGCCCATCTTCTTCATCACCCCCATACCAGGTTACGGGGTGTTGTGGGAAGACCGCGAAGACACCGAGTACCGCGTGGCCTACCGGGGGGGCGATGTGGAGCAGATTTTTAGCTACTACCACCGCGACCTGCTCTCGAAGGGCTGGGTGAAGGTGAACTTCAAGTCCAAGGGGGGCAAGAAGAACCTGGCCTACGAGGCGGAGTACCGCCGGGGTGGGGATAAGCTCGAGGTGAGTGTAAGTCCCAGAGGCGGCGAGATGATTGTCAAGCTGGAGTGGGGTAAGTAAGTCCCCACCCCCTCTTCCCCCCCCCCGCTGGAGGTGCGGGGGGCCTTTGCTTTAATCGCGCCCTTCACAGACGTTGCCGCCAGCGAAAACGAGAATGCGTCTGCGCCCAGACGCATGTTACGCACCCAAGCGTGGGCCGGGCCCGGCCCACGGGTGCTTGGGTTTCGAGTTTCCGGGCGGCAACGGTTCTGACTGGGACAGAGGATTTCCTAATGCTAGGAAGGCTCACTTTATGTGAAGAGCGCTCTATAATGGGAGCCATGCGCTCCTGGCTCGATATTCAGACCAAATTATTGCGCTTTGCTAGGGCCATTATTGCTGCCGGTAAATAAGACCCCAGCCGCCCTCGTACAGTCGAAGCCTGGCTGTACCGACCTGGTTTGTTGGCTCAAAAACCCAGCCCCATCGCTCAAGGAGCAATCATGAAAAAACTGGAAGTTCACCCCGATATTGCCCAGGCCGCCACCCTGCCCTCGAGCTTCTATAAAGACCCTGCCATTTACGAGGAAACCAAAGAGAAGGTCTTTGCCCGGAGCTGGCAGTGGGTGGGCGACACCGACGACCTGAAGGCCCCCGGCACGGTCAGGCCCTTTACTTTGCTGGAGGGTTGCCTCGACGAGCCGCTGGTCATCACCCGTGACTTTGATGACCAACTGCACCTGCTCTCCAATGTATGCACCCACCGGGGGATGCTGGTGGCCGAGACCGGCGACAACGCCCGCTACCTGCGTTGCCGCTATCACGGGCGGCGCTTTGGCCTGGATGGCTGTTTTCAGGCCATGCCGGAGTTCGAGGGCGTGCAAGGCTTCCCCAGCCCCAAAGACGACCTGCCCAAGGTGGCTTTCGAGACCTGGGGCCAGGGGAAGTTTTTGTGGGCCAGTCTGAACCCTGCGGTTTCGCTGCAAGAGGTACTACGGCCCATCCAGGAGCGCATCGGCTGGATGCCCTTGCGGCAGTTTTACTTTGAGCCGGCCCGCGCGCGGGACTACCTGGTGCGGGCCAACTGGGCGCTTTACTGCGACAACTACCTCGAGGGTTTCCACATCCCCTTCATCCATGCCTCGCTCAACACCGCCATCGACTACGGCAGCTACACCACCGAGGTCTACGACTGGTGCAACCTGCAACTGGGCATTGCGCCCCCCGGCGAGCCTTGCTTCGACCTGCCCAAGGACTCCCCCGACTACGGCCAGCGCATTGCGGCCTACTACTACTGGGTGTTCCCCAACCTGATGCTGAACTTTTACCCCTGGGGCCTTTCGGTTAATGTGGTGCGTCCGTTGGGGCCGGAGCTGACCAAGGTCTCGTTTTTGCCATATATCTGGGATGCCGGCAAGCTCGAGGCGGGGGCCGGGGCTGCCCTCGACCGAGTGGAGCGAGAGGACGAAGTGGTGGTGGAGGCCGTGCAGAAGGGGGTCAAGTCGCGCTTCTATGACCGGGGACGCTTCAGCGTGGCGCGGGAGCAGGGGGTGCATCATTTTCACCGGCTGTTGGCGGAGGCCTTGGGGTAGGTGGGGAGTCTATCGTCCATAAGCCTATAGTCCATAGCCGATAGCTGAAAGCGGGGTAATGTAACAGATGAGCGCCTTGACGCTGGACCCCCGACCCTGGACGTACTTCTGACCCAGGGCTGGTAGGATGAAGGGCATGGATTGGGCGATTCCGCAGTCGCTATGGTATAGCCTCCGGTACGCCGGTCATCCGGCAGGCGAGCAGCGCCTGACCGTGGAACCGCGCCGGGATGGGTTGCGCCTGACCCTGGAAGCCAATGTGGAGCTTCCGCCGCCCAAAACCCGGCAGCGCTGGGAGAGCGAGGTAGACCCCCTGGGCCTGCCCCGCCGCTACCGCGAGCGGGTGGAGGGCAACGGGGCCCGGGTGATGGAGGTAGATTTTTCCCGCGAAGACGGGCTGGTAACGGTGAGCCAGGGCAAAGACGACTTTGCCATTCCCTATCTGGCCGAGATGTACGACCCGCTCTCGCTGATTCTGGCGGTGGGGAGGCTCAAACTCGAGGTGGGGGAGGTCGAAAAATTTGCGCTGGTCGGTGGCAGGGTTTATGTCGAACGCCTGCCCGACCAGACCCTCGAGGTAGACGCTGCAGGCGAGAAGACCCTTCGTAATATGCGCGTCTACCGCCTGCGACCTGGCTTGAGCCTGCTTTACTTCGATGAAGACGGCTATCCGGTGCGCCTCACGCAGAAGGTAGGGGAGCACGTTTTCGAGGCCGAGCTGACGCAGGTACAGCGCCTCGAGGCCGGACAACGACTACCGCCCATGCAGGGCCGCCAGGAACCGGCCCAACGTTCCAATGCTCAGCGCAACGGCCATCCCCGCATCGTGGCGGGAGAGCCGAGCAAACCCAGGGTGGTTTCCGGTGAACCCCCCAAAGAACGTGAAGGCGGTAGCTCCAGTCGCCGCCGCCGTCGTCGCAGACGGTATAGCTAGGGGGAGCCGATAGTCTATGGTCAATGGCCGATAGCAAGAAAAAGGTTCCGCCCCTGCGCTTGACGCTGAACCCCTAAACTTTTTTTGACTTGCAACCTGCGACCATTACCGCGCCGATAAAGGGCTATCTATGATCAAAACCCCAGAGCAAATCCGAGACCACTTCAAAAACCGCCGCCTGACGGTGGAATACGGCGACGCCCTGGAAACAGTGCGGAATATTTTGCATCAGATTGAACACGAGGGCGATGCTGCCTTGCAGCGGATTAGCCGGGAAATAGATGGGCATCCGGTAGAGGAAATACCCAAGCGGGTCTGGCGGGAGGCCTACGAGAACCTGGATGCCGACTTGCGCGATGCCCTCGAGACCGCCAAGGAGCGTATCGAAGCCTTCTATCGGCGTGAACCGATGGGAGGTTTTCTGGAGGCCGGGCCGGAGGGGGTGCTGGGCCAACTGGTGCGCCCGCTGGATCGGGTGGGGGTGTATGTGCCCGGGGGTTCGGCCCCTTTGCTCTCCACCGTGCTCATGACGGCAGTTCCGGCCAAAGTAGCGGGGGTGGGCGAGATTGTGCTGGCTTCGCCGCCCAGGGTACACCCCGGCATTCTGGCCGCGGCCTGGGTTGCGGGGGCCGACCGCCTGTTTGCCATGGGCGGGGCGCAGGCCATTGCCGCGCTGGCCTACGGTACCGAGACGGTGCCCCGGGTGGACAAAATCATGGGGCCGGGCAACCGCTACGTGGTGCTGGCCAAGCGCGAGGTGTATGGGGTGGTGGGGATGGAGGGCCTGCCGGGGCCTACCGAGACCCTCATTATTGCCGATGCCTCCGCCGACCCCAAGCTACTGGCCGCCGACCTCTTGGCCCAGGCCGAGCACGGTCCGGACTCGGAGGCTTGGTTGCTTTCGGCCTACCGCGAGCTGTTGGAGCGGGTGACGGAGGAACTCGAGCGCCAGCTGGCCGACCTGCCCAGGGCCCCCATCGCCCGCCAGGCCCTGGAACGTAGCGGTCTGGTGCTGGTGGAAAACCTGGAGCAAGCCCTGGAGCTGGCCAACCTGTACGCCCCTGAACACCTGTGCCTCTCCATTCACGACCCCCTGGCCGCACTCGGTATGGTACGCAACGCCGGGGGCGTTTTCCTGGGGGAACATTCCTGCGAGGCCTTGGGCGACTATATTGCCGGCCCCAGCCACGTGATGCCCACCTCCAGCACGGCCCGTTTTGGCGGGGGGCTTTCGCTGCGCGATTTTCTCAAGGTGATTCCAGTGGTGGGCCTCACCCAGGAAGCGGCCAGCAGGCTCTCGGTACTTGGGGCCCGCATGGCCCGCGAGGAGGGGCTGGAAGCCCATGCCCGGGCCCTGGATCGCAGAATGGAGGAATAACTCGAGTGAGCAGGTTGTCTCTGCTCTCAACCACCAAGGTGAGGGTAGGGTTCTCAACCAAACAAAGGGCAGCAGACTTATGGCTCGCTGCCCTTTGTTGTCTTTAGACTTCGGCTTTTGGCTTACGGCCCGTTGTTTACTGCTCGGGCAAATAGACCCGCCCGCGAGCGGCAGCTACTGCCAGGTCTTGGCCGATTTCCTGACCTACTTTTTGATAGACGCTCATCCACTCGTCGTTGCTCATTTCTTTGTCCAGCACCAGCTTGAGCAGCAGATTGTAGGGGTGGTTGCCGCCGGCTAGAGAGAGGATGACATCGTTGAGGCCGGTCATGTCCTTGAACTTGCGGATCATGCCCAGGGCATCGAACTGTACTGTGGAGAGCGGCAGGAACTCGTCGGCCCCCCGATACACCAGGCTGCTGACCTGTTCCAGTACGTTCATGGCTTTTTGGCGAAGGGCAGCTTCTTCCAGGGCCTTGCGGTGGGCCTCGAGGGCTTCCAATACTCTGGGTAATACCGGTTCGACCGGGGTACCCCCTAGAATGCGCTGGGCGCGCTCGTGCCAGCCTTCAAAGGCCTTGGAGACTTCAATCACGCTGGCGGCCATACCGGGGGAGGGGGGGCTACCCTTTTCGAGCTGGCTGGCTACCTGGCGCAATACCCCACCCAATTCCCCCAGGCGGCTTTGTAGACGCTGCCCTTCGTCCAATAGGCCCATGACATCGGTCATTCCGTCCAAATCTTCCAATGATGTAATTACCATGTGATTCTCCCCTAATGACTCACGAGACCATGCAAGCAAGCGTGGGTACTCGAGTTGCCCCAATTTACCCCAACCGTCAACCCCTGCCCCTATGATGTAACCCTGGGCTCATGGGTCTGGATCTATCGGCGATTGCCCCCATCCCGACGAAGGGGAATTGGGCTGTGGCGGCTTGGTGGCCCGCGCCAGAGCACCGGCATCCTGGACCTGACCCAAAGCGAGATGGACTCCAGGGGAACGGCGGAAATATGCGTCCAGGAGATGCTGGAAGTTTCCTGGGCTCGACGACCGGGGCAACCTGGGCCCGCTGGATGCCGTCATTGCTGATACCGAAGTGCAACGATGGGCGTTATCTAAAGTTATCCGGGAGCTTCGCCCAGGGTGGTGTTTGCGCCTTATGAGTCTGACCTTCACCCCAACCACGCAGCCGCCAGCCGGTTGTGCGTGGGGGTCATTCACTTTGCAGTTTTGCCAAAAGCCCCGGTAGAGCGCATGCTACACAAGGCCGAGCACCTGCTGTTTTATACCGTCAACTACCCGGCACCGCTGGCGGTGGATATTTCGGATTAAGTGGAGCTATGGGAGGCCTTGGTGCGGGTCTACTCGAGCTAGTTTGAGGGGGAGCGGATCTCCGAGGCCATGCACGCAGGCGGTGTGGAGACAGGTGGTCCCTGCGGCATTACTGGGGCAATGCGTACACCGCTGATTAGGACGGTGCCCTGGTTGATCCGGGTATGGTGAAAGTTTGGAAATCTGGCAGTTAATATGGCCGATTTGTTTCTAGCAAATGTCGCAGGTCTCAAGTCCCATGCCAGGGGTTTGAAAGCTCTTAGCCTTCGGCTTTCAGCTTTGGACAACTGCCTGAGGCCGAAAACAACCTTGGCGTAGGCAACCCTAAAAATCTATCTCGAGCTTGTACCGCCCGCTGCGGCCCTGCTGGTCGAGCTCGAGCTTGAAGCGCTCGGCGCCCCGCTGGTATACCGCCTCCACTTTGGTGGCGGCGCTTTTGTACTCGAGGCGGATGCGTACCCAGCCCCGACTGGTGAGCCAGTTGTGGAAAAAGGCATAGACCTGCTCAAGGGGGTCGCGGGTTTCGAACTCGGCCTCGCTCGAGCCGCCCCGCTCCTCGCGCTTGAGGGCCACGCTGCCAGGGTAGGGTGGCAAACCCAGCCGCGCGTTGAGCACAAAGCCTGCAGGCTGCGGTGCGGGTACGGGCCGCACCGGTGGGGGTGGAGTGGGCTCGGGCCGCACGAACACACAGGCCGATAGCAGCAAGGGCAAAAGCCACAGGAGCATTCGCATAGCCCACCTAGCTTAAACAGCCCAGATGAGTAAATTGAGGTATGGGTATGAAAATCGGCTACCAAGCGCTGCTCGAGGCGGCCCTGGCCGAGATCGAGACCATCAAAGCCGAGGAGGCCAAGGCTTACCTGGGCGACCCCGACTACGTGTTCGTGGATTTGCGCGATATCCGTGAGCTCAGGCGCGAGGGTAAGATTCCCGGGGCCTTTCACGCCCCACGGGGCATGCTGGAGTTCTGGGTAGACCCCGAAAGCCCCTACCACAAGCCCATCTTCGCTTCAGGCAAGAAGTTTATCTTCTACTGCGCGGGGGGCTGGCGCTCGGCCCTGGCGGCCCAGACGGTGCAGCGGATGGGTCTGGAGCCTGTATGTCATATCGAGGGCGGTTTTACCGAGTGGGTGCGGATAGGTGGAGCCGTAGAACGGCTGGAGGAGCGGTAAACGGACGCTAAACTAAACCCCATGCCGACGCTGGCAGAGCTATTTTCCCTGTTTGGCCAGAGCGCCCCCCCTGTGGAGGTGGTGGGCATTACGCACGACTCACGCCTGGTGCAACCCGGTTTTGTATTCGTGGCCATACCGGGTGTACCCCTGCCCAGCCGCCAGCCTTTTGATGGCCACGACTACATTCCCCAGGCCATCGAAAAAGGGGCAGTGGCGGTGGTGGGGATGCGTGAGCTGAACCTGGGCGTACCCTATCTGCGGGTTTCCGATGCGCGGGCCGCCCTGGCCGACCTTTCGGCAGCCTTCTGGGGTTATCCGGCGCAAAAGCTGAAGCTGCTCGGCGTGACCGGCTCCAAGGGCAAGACCACCGTTGCGGTGCTGCTCCATCACCTGTTGCAATCGGCCGCTCCGCCGGTGGGCCGGCTCTCCACGGTGGGGGTCAGAATAGGGGATGAGGAGCTTTTTCTACCCGGCCACTTCACCACCCCCGAGGCCCCGCAGGTGCAGGAGATGTTGCAGCGCTTTGTGTCGGCAGGCTGCCGGCAGGCGGTGCTCGAGGTGAGCAGCCATGCGCTGGCTTTGGAGCGGGTGCGGGGCCTTTTGTACGAGGTGGGCATCTTTACCAACCTGTACGAAGACCACCTCGATCTGCACGGCAGCATGGAAAATTATTTCGCCGAGAAGAAGAAGCTTTTGGAGCGCTCGAGGTTTGCCATTGTGAATAGCGACAACCCCTGGACGCAAACCCTGGCCAAGCGCCCCCAGACCTGGACCTATGGCGCCCAGGGCGACTGGCGGCTACAGCATCTGGTGGAAAGTAGCGGCGGCCTGGGGTTTGAGGTCATCTCGCCCATTGGGTCGTTCCCGGTGCGGTTGCCTATGGTGGGGCGCTTCAACGCCGAGAACGCCCTGGCGGCCCTGGCCGCTGCGAGCCGGATGGGCCTCTCGGTGGACCAACTCCAGGCCGGACTGGCCTGTTTTCCGGGTGTGCCGGGCCGGATGCAGCTCTTGCAAAGCGAGCCCTTCCGGGTGGTGGTGGACTTTGCCCACACCGGGGCCAGCCTGGAAGCAGCCCTACAAACCCTGCGCCCTACCACCCGAAACCGCCTGGTGGTGGTGATCGGGGCCGCCGGGAACCAGGACCCCACCCGGCGTACGGGCATCGGCCAGGTGGCCGGTCGGCTGGCCGACTTTGCCGTCTTTACCGAAGAAGACCACCGCACCGAGCCCCTGGAGGCAATCCTGCAGATTATGGCCCGGGCTCACGGCGACCCCCGCCGCTACGCCCTGGTGCCCGACCGGCGCGAGGCCATCCGCTATGCGGTCTGGTTGGCCCAGCCTGGCGACACCCTACTCTTTAGCGGCAAAGGCCACGAGCGGACGCTCGAGCGGGGCACCGAGATACTGCCCTGGAACGAGATAGAGGAGGTGCGCCTGGCGCTGGAGGAACGCAAGACAAAAGCCGAAATCTGAAGGCAAAAAACACGGGTTTGTCTGGCTCGAGAAGTTGTTGATTGGGCCCGAGGGTGTGCTCAGGACATCACAAAAGCCCTCACCAAGCTCAAGTCCTTCAACGGGCCTAAGACTGGGTGAAGACTGGGTGACTTAGACTAGAGCCATGCAACGCGACGTGCTGGTTCGTTGGCTGGACGACTACCTCAAAATACGCGAGTTCAAAGATCCCTCGCTCAACGGCTTGCAGGTGGAGGGGAAAACCGAAGTACGAAAAATTGGGGTCTCGGTGGACGCGGCCCAGGTGATCTTCGACCAGGCGGCAGAGGCCCAGGTAGACTTTCTGATTACCCATCATGGGCTTTTCTGGGGGCAGCCCTTTGCCATTGTGGGTTACCAGAAGAGGCGGCTGGAGCGGCTTTTTTCTGCAGGTATTAGCCTTTATACGGCCCATCTGCCGCTCGACGCCCATCCCGAGGTGGGGAACAATGCGGTGCTGGCCCGCGAGCTGGGCTTGCAGGGGTTGGAGCCTTTCCCGCACCCCAGGTACGGCCCCATTGGCTTTGTGGGGCATTTTGCAACAGCAAAACCCCTGGCCGAGGTGATAGACCGCATCGGTGAGCTAACCGGAATGCAGCCGCTTCTGCACCAGGGGGGGCCGGATGAGGTACGGCGGGTGGGGGTTGTC
>NZ_QWKY01000067.1 GCF_003574035.1 Meiothermus hypogaeus | reverse complement strand
CTGAGCTGCAGCCCGTGGAACGAACCTGGGGGCTGATTGATGGGGTGGTGGCCAATGGGCAGGTGGAGGATGAAGAGGCACTGTGGAGCAAAGTGGAAGCCCGCTGTGCCTACCTGCAGACCCAGCCGGACCTTATTCGGAGCCATACCCTCTTCCACTGGTGGCCGGGAGGATGATGAGGGAATGGATCAGAGGGATTTCTTATCATTTCATCTGGCACCTTTTCGTATTGATGGGCAGCAGCTTCCACTTTGTGGCGGTATGGTCGCAGGTGGTGCCTGCTTAGTAACACAACACCTGTTCAAATTGCGCTTAGAATTTGCGCCCTGGCTTTTTCGGCTTCCAGCGCCACACGGTCTGTGCTCCAACCCAGTTCCCGGCCCATCAGTTCGGACACCCGTGGGGCTGCCGCGAGGGCAGCCAGCGTGTCCAGGAAGGCCAGGCGGGTTCGGCGGGCCAGCACATCGAGCGGAGAGTAAGCCATCTCGTGGCGGGCCGCGTAAATCACTTCGGCCTCAATGATCGGCCACTCCACCGCCAACCGCGTCCGATAGCCTTCCGCCGCAATCTGGGCCACCACTGTGGCGCGGGCGCCATAGGATCGGTGGAGGTGTTGGGCGATATCCGAAGACCAACCCATCTGCTCGAGTTTTTTCGCTCCGTCGGCCTCGAAGCCTTGCCCACCCAGCAAGGGAATTTGCTCGGTGCGGGAAGGGCCTGCTTTCAGTTCAAACTGCCGCACGGCATAGTTCACCAGGTCCAGGGCCATTTTGCGGTAGGTTGTCCACTTGCCCCCCGTCAAGGTGAGTAAGCCCGAAGGGCTTTTCTGAATCAGGTGGTCGCGGGCCAGCCGGGCCGTATCGGCCTCGGGGCGCGAAACCAGGGGGCGCAGGCCCGACCAGCTAGCCCGCACAGCCTCCCGTGGAATCTCGCCCAGGTAGGGCTTAACCTGCCGGAGCACGTAGCCAATCTCCTCTTCCGTTACCCTGGGGTGATCGACTATCGGGGCCGGGTCGTCGGTGGTGCCCACCAGGGTACCGCCCAACCAGGGCAACACGAACACCACCCGTCCGTCCTCGGTTTTGGGAATCAGCAGGCCGGTGTCGAGGGGGCTGTATTTTTTGTCCAGCACAATGTGAATACCCGAGCTGGCTTTCAGCAAAGGGGGGGCGTCGGGGTCGTCCATGCGCCGAATCGTATCGGAGAAGGGGCCGGTAGCGTTGACCACCACTCGGGCAGCCACCTCCACTTCCTTTTCGCTCAGGCCATCCCTGACCACCACCCCCCTCAGCTGGCCATTCTGCTTGAGCAGTTCCTTCACCTCGGCGTAGTTGAGCACCACCGCACCTTGCTGTGCTGCGGTGAGGGCCAGCTCTACATTGAAGCGAGCGTCGTCGAACTGGCCGTCCTGGTAGGCCACCGAACCTTTGAGTCCCCCCGGATTGATCGAGGGAAAGCGTTCCAGGGTTCCTTTGGCGTCGATGTACTGCGCGGGTTGCAGGCGGGCCTTTCCGGCCAGGAGGTCGTATATCTTCAGGCCGGTGTAGTAGTAGGGCGCTTCCCAAAACTTGTACAGGGGGGTCAGGAGCCACAAAGGGCGGGATAGATGGGGCGCGTTCCTTAGCATGATGGCCCGCTCGTGCAACGCATCACGCACAAGGTTAAGCTGCACCCGGTCGAAGGTCTTGACGGCGATTTCCAGGTAGCGCACCCCGCCGTGGATCAGTTTGGTGCTGCGGCTCGAGGTGCCTTCGGAAAAATCGTATCGCTCGAGCAGGGCGGTTTTGAGGCCCCGGCTGGCCGCTTCCAGGGCTACCCCTGCCCCGGTAGCGCCACCCCCAATTACCAGCAGGTCGAAGGTTTCGGAAGCAAGTCTTTCTAGCAATTGGGCACGTTCCATAGCTCTACACCTAGCCTAACGCAGATGGAGAACTGCAACCAAGAGCCATCTGGCCGATAGGTGGGGGACTGTCTCCTGCTGGCAAAAAACTGTGGGGTTGCGTATATTCCCAACCGGCAGCTATCCTGACAAGATAGTCCAGCACCCGGTTCCGACCGCATGGGTTGCCCATCATCCGCAAAGGCGAGCCCCCTCTGCTACTCTGCCTTTAGCTCTGGCCCTCAGCATTTAGCCATCGGTTATTGGCCCAGCAATCAGCCGGGTATCGGCAAACACCTGCCCAATCACCTCTTCGATGGCCGGATCCCGCACCTCGAGGTCTGCAATGGGCAGCTCGCGGAGCATCTGGCTGACCCCGCCTACCAGTTGTTCACGCCGTATCAGGAGTCGGGCCTCGAGGCCCTCCTGTTCGCGCACCTCGCCGTACTGCCCCAGCCGGTCTTTCTCCACCAGTTGCCCCAGCTGGATGTGCACCTCGCGGTAGGGGGCAAAGCGCCCCAACAACCCCTCCAGCCCACCATCGTATACAAGGCTCCCCTGATGAATCATCAAGACGCGCTCGCACAGGGCGGTGATGTCGGCCATGTAGTGGCTGGTGAGCAGAATGGTGGCCTGGTAGCGCCGGTTGTACTCGCGCAAAAATTCGCGCACCGCTACCTGGGCATTCACGTCCAGCCCCAGGGTGGGCTCGTCCAGGAACAAGACCTGGGGCCGGTGCAAAAGCGCCGCCAGCAGCTCAGCCTTCATGCGCTCGCCCAGGCTCAGCTTGCGCACGGGCTGGTTCAGCTTGCCCTCCAGGGCCAGCATCTCGCTCAGTTCACCCACCCGCTTTTTGAAATCGGCTTCGGGAATTTCGTAGACGGCAGCGTTGACCCGAAAACTATCGGCAGCCGGCAGGTCCCAGATGAGCTGCTGTTTGTTGCCCATCACCAGGGTAATCTTGCGCAAAAACGCATGTTCGCGCTTGAAGGGCTGGTGTCCGGCCACCTCCACCTGCCCCGCGCTGGGGTAGATTAGACCCGACAAGAGCTTGAGGGTGGTGGTTTTGCCGGCCCCGTTGGGCCCCAGGAAGCCCACCACTTCGCCTGGGGCTATCTGAAACGAGACACCCTTGACGGCCTCCACCTGCTTGTATTTGCGCTGGAAGAAATGCCGCAGGGTACCCACAAATCCAGGCGCTTTAAGGGTTACCGGATAGAACTTGGATAGGTTCTGGGCCCGAATTTGGCTCACTTGAAGCAGTATAGCCGGCAGGCCAGGCCCTGAATGGTACGCCATCTACATCTGAGAAGCTTCAAGTAGCACTTGTAATCGCCTCGTAATGCCCCAGTTCTAAGTTGAGGACGGTACAGGGGGTATGAGGGCAGCCAAGGCCACTTTCTGTTTGGGGGTGTCTATTTTTTGATGCTGGAATGGCGACCTATACCCCAACCCTCGGCCTCGAGCTTTGGGCTTTGCGCGTTTCTGTAGACGCTCAGAAGGTACAAACCAGCTAGAAGAGTCAAAAGGAGACCGCATGAAACCCTTCAAAGACCGCAACCAGGCCGGGGAACTCCTGGCCCAAAGGCTGGTGGAGCTGGGGTATGACCAGGAGCCTCATCTACTGGTATTTGGCTTGCCCAGGGGGGGCGTACCGGTGGCCTATCCGGTAGCCCTGCGCTTGAAGGCCCCCCTGGATGTCTGGGTGGTGCGCAAACTGGGCACCCCCGGCCATGAAGAGCTGGCCATGGGGGCCATTGCCTCGGGCGGGGGGCGGGTACTCAACCAGGAAATTGTGGAAAGTTTGCAAATATCAGCGGATACCATCGCTGCCGCAGAGCGGCAGCAGCGGGCCGAACTACAGCGCCGCGAGCGGCTGTACCGCGGCGACAGGCCGTTCCCCAACCTGAGCGGCCAGACCGTCCTGCTGGTAGACGATGGAATGGCCACCGGCGCCACCATGAAAGCGGCCATCGCGGCGGCCCTGGCACAACACCCTAAACGCCTGGTGGTAGCCGTACCGGTGGCGCCGCCCGATACGGTGGCGGAAATACAGGCCCTGGTGGACGAGGTGGTTTGCTTGCAGACGCCCGCTTTTTTTCAGGCGGTGGGTCTGTGGTATGAACACTTCCCCCAAACCTCCGACGAAGAGGTGCTGGCCCTGCTCCAGGCCGCTCGTCGGTCGGATACTCCGGCTAGGCCAGCCCCATCTGATGCAGGGTAAAGGCGTATATATCCGCCTGTTCTTCAATTAACATCCGGGTGGGTTTGCCCAGGCCGTGTCCGGCTTTGGTCTGGATGCGGATGAGCACCGGCGCAGAGCCCCCCTGGGCTGCCTGCAGGGCCGCCGCAAACTTGAAGGAGTGGGCCGGCACCACCCGGTCGTCGTGGTCGGCGGTGGTAATGAGGGTGGCCGGATAATGAAGGCCGGGCTTCAGATTGTGCAGCGGAGAGTAGGCCAACAGGTAGCGGAACTGCGCCGGGTCGTCGGGTGAGCCATAGTCCGAGACCCAGGCCCAGCCGATGGTGAACCGGTGGAAGCGCAGCATATCCAGCACCCCCACCGCCGGCAGCGCTACGCCAAACAGCTCTGGGCACTGGGTGAGGGCTGCCCCCACCAGGAGCCCCCCGTTGGAGCCGCCCTGAATGGCCAGTCGCTTGGGCTGGGTATAGCCCTGCGCGATAAGCCACTCGGCGCAGGCGATAAAGTCGTCGAACACGTTTTGTTTGCGCTCCAGGGTGCCGGCCCGGTACCAGTCCTCGCCGTACTCGCCACCCCCGCGCAAGCAAGCCTGAGCGAATATCCCGCCCTGCTCGAGCCAGACCAGGCGCCCCGGGCTAAAAGCCGGGGTCATGGGGATGTTGAAGCCCCCATAGCCGTAGAGCAGGGTGGGATTTTCTCCGCCCAGTTCTAGACCCTTTTTATGTACCAAGAACAGCGGCACCCGCGTGCCGTCCTTGCTGGTTACAAACACCTGGTGGGTCTCGTAGCGGCCCGGGTCAAAATTCAGGGGCGGGGCAAAGAGGGTCTGGGTCTGTCCGGTGGCAAGGTGGTGGTGATACAGGGTGGTGGGGTATAGGAACGAGGTAAAGCCGTAAAAGACCTCCGGGTCGTTCTCCTCGCCAGCAATGGTCGGCACCATGCCCAGGGTGGGCAGGGGCAGGCGGCCCCTGGACTGGCCCTCGAGGTCAACCATCTCCAGCCTTTGGCTGGCATGGTGCAGGTAGCCCAGCACCAGATAGTCTCCGGCGGCTTCGGCGAAGGCCAGGGTGTCTTCGCCCTCGGGGACAATGGTCTGGTGGACCTCCAGCCCGCCCTTGGCCACATCCACCCCAATCACCCGGCCCCTGGGGGCTTCCAGGTTGGTTTTGAAATAGAAGCGGGAGCCCTGGTTGCGAATGAAGTCAAACGAGGCCACAAACTCGCTCACCAGCGGGGAAAAAGGGGCATCCGAGCCATACGCCCGGTAGAAAAACAAGTTCTCCCGGTGGGTGCCCCGCCACACATGCAGGCATTCGTACCGCCCGTCGTGGGTCACAAAGGCATGAAAGCCCCACTCCTTCTGGTCGGGCCGTTCGTAAACCAGCACATCTTCGCCCTGGGGCGTGCCCAGGCGGTGCAGGTAGACCTTCTGGAAGTAGTTGGCCCCGGTGTAGTCGGTGCCCTCGGCGGGGGGGTCGTAGCGGCTATAGAAAAATCCGCTGCTGTCCGGTAGCCAGGCCGCGGTGCTGAACTTGCTCCACTTGATTTCGTCGGGCAGGTCTTGCCCGCTTTCCACCTCGCGCACCTTCCAGACAAGCCAGTCCGAGCCGCTCTGGCTCAGGGCATAGGCCAGGTAGCGCCCATCCCGGCTCACCGAGTAGTTGTTCAGGGCCACCGTGCCGTCCTCGGAGAGGGTGTTGGGGTCGAGCAGCACCCGGGGGGCCGCCTCCAGGCTCTCCTGCACGTGGAGCACGTTCTGGTTTTGCAGGCCATTGTTACGCAGGCTGAAGTAGCGCCCACCCCGTTTGAAAAAGCTGACCACACGAGGGTAGTTCCACAGCTCCTCGAGCTGGCCCTTCAGGGCCTCGCGCAGGGGGATTTGGGCCAGGTAGTCAAAGGTGAGGCGGTTCTGGGCCTCAATCCAGGCCCGGGTCTCGGGCGCATGGGGGTCTTCCAGGGGCCGGTAGGGGTCGGGAATCGGCACACCGTGTAAGTCCTCCACAACCTGGGCGGTAGGAGCTGGGGGATATGAAAACTTCATTCCGCCAATATACCCGAGCTTGCTGCCCGGTTGGGCTTTTTGGATGTTGTTCGCAGAACGCAATCCCGGGAGGAAGCAGCATGAAAGCACTGCAGAGCATTCTTCTTTTGCTGGCCCTTGTGGGCCCAGCCACCCTGCCCCTCACCTGGGCTCAGAGCCAAAGTGCCCCACGGGTTATCAACATCAATACCGCTACCCAAAGCCAGCTCGAGGCCCTTCCCGGCATCGGCCCCAAAATTGCCCGCGAGATCATCCGCAACCGCCCCTACCGCAATGCCCAGGAGCTCCAGGCCAAGGTCAAGGGGATTGGCCCTAAAACCTGGGAAGAAATCAAACGCTACGTGCGCTTCCGCTAGGCTCGGCTACATCTCCGGGGTGACCTGCTCGGGGTGGGGCTTTGTGCTCCTGAGCTGGCTAATGAGGGTCGCGGCGATAATCAAGCCCGCCCCCAGCATCCCCTGCCAGCCCAATCGCTCGCCCAGCAGCACATAGGCAAAAGCGGCCGCGTAGACCGGCTCGAGGGTGAAAATCACCGCCGCCTGGGGTGCAGGCACCAGCCGCTGGCCCAGGGCCTGCAGCCAGATGCACAGCGCCGAGGCCACCAGGCCCAGGTACAAGAGCGAAAGGAAGGGGAAATTGCTGGGATTCCAGGTAGGCCCTTCGCCAAGCATCCAGACAAGCGAGAGCAGGGTGACCATAAGCATCTGAATGCCGGTGAGCGGCAGGGCCGGAAAACGCTGGGCAAAGTGCTCTAACCGCCAGATGTAAAAGGCATACGAGAGGGCCGTACCCAGCGTCCAGGCGTCGCCCAAGTTGGGGGGCGAGCCGTCGTAGGACAATAGCCCCACGCCCCCCACCGCCAACCCCGCCGCCAGCCAGATGGGCCAGCCCAGACGGTGCCCCAGAACCCCCAGCAGCAAAGGCAACGCTACCACATAGAGCGTGGTGATGAAGGCGCTGCGGCTGGCCGTGGTGTATTGCAGGCCCACGGTCTGGGTCAGGTAGGCCACAAAAAGCACCGCCCCAAGCTCGAGGCCCGCCCGCCACAGCCCAGGGTCACGGCGGAACAGGAAGGGCACAAAGACCAACGTAGCAATGGCAAAGCGCACAAAATTGATCTGGCCCGGCCCCAGGGCTTGCAGGCTATCCTTCACCAGCACAAACGTACTGCCCCAAAAGAGCGTTGCCAGGTTGAGGTAGAGCAGTCCTAAAAGCTGGTCTCGGCGCACAAAGAAGAGTCTACCGAGTTCTAGTACTTTTGCCCCGCGCTTATGGTGCGCTTCACAGACCTGGTCGCGAAAATCAGAAGGTACAAGCAGACCTGCCTCACCCGGTGATACGCTTTCTTCGCCGCAAAGAGGGATGGCACGCTGACCTGCGTTGCGTCTGGGCCAGGTTAGCCACGTAGGGGCTATGGCCTATCATAGCGGATTCAAAAAGACAGTTTACAAAACCAAAAACACCAGAGGCTGTCTTTTTGAATCCTAGAGCACACCCCTCCCTTGAGTACCGGCGCTAGCCGGGGGCCGATGGCCCTTCACTGTCGGTCGGCGAAAAAAGCCTCACCCTTCCAAGGGGCGGTATCGCCCTCCGCTACGCGGATAACTTCGGTCGGGTTAGTTCGTCACCCTTTGGTGACGAACTAACCGAATCTGGTATCACTCTCTGGCAGGCGCATGTTATGTACCCGTGGGCCGGGCCCAACCCACGGATGCTTGGTTTTCGAGTTTCTAGGCGGCCAGTGCTTTGTTCAGGACAAAGGATTCTTAGGATTGCTCGACTTTTGTGTAGAGCATTCGATGGTTTCTGCTTCACAGCAGATCCAAAAACACCCAGGCCAAAAGCGCCCCCGCCACGGTCATGGACAAGCCCCAGCCGAGCAACTGGCGGAACAACCGGCTGCGGTTGTGGCTATTGGGTAGCGCCGCCAGGCACAAAGCCCCCAGGGTCGAGAGCGGGCTCACGTCCACCATGTGCGAGCCCAGGTCAATTGCCACCACGGCCGAGGTCAGGTCGGCCACACCCACCCGCTCGAGGATCTGCGGGGCCAATGGGATAAAGAGCGGCATCACCACCCCCGACGAGCTGCTTCCCACCGAGGCCAGCCCAGCAAAGAAGGCCAGCACAGCATTGACCGTCTGGGGGGTGGCGGCCTGCGCCAGCAGGTGGGTGGTGAGCTCGAGGCTCCCTACTTTTTCCAGCAGCCCAATCAGAATGCTCAGACCCGAAATTAGCAGCAGCACCCCCCACGGCAGGGCCTTGATGCTGGCGTCGGCGTCACCCAGCCGGAACAGGCTGAGGATGGCTACCAGCGCAAAGGCCGCCGCAGGCGCAGGCACCTGGAATATCACCAGCGCCACAATGAACAGCCCTATGGCCAGCAGCGTCAGGATATGGCGCAGCTCGAAGCCCTGCTGGGATACTTTGGGCACCTCGGCGTGGCGTTGCACCCGGTAACCACCCAGAAGAAAATAGGCTGTCAGCGCAGTCACGGCCTGGATGAGAGCCACCGTAAGGAAAATCTGTAAAGGCAGCAGCGGTTCGGTCAGCCCGATTTTCTGGATCAGGGCCGTATTGATATTCCCGGTCACCGAGACCGGCGAGAAAGCCCCGGCGTTGGCCCCGGTACAGACCAGCACCGCCATCAGAAAGGGGCTGATGCCCGCCGCAACCGCCGTGGGCATGGCAATAGGGGCCACCAGCACGGTAGCGGCGATGTTGCCGGGCCCCATGGCCGAGAGCGCAAAGGCCAAGAGAAAGAATGAAATGGGCAGCAAGCGGGCGTTGCCCCGCACCAGTCGGATTGCCACAGCGGTCAGGCGACCCAGGGTTCCGTTCTGCTGGGCCATCTCGAACAAGAGCGCAACCCCCACGATGGTCAAGACCAGTTGGGAGGGCAGAAAACCCGCCACCTCGGCGGCACTCAGGTCCATCACCCAAAGCCCCAGGCCATAGGCCACCGCGACCGCGAAAATGCCCGCGTTCAGGTCGCTGCGAACCGCCGCCAGCACCAGGATGGCCACCAGGAGTAGTAAAGCGACAAGGGCCAGCGACATGGGGCCATCTTATCGTGGTCTTTCAACCGCCTCAGGCTACGGGCTCAACATGCAGGGCTTGGGCAATCTCCTGCGCCCAGGCCTCGAGGGCTTTCCAGTCGCGGAAATCGCCGGTTCTGGCCCGCAAGGCTTTAATGATTAGTGAGTTTGCACCCGACTCAGGCCATACCGGATCATCCCTCAGCCAGGATCAAATCTCGTGTGCCGCTCGACCCATAAAGCGTTGCAGCCAGGGCTTACTCTGTTCCCATACCGCAGTGGGAACCACCTGAACAGGTACTGTGGATTCAGCCACAATGCTCTGGGCTGTAGACCCCAGCACCTCCGAGGTCTGCGGGGCGGCATCGTGGCAGCCTATGACAATCAGGTCGGCGTGGGTTTGCTGGGCGGTCTGGGCCACCACCGCGCCCACGGTCTGGCCGTGGGGCTCCACCAGCAATACTGTCGGTTGGCGGCGGGCCCCCTGCACCATCCGGGCGAAGGTCTCGGAGACCGGGCCCTCGGCGTTCTCGAGCACATGCACCAACGTCACCTTACAGCCCAGCCAGCGGGAAAGGTTGAGGGCATGTTGGGCAGCAGCCTGGCTACCCGCTCCCAGGCCCACAGGAACCAAGATGTGACGAAACACAAGCACCTCCTGTTGGTTCAATCCAGCACATCTGAGTTCAGAATGGGCCCAGGCCATTACCAGGGTATTACCGCTGCTCTGGGTCAAGGCTCGAGAGCTATAACGGCACGCAGTAAGCCACCACTCATTGCTCATCTTCAGTCATTGGTCAGCGTTCTGCCTTACTTCATCTTCGCACAACCCACGCCCGGACAAAACTTTCACGCTTTCAAATATTGATACCGGCACTTCTACTCCAAATGGCGGATGAAGCGGTAATGGATTTGTAACAAAATTAGGGCATGAAAAGGATGCCGTCCCGTTCAGAACAGGTTACGCCTGCGCTCCGGGTGCGCACCCTGGGCCAGGTGGAGGTATTGGTGGCCGGACGGCCTGCCGTCTGGCACGCCCACACGGCGGAAGAACTTTTCTTCTATCTACTTTCTTATCCCGAGGGTCGTAGCAAAGAAGAGATCCTCGAGACCCTGTGGGGTCTCGACCCCGACCCTATCGCCAATAACCGCTTTAGGGTAACGGTTTTTCGTGTCCGTACGGCACTGAAAAACCCCGAGGCCATCCAGGAAGACCATGGGCGTTATCGTCTAGCCGAGGAGATTTTGCACAGCACCGATCTGTATGGTTTCTACCAGGCTCTGGATCAGGGCCACCATGCCACTTGTGAAACGGCCCGTCTGGAAAGCTACAGCAAGGCCATTTCGCTTTATCGGGGCGATTATCTGCCGGGTTTCTCAACCAACTGGGTTTCTCAAGCCCGCGAGGAGCACAAGGCAGCCTATGTACAAGCGCTGCTGGAGGTTGCCCTGATCCATTATGACCGGGAAGACTGGCGGGCCACTGCAGAGTATCTCGAGCGGGCCCTGAAGGCCGATCCCTACATCGGCGAGAACTACCATCAGCGCCTGATGTGGTGCCTGGCTGCTGCCGGCGACCGGTACGGGGCCATCGAGCATTACCGTCGCTTCGTGAAATTTTTGCATGAAGAACTGGGCGATACCCCCATGCCCGAAACCAAAGCGCTGGCCGAACACATCAAGCAGGGTGATCCCATCGCTCCCTATCACGAGGTTCATGGCCTGGGCCCCAAAAGCCCACAGGCTTGATGCAGTAGGCCCGCTCGCCCACAAGCAGACATTCGAACAACTGTAATGGATAGGTAATTGGCCTGGGTTTGAATCAAACCAGGAGGCGGAGGTAGCCACCTAACCTCCCGGCACAAAGGTTCAGGAGAAATAATGTAAGGAGGTTGCCATGTTGACCCAGGAAGGTACTCGCTACATACGCGAGTTTGTAGCTCCGAGGGTAGCTCCGGTTTTGTCGCTATATCTGGATGTAAACCCGGCCAACCCCAGCAACCAGGGCAAGGCTTATGTGCTGAGGGCTAAAGAAGCGCTGGAAGCTTCAAAGACGCCGCCTGAAGTACGCCAAAAAGTGCTGGAGGCGCTCGAGCACAACCTGCCCCAGGCCCACAGCCGGGTGCTCTTTGCCACCGGGAGCTGGATGGAAATCTACGACCTGCAGGTGGATCTGCCCCTGGTAGAGGGCGCCGAGGCGCACTGGGGCGAGCCCTACCTAACCCCCATGCTTTATGTGCTGGACGAATACGACCGGGTGGGGGTGGTCTACCTCGATAGCGAGAAATGGCGCATGTTCGAGGTGTATCTGGGCGAGATTGAGGAGTTGCCGGGGGCTTTTAGGGCTGTACCCACCCAGGAGTGGAACCGGCTCACCCAGGATAGCTCCGGGCGGCGCTACAGCCAGGGCGGCATTCATCGGGCGGCGGCCAACACCGACCGCTTCGAGCGCCGGCTTGATGCCTGGACCCACCGCTTCTACAAGCGCCTGGCCGGCCTGCTCGAGCAAACCCTGAACGAACGCAACATCCAGCGGCTGGTGCTAATGGGGCCCAAGGTTGAGGTGCAGGTATTCAATGAACTGCTGCCCCGCCGGCTGCGCGAACGGGTACTGGCTACCCTGCCCTCCTTGCCCACCCCCCTGACCCAGGCGGGTGAGGTACTGAAGCGGGTACAAGAGGTGCTAGAACCCCTCGAGCGCGAACGGGAAAACCGGCTTTTGGACGAACTGGCCGAGCACGGGGTAACTGGGCTGGATCATACCCTCGAGCTCTTGCAGCAGGGTGGGCTGCACCTGCTGGTAGCCCCCTGGAACCCCCAGGGTAAGGTCTACCGTGCCCCCGATGGTTGGGTGGGCGGCAGCATGGAGGGCGCCGTGGCGCATGGGGCCGGACGCATCGAGGACGTGGAACTCAGGCAGGTCTTGCCCGAGCTGGCCGCCACCTATGGAACCCGGCTCGAGTTCGTGCGAGGGCCAGCCGAGGAGCGCCTTATCAAAGCCTTTGGCGGTCTGGCTGGGCTGCCGCGGTGGTAATGCTTTCGTAACGGATGCAGTTTATTCTCCCGTTTGAGAAGGAGGGAGCTATGTTCCGCAAAATCCTGATCGCGGTGGATGAATCATCCTGCAGCGAACGGGCTGGGCGGGTAGGGCTAGCCTTCGCTAAAAAGCTGAATGCCCAGGTGGTGGTGACTCATGTGATGAAGGCGCCCCCAACCTACTGGGGGTTGGCTGCGCCGTCGGACACCATGAAACGCCATGCCCAGGAAATTCTGGAGCCCTGGGCGTTGCTGGGTCAGCAGATGCAGCTCGACCTCCGCACCGAACCCATGCACGACGACGACATTGCCGAGGGTATCGTCTACCTGGCCAATCGCAGCCACTGTGACCTGATTGTAATGGGCACCCACGGGCGCGAGGGGCTGGGGCGGATGCTTTTGGGCAGCGTGGCTGAACGGGTGAGCCGGCTGGCCAAAATGCCGGTGATGCTGGTGCGGGGCGATGGGCAGGTGGAGCCCAGCACAGGCCTGTTCGAGCGCATCCTGGCCCCGGTGGATGGCAGCGAGGCAGGCCGCCCGGCTCTCGAGATGGCCGACCAACTGGCGGTTCAGCTTGGGGCCGAGCTGCAAATTCTGCATGTGGTACCTCCACTACCCGCCCCGGTAGTAGGCCCCTACGGTAGCAACATGACCGCCTTCAACTGGGAGGACACCCTCAGGGCCATGGAGGAACAAGGCGAGGCTATTGTGGAGAATGCCCACAAGTTGGCTAAGGCCCCTCGGGTGAAAACCGCCCTGCTCAAGGCCCAGACCCGGCGTGAGGCCGATGTGATTGTGGACTTTGCCCGCGATAGTCGCGCCGACTTGATCGTGATGGGCACCCACGGGCGAACCGGGCTGGAACGCCTGCTCCTGGGCAGCGTGGCTGAAGGGGTTGCTCACCACGCACCGGTGCCCTTGCTGCTGGTTCGTCCTGTTCCGGCAGCATCCGATGAGAAGCAAGCTGAGGCTGAAGCAGCCCAGGCTTGAGCATCAAGACCTCTGGGTTCTGAGCTAGGTGGCAGCTCGGAACTCAAGAGGATAGGCTCAAAACCTCACCTGGCGTGCAGCCACCCACGCCCCAAATAAAGGAGGAATGCGTATGTTGGCTCGTTTCGACCCCTGGCGCGAAATGGATACCATGCGGAGGGAAATCGAGCGCTTGTTTGACGAAAGCCTGTTCCGTCGGGAGTTTCCGTTCCTCGATAAAGAGGTGGCGGCTATGCCGCTCGATATCTACGAAGAGGGCAACAACATCGTGGTGAAAGCCTCGATTCCCGGTCTCAAGCCCGAAGACATCAAGATCGAGGTACGTGGCGATGTGCTGCGGATCTACGGCGAAACCAAGAAGGAGGAAGAAAAGAAAGAACGCAACTACCACCTGCGCGAACACCGCTACAGCCGCTTCGAGCGTTCGGTGATGCTACCCAGTGAGGTGCTGACCGATAAGGCCGAGGCCGTGTTTGAAAACGGTGTGTTGACCCTGACTCTGCCCAAGAGCGAGGTGGCCAAGGCTAAAGCCATTCCGATCAAGACCCCGGCCAAGGTTTGAGCTAGGGGTGGTTTGCCAAGCCAGACCAAAGCGCAGTTAGCGGATAGGAGGTAGCTATGGCCCAAAAGATTGACCTGTTCATGGGGCTGGTGTTTGCCCTACTGGCGGTGCTGGGACTGTTCTTTGCCCCCGGTGGCCTCATCCTGGGCTTTATTCCCAGTACCACCGGGATGGCGCTGGTGTACCTGATTACCGCTGTGGTGCTGCTTTATGGCTATTTCACCAGCGACCAGATGGCCCACCTGGTATCGGCGGTTATCGGTGTGGTGTATGCCGCGCTGGCCATCATCGGGTTCTTCAACAGCAGCTTCGTGGGCCTGCCTACGGGGGGCTGGAACATCGTGGTGAACCTGATTGCTGCGGTGGTACTGATCTACGACTGGCTGGGCACCCCCAGAACCGCCACTTGAGGAGCAAACCCATCGCTTGAAACGGGGCGAAACCACACTCGCCCCGTTTCGCTGTGTTTGGCAGCAGTGGTTGCGAGTTCGCAGTTTATGGTAGATATCGCGCCCTTCACAGACGTTACCGCCCGCGAAAACGAGAAGGGACAAAGAGGCGTGTCTCATTCCGGTGATACGCTTTCTTCGCCGCGAAGCGGGGTGGCACGCTGGTCTGCGTTGCGTCTGGGCCAGGTTAGCCACGTAGGGGCTATGGCCCAGGCCATTCTCTGGCAGGCGCATGCTACGCACCCAAGCGTGGGCCGGGCCCGGCCCACGGGTGCTTGGGTTTCGAGTTCCCCGGTGGGGAACTGTTCTGTCCGGGACAAAGCTTTTTTGAAGACGGATGGCTCAAAACATGTGAAGGGCGCTCAATTACAATACATTTTGTTCAGTATTGACTAAACATACAAAACCAACTAAACTTTGGGAATGTCCGACAACCTGCACCACTTCGTCGAGGAGTTTGCTCTGGCCTACGAAGCGGCTGGGATTCCTCGCACGGCGGGGCGTATTTTGGGCTGGTTGATGGTCTGTGACCCCCCCGAGCAGACTGCCTCGCAGTTGGTGGAGGCCCTGGGGGCCAGCAAGGCCTCGGTCAGCACCATGACCCGGCTCTTAGTGCAGATGCACTTGATCGAGCGGGTGCCCAAGCGGGGCTCGAGGCAAGACTACTTTCGCATCCGGCCCGGCACCTGGAGCGAGCGGGTCAAGAACGGGCTGGCAGGCCTGAGCGTCTATAAAACCCTGGCCGACAAGGGCCTGCGGCTTTTGGAAAACGCCCCACCCGAACGCGGCGAACGGCTGCGCGAGATGCGGGAACTCTACGCCTTTTTCGAGGAGGAGCTAAAGGGGTTGTTTGAGCGTTACGAGCGCAAGAAGCGAGGAGGTTCGGATGCTATTCAATAGCTCGAGCATCACCGCCCTGACTCGCCTGGCCTGGCGCAACATCTGGCGGCACCGGCGACGCACCTTACTGCTGGTGCTGGTGGTGGCCTATGCCACCGTTGCCACCATTTTGTTCTGGGGGGTGCAGGACGGCTTCACCCAGTCGGTGCAGTTGGGCAACGCCCGCTTCCTGAGCGCACCAGCCCTCATCACCACCGAACAGTACTTTGAGGACCCCGACCCCGAACAGGGCTTGCCCAGCCTGGACTTTCTGGCCCAGGTACAAAGCCAACCCGGTGTTAATGCAGCGGCGCCCCGGCTCGAGTTCCCCACCCTGATTCGCTCGGCCTACACCGCCGATGCGGCCCGGGCCCGGGGGGTAGATCCCGCGCTCGAGGCCAGGGTGAGCAGCATTCCCACCACCATTGCCACAGGACGCATGCTGGAAAAACCAGGCGAGGTGGTGCTGGGGCAGCAACTGGCCGAGCGCCTGGACGTGCGGCTGGGCGAACGGGTGGTGCTCGATACCTCGGCGCTGGCGGGGCCGCAAGCCCTGGGGTTGCAGGTTGTGGGGCTGGTCAAGTCGGGGATTGCCCCGGTAGACCGGGGCACGGTGCTGGTACACCTGCAGGATGCCCGCGTACTCACCGGCTTGCAGACCGCCACCGGGGTGGCCCTCGATGTGACCCGCGGCCAGGAAGCCCGCATTGCCGAGGCCCTGCAACCGGTGTTGCCCCAAAGCATCCGGGCCTATGACCTGACAAAGCTGCTGGGGGGGCTCTCCTCGGCCATTGGCACCAAACAGAGTTCGACCTTCTTTATCGGGATGATTTTTTCGTTATTTGCTGCCCTGGCCGTGACCAGCACGGTGCTGGTGAGCGTGCTCGAGCGCACCCGCGAGCTGGGCGTGATGGGAGCCATCGGCATGAACCCCCCTCGGCTGGCCGCCATGGTCACGCTCGAGACGGTCTTGGCCACCAGCATCGGCTGGGGGGTGGGGCTGGTGTTGGGCTACGCCCTCAACTTCTGGATGTCCACCCAGAACGTGCTGGGGCCCGTTTTTGCCAGCTACGGGGCGGCCTGGGAAATCCTGGGCACCGGCGGCGAAATTTATACCGCCCAAAGCCCCCTCTACGCCTTGTATGCGGCTCTCACTATCGTGCTGGCCGCGTTTTTTTCGATTCTGATTCCGGCCCGACGGGTGCTCGCCTTGCACCCTGCCGAGGCCATGCGGACGGAGTGAAGGGAGACACTGCATGAAGCTACGATTATGGCTGCTGGGCCTGCTCTGCCTGGGACTTGGCAGCGCCGCCACCGACCCCCAGGCCGTGCTCAAGGCCATTGTGGACAACCAGCGCGGGGGGAGTGTGCGGGCCACCCTGACCCTGAGCGTGACCCGCCCGGATCGGCAAACCCAGTACGTCCTCGAGGTGGCCTCGGACGGCAACGAGCGGGCCATCACCTGGGTCAAGGCCCCACCCCGAGAGGCCGGACAGGCTTTTTTGCGTGTAGGGGATAACATTCAGATTTACAACCCCACCCTGAAACGCATCCTGCGGCTGCCTCCCAGTGGGCGTAGCGATAGCTTCCTGGGCTCCGACCTCTCCTACAGCGACCTGACCGGGCGCGACCTCGAGCAGGACTTTACCGCCAGCATCAGCGCAGAAACCGAGGGGGGCATCACCCTCGAGCTCGTCCCCAAGCCCCAGGCC
>NZ_QWKY01000066.1 GCF_003574035.1 Meiothermus hypogaeus | reverse complement strand
CGAACCCCGACCCCCGACCCCTACCCGGCATGGCTCACCGTCCTGGGGTGCAATAGTTTCAGGATCCTTGCCACGGTTTCCTTGAGCCGGCGGCGGTCTACCACCTGGTCAACCATGCCGTGCTTGAGCAGAAACTCGGCGCGCTGGAAGCCTTCGGGCAAGTCCTGGCGGATGGTCTGCTTGATGACCCGGGGCCCGGCAAAGCCGATCAGGGCGCCGGGCTCGGCCAAAATCACATCGGCAATAGCAGCAAAGCTGGCCGTTACCCCCCCGGTGGTGGGGTCGGTGAGGATCGAGACATAGGGCAGCTTGCGGGCCCAGAGCCGATCGAGGGCCAGGGTGGTTTTGGCCATCTGCATCAGGGAGAGGGCGGCTTCCTGCATACGCGCCCCGCCCGAGACCGAGACAATTACCACCCCCCGGTTTTCCTGGGCGGCCAGCTCGATGCCGCGGGTAATCTCCTCGCCCACCACGCTGCCCATCGAACCGCCAGCAAAGGCATAGTCCATCACCAGCAGCACACTTTCCACACCGCCAATGGTGCACCGCCCACCCACAATGGCGTCGGGGCGCCCGGCTTCTTTTTGGTAGCGCTCGAGGCGCTTGGGATAGGGCTCGGTGTCCACAAAGCCCAGGGGGTCGGTGGGTTTGAGGCCGGTGATCTGCTCGAAGCTGCCCGCATCGGCCAGCATCTCGATGCGCTTGTCGGCGGACAGCCGCAGGTGATGCTCGCACTTGGGGCAGACGTGCAGGGTGGTCTCGAGGTCTTTTTTGTAAATCTGCGCGTCGCACTTGGGGCACTTGACCCACAGCTCGGGAATGTCCCTGGCCTCCCCTTGTGCCCGGCGACGGCGGAAAAGCCGCTCTAAGGCCATAACGCCCTATCTTATACCCCAGAATGAGAATTGCACGAAACCCCCCCTGCTTGAACGGGGTTCAAATTTTGGCCGAAAAAATCGTTCCGTTCAAAACTACCGGCTGGAGGCAATACCCACGTAAGGCATGGGGTCTACCGCCACCCCGTAGCGGTAGACCGTGTAGTGCAGGTGCGGCCCGGTGGAGCGCCCGGTGGAGCCCACTGCCCCAATCAGGCGGCTTTGCTCGACCTGCTGACCTTTTTCCACATATGATGAGGAAAGATGGCCGTACAGGGTGTGCAGGCCGTTGCCGTGGTCGATCAGTACCATCAGCCCGAAGATGGGGTTCCAGCCCATCTCGCTCACCAAACCGGCGGCCGTGGCATAAACCGGGGTGCCCTCGGGGGCAGCAAAATCTGCGCCGTTATGGAATTCGTAGGCCCCCCCGCCAAAAGGGTTGGAACGGTAGCCGAAGGTGGAGGTAAGGCGGGTCTCGGCCAGCAAGGGCAGACCGCTGGGCGTAAATTGTGCCGGGTCGGGGGTCTGGGTTTGTGGCGCACGGGCTAGGGCAGGGGGGGAGCGCCGAAGAATGCGCCCTGGGCTGGGGTCGGGGGGGAGGGGGTTGTTGAGGGCCAGGGCGGTGGCCTCGAGCTCCGCAGCAAAACCCCCTACCTGCGAACGCAAGCTGAGCAGCAGCTCGCCCAGCTCAATGGGTTCGCCCGCGCCCCTGGGGGTATTTTCCGGCTTGGGTGGGGGCTGGTTGGGCTGGACAGGTTCGGGCACCAGGCGAATCTTGGGCAAGCCCGCCTTGACCCGCAGACGGTTGATTTCGGCCTCCAGCACCTTGAGGCTTTGCTGAAGTTGTACCGCCTCGATGCTATAGGCTTCGTTGCGGCTTTTTTCGGCCTCGAGTTCCAGGCTAAGCTTGCGGGCCTGGGTCTGTAACTCGGCCAGTTGGGCGCGTTCGCTCGAGCTGCGATCCCACCCCAAAAGCACCGCTGCAATCAGCAACACCGGCAGAATGGCTATCACCCAGAGCGGCAGCGTCAGGGTGACGCTCGAGGCGAGGGGGTGGGGCTCTTTCGCCATGACCCTATCAGCCTACTCTGGTAGGACGTTTGATTGGGTGATTCCTGACCAAGAGCGCTTAACTTCCGGTCAATCGTAGCTGCCAAAACAAAAGTAGCCAGGGCTCGAGGGCCGCCTGGAACCTTCCGTTTTCGGCCCTTGTCACTCAGCTATTACCGGCTTTGGTGCTCTGGGGTAAAGCCCTGGGTTCTCCGGTTTGGCTACGGCCGACGAACACTGCGCCCGCCTCCACATCGAGCGACATGGCCCGCACGTCACCCTCCACGCGTGCGCTTTTGGTGATATGCAGTTTGCCGCTGGCAATGACCTGGGCGTTGATTTGCCCATGCACGATGATGTTGTTGGCCTTGACCTGCTCGCCTTCGATGTGGGCGTTGCTGCCGACCTCGAGGTCGCCCTCGACAACTACCGAACCCTTGATCTTTCCGTCGATGCGGGCGCTGCCCCCCGCCTTCAGGTTGCCCTCAATCTCGCTGCCCTCGCTCACGTAGGTGAGCGCCGCCGGGTTGGGTTTACGTCCTCCGCCTAACACCGCCATAGTCTACACCCCTGCTTTCATATGCAAACTTTTCACTTTCAAGCGAGCCCTTGCAGACCAACCCCCAGATCATACCCTGCGGAATCGGTCTATAGAGTGCGTACATTTCTGAGGGGACGAGCGAACCAATTGTCGCTCGAAAATTGTGCCCAGTAGATAGTTATCACAAAACCCTTGACCTTTATCGTGACCGTGCGTGATGCTCAGTCCAGATACGCGGTGGGATTCACTTCACCTCCGTTGCGGAAGATTGTGTAATGCAGGTGTGGGCCGGTGGAACGGCCGGTCGAGCCGACCAACCCCACCAGGTCGCCGCGCTCGAGGCTTTGCCCTACCCGTACCGAAATGGAGGACAGGTGGCCATACAGGGTACGGTAGCCGTAGCCGTGATCCACCACCACGGCCAGACCAAAAGGCCCTTTCCAGCCAGCCTCAATCACCTCTCCGGCTCCCGTGACCCGCACGGCAGTGCCGTAGGAGGCGGGGAAATCTATGCCATTGTGAAACTCGAACCCCCAGCCGAAAGGGTTGCGACGGTAGCCAAAGTACGAGGTGATGCGGGTTTGCCCCCGAAGGGGATAGCCATAGGGCATGGCCGCTTCCCGCTGGAGGGTTTCGGTGAGAGCGGGGGAGACTTCGCTCAGCTTGCTGGTAAAGGCCGCCGTCTGCTGGCTGGCGTACTTGAAGACCTCCTCGAGCTCCGCCGGTACCGAGGCGCCGCCGCGCCCTCCGCCTTCGTTGCGGGTGGGCAGGAGCCTAATTTTGGGCATTCCGGCGCGTTCGCGCAGGGTGTTGATCTCGCTTTCCAGTACCTGCAACTGCTTGAGGATGCTCTGGGCATCCTGACTCAGGGCATTGTTGCGGGTGCGCTCGGTGGCAAGCTGATTGTTGAGCTTGCGGGCCTGATCCGACAAACTGACCAGCTGAATCTGCAAACTGCGCATCTCGGCCGTGCGCTGCCATAGCCATAGATTAAGCCCGCTCCAAGCCACCAGCACCAACAGCACCACCGCCGGAATCCATACCGGCAGTGATAGGGTTTTGGGGGCGGCGCCAGTGCGGGCCAACCATAAGGTGTAACGCACAGGATGACGGCGAATCGGCATCAGGTGCTATAAGTAACGCAGGGGTGTAAGAAAAGTCAAGGGAGCTTTAATCCGTTACGTTAAAGCTCTCATCTGAGCCTTTCTACAAATTTGCCTTTTAATGGGGCAAATTTCACAACTCAGGGCTATGCCAAAATGAGAGTCGGCTTGCAATATCCAGGCGTTACATGAAAGTGGCTATTTTGTAGCGCATGTTTCAATTTTGGATTAACCAGGCCAGGGTTCCCCCGGCAGACGTTGTGTCTGAAATAGAACGCAGGGGCCTCGAGGCCGAAACCATGCTTTGGCTCGCCTCCAAGCTGTAAAGAATGTAAAGAAGGACTTTTCGTGCGCTGCATAGACAACAGCGCTTCAACCGTACCAGCCGCAAGACGGCCAATACCAGATTTGGTTGATTCGTTACCGTTCGGTAAAGGATCAACAGGGCCGAAGTTATCCGCGTAGCGGAGGGCGATACTGCCCCTTGGAAGGGAGACGCTTTTTTCGCCGACCGACAGTGAAGTGCCATCGGCCCCCGGCTAGCGCCGGTACTCAAGGGAGGGGTGTGCTCCAGGATTCAAAAAGACAACCTATGGGGTTTTTGGTTTTGTAAACTGTCTTTTTGAATCCGGTATAACTGGGTAAAGGCTTCCCATCGAACGGCCTCGATGGGCTCGAGCACAAACCGCCGCTCGATGATGGAGCACGATTGGCGGATGCGGTAGCAGTTCTGGCTGAAAGAGTCGGCTGGCAAGCAGGTGGCTTGAGGAAGTAGAGCAGTGCCCCGGCCACCACCCATCCAGATTAACCATCCAACCAGGGGGGTGTCGTCCATAAATTCCCGCAATGCCCTCCATGGACCGTGCATCAGTTGAGGGTACGAGGGCCTGCCTCTGGAAGCCTCAGCGCAAAGGCCGGTATCTCGACACGAAACAGCTCGCCCAGGGTGTTCTGGAAGGTGTAGTACCCCTGCATGGAACCCGGTGGGTGAGCAATCGGGCAAAAGCTATTGTACCGGTAGCTTTGCCCCGGCTCGAGGATGGGTTTTTCGCCCACCACCCCCTCGCCCTGCACGTGTCCCACCTCGCCGTTGCCATCATGGATAAACCATTCACGGCTCAAAAGTTGTACGGTCTCGTGGCCGCGGTTTTCTAGGGTAATGAAATAGACGAACACATGCTGCCCCGGCCTCGAGTGCTGCTCGGCATACACCACCTCCACGTGAACGTGGATGTTGTCGCGGATGGGCAAGTTTACTTCCTGCACACCACCAGCATAAGCGGCCCGCAGTTTATAAGCGATAACCTCTCCTTCAGAGGGTGGATTGTACACCACGATTTATTCTGCTATCTTCAGAAAAGTTGGGCAAATTTATAGTCTTTTTGCCGTCGGGAGGTTTGGATGGAGTATCCAGAGCAGGAAAAGTTTGTCCATGCGGGCTTGACCAAAGCCTTGCTGAGCGGCCTCGAGATGGCCTTCGAGGGGGATGAAACGAACCAGAGCTACGGCTGGTACAACGGGCTTTTGTTCAGCCTCGAGCCCCTCAGCGCTGCTCAGGCTGGTCAATCCATTACTGAGGGGGGTAGCACCATTGCGGCTCATGCCGACCATGCCCTGCTGACCCTACGCGTGGTGCTGGCCATGCTCAATAACCAGCGCATCGAGGCCGACTGGCAATCATCGTGGAAGCTGCGGCAGTTAAGCGAGGCCGAGTGGAACCAACTCAAGTCCGAACTGCGACAACAGTACCAAGCGACCCGGGCGCTCATCCAGGAAAAACCCTTCTGGCGCGAGACAGAGCTCACACAGATGATCCACCACATTGCCCATACCGCCTACCACGCCTCGGCGATTCGGCAGATTTTGCGGAGTGCCCCTTGATCCGGCTCGAGACCTACCTGGCCACCCATTTGCGCTATACGGTTTGGGCTACCAGACGAATCCTGGCTTCTGTTGGGGGGTTATCTAAAGAGGAATACTTGCAGAGCCTGGCGGCAGGGTGTGCAAGTGTGCGCGGTATTTTGGAGCAGATGTTCCGCGCCGATTGGGCCTGGTACGAACTGCTGGCCGGAGAGCCCTCTGGCCTGAGCGAGCCTCCCGACCCCGACTATTACATCGAGTTTGGTCACCTGGAAACCGACTACCACGTGATTCTGGCCCGCTACGAGCAGCTTGCCGGTTTCCTCCACGACCCCGAACTGGCCACCTACTTTGCCCAGAGCCAGGTCTACGTGCCCTGGCTAGGGGCCCGGTTGCCCAAGTGGCAGGGTGTCTTGAGCGCTGTTAATCAGGCGGCACATTTCCGGGGGCAGTTGTTTGGTCTGATGCGCCAGCTGGGGCACCAGACCGCTCAAACTGCGCTTGCCGACTATTTTGCGGAACTCGGGCGGCCCCTCTCTAGAGCGGATCGTCCTGAAAAATGACCGTCTTGAGGTAAAGCGACTCCGGCACGTGCAGGCTCCAGGGGTGGTCGGGGGGATTGTAGTGGATGGCATGAACCCGCAGGCGACGGCCTTCATCGGCGGCGGCTCGGCGGGTTACCTCGAGCAGCTCGTCCACCCCCAGATAGTAAGCGCAGCTCGAGAGCCACAGCCACCCCTTAGAATCCAAAAGCCGCAGGGCAGGCCGCAATAAATCCACCAGGAGCCGCTTGACCCTGGGCAGTTCATCGGGCTTCTTGACCAGGGTGGGGGGATCGAGCAGTACGTGCTGAAAGGGTGGGGTTTTGCTTCGGGTCAGGCTTTCCAACGCTTCCAGGGCGTCTCCCTGGCGAATATCTACCCGTAGCCCCAGCCTGGAGGCAGTGCGATCCAGCACCCCCAGGGCCTCCAGGTCTTTGTCTATCGCCAGTGCGTAGGCCCCTTTGCGGGCCGCCCGCAGCGCGAAGGCTCCTGCGTAGCTGTACACATCCAGCACGCGCTGGCCCGGCTCTGCCATTTGCTCTAGCAACCTGCGGTTCTCGCGCTGGTCCAGGTAATAGCCGGTCTTTTGCGCCAGGGCAATGGGGATCTGGAACACCAGCCCATCCTCGTCTACTTCCAACACCTGCGGCACTTCACCGTAAATAACGCCAATCTTCTCAGGCAGTCCCTCCTGTCGACGGCTGTCCATGTCGGAGCGCTCGTAGATGCCCACTGGTTCCACCACCTCAATTAGGGCGGGTAGCCAGGTTTCCCGCAGGGCCTCCATGGCCCGATTACGCACCTGCACTACCAATATTTCCCCAAAGCGATCCACCACCAGCCCCGGCAAACCATCGGCCTCGGCGTGTACCAGACGGTGAAAATCGCCCATCCGAGCCCGTTTTTCTTTGGCCCGCGCAAAGCGGTGCAGAAAGAATTTCTTGTCCAGCGGCCCATCCTCAAAGCGGTAGACCCGCAGGGCCACACGGCTCCTGGGGTCGTAGTAGCCCACGCCCAGGAGGGCATTGTGAATTGAAAACACCTGTACCACGCCCGGTCTGTCCGGAACTGACTCCAGTTCATCGGCAAATAGCCCTGGATAGAAATTACGTACCTTCTTCTCCTTGCCAGCCTTGGCGACGACGCAGTCCACGCCATGAGCATAAAGAAAAATGTCCATCTTGGGGTCGGATCGAGTCTTGTTGGTAACAAAATTGTTTGGGCTAAACCAGTGCAGGAGTGCCATAATAAGTAAATGGCAGCCTTTTACCACATCGGATTTGGGCCTGAAGACTTGGGTGACACCCCTCCTACCCTGGCCATCCTGAGCGGCGATCCCAACCGCGCAACCCTGATTGCTCGAACCAGGCTGAGCCAGACCCGGATCCTCTCGGAAAACCGGGGACTGAATAGTTACCTGGGGTTCTTGCCCAACGGGCGGCCTGTCCTTTCGTCGACCAGCGGCATGGGGGCCCCTAGCTTGAGCATTGTGGTTAACGAGCTGGTTCAGGCAGGCATCCGCACCATCATTCGCGTAGGCACCAGCGGCTCCATTCAAGATGATGTGTTGCCGGGCAGTGTGGTCATTTCCAAGGCCGCTCTGTGCCGACAGGGGGCCGCCAACGACATTGCACCGCCCGAGTATCCTGCCAGCGCCGACCCTTTCCTCACGGTGGCACTGGTAGAGGCTGCCAAGCGGCTGGGCATTGACTATGCACTGGGGATTACCGCCTCGGTAGATACCTTTTACGAAGGACAGGAGCGCACTGGTTCGGCCAACCCCCACCTGCTGCGGACGCTACAGGGCATCACCGAAGAGTATCGCAACCTGAGGATCCTGAACTACGAGATGGAGGCCGGAACCCTGTTCAAGATGGGGAATGTATATGGGTTCGCCGCGGCTTGCATCTGCGGCATTATTGCCCAGCGCACCCGGGCCGAACAGCCCATCCTGGAAGCCAAGGATCAGGCCGTGCAAAGAGCTATTGATGTGGCCATGGCTGTAGCAGAACAGTTCGCCTAAGGCGGTTTCAGGAAATAACCTTGGGGTGAGATGAGCGCTAACATCATCTGGGAGGCGGTTTGCTATCTCCATATCCCTCGGATCAAACCGCCCTAGAGCGCTCTTCACAAAGATTGCGCCATTGAGGGCTAAGAATCCTGTATCCCACCCAGGACTGTGGTCGCCCGTTCGGGCGGCCACGTCTGTGAAGTGCGTAATGGTCACTCAAAATGCTCGTAAAAAGCCCGGTACTGCACACGCCCTAGCTGCTGATGCAGTTCTCTGGCTATGCCAGGATGCTTGTTCTGGGCCAGCCAAGTTGCCAGGTTTTCGATCAGCTCATGGGCCTCCAGATGGTATAGCTCGCGCCTGAGACGCATTTCTAATAGCCCTGCTTGAAAACCCAGGTGGGCCCCCAGCACCTGATGAACCAGATTCCAGATGGCCTCATGGTCGACCTTGGTTGTAGAACCGGGTTCGCCCGTGGGCCAGGGCTTGAGCGGTTGGAGGTTCAGGTTTAGCCTTGCAGGGATGCGCCTGGTCCAAGCAATCAAAGTCTGGCGGGTTGGTTTAAAGCCAGCGGGAGGCTCGTCCCCCATGCGGATGATCCCATCCTGAAACAGCGTGATATGCAGAACAGCCCGGTCTTCCAGGGCCAGGACCCCCGAGAAATGCTTGCGCTGGAGTTCCTTCCACAGCTCGGCATGGTGGGACTCGAGGGGTTCGGCAGCCTGCACAATCACCCCATCCACCGCCGCCAGGGCCAGGGTTTGTCGGGCTTCATCGAACGGATAGACCGAAAAAGTAGCCTGCAGGGCGGCCTGCTGTATTTTTTCCGCCGCTTCGTGGGGGGAATGCTCTTTCCAGGCCAGATAAACCAGCGCCCCCTGGTGGTAGAACAGCCTGGCCAGCTCGCCTCCAGGCAGTTCCACAATCACCAAACCTGAGAATTCGGCGTATGCGAGTGCGTCCTCGAGCCAACCCCAACGCTTCCCCGCCACCCGCTCCACCGGCAGCTTACCCCGGATTAGCAGGCGTAGCACAGAAAGAATGTTGCTTGAAGAGGGTTACGCCTCCAACTTAATCTCCTAATTTTTCTGTCAAATACAGCTAACTACCCGTCAATATAAAGCTTTAGTGAGATCCAAAATGCAAATTTTGAACCGGGAGTCTGCTATTTCCGTCCCGGACAAAGCAATTTCTTTTCCCTTTGAATGGAGTGCCCTCTGCTAGGGCTCTGAGGATGTCTGGCTTGTGCTGGAAGCCCGCCGCAAGCGATCCATAATGGCCCGGCCCAACCCCTCCTCGGGCACCGGCTCGGCATAGATGGCCTCCAAACCCAGCCGGTCAAGCTGGTGCAGGGCCTCAAATAAATGGGCCGCCGCTTCCAGCATGTTGCCCGTTGGCGACAGTACCTTGACCACCTTGAAACCCTTGGGCACATCCCGGAAGGCCAGGTAACCGCTTTGCTTGCGGGCTTCCTGGGGAATGCTTTCTGGAGGGGCTATACGAATGGGCGTGCGTGGTGCATAGTGCTGGGGCAACTGGCCGGGAACCAGGGGTTTTTGAGTTTCGCCTACCTGTAACTCGAGCGAGCCCACCACCTCCTCGAGGGCTTCAACCGTTATCGCACCGTAACGCAGCAGGACGGGCCTTTCTGCTAGCAAAACGATGGTGGATTCCACGCCATAGGTTGTCCTTCCGCCGTCCAGGATGAGGTCTACCCGCTCCCCCAACATGCGCTCGACATGCTCGGCCCGGGTCGGGCTCAGATAGCCAAACGGGTTGGCGCTGGGCGCGGCGATGGGCATCCCGGCACGCCGTATCAGCTCGAGGGCTACCGGATGAGCGGGCATCCGCACCGCCACGGTGGGCAGCCCCGAGGTCACGATGCCCGGAACCCGCTCCGACCTGGGCAGTACTAACGTGAGGGGGCCCGGCCAGAAGCGCGCCATCAACTTTTCGGCCATTGCCGGAACCTCCCGCACCACCTGCTGTAGCATCTCCCGATCCGAGACATGTACGATGAGGGGATCAAAGCTGGGACGCTCTTTGGCTGCAAAGATTTTGGCCGCAGCTGTCGCATCCAGGGCATTGGCCCCCAGGCCATATACGGTTTCGGTGGGAAAGGCCACCAGGCCGCCACTGCGGATAATCCGGGCGGCACGCTCGAGGTTTTCGGGGGTGGGGGGCACAACCATACAACCCCGACATGATAGCAGAGCAGTTTAGCCGTTGGCAGTTTACGGTGCTTGCTGTGTGTGTTGGTCACGGCATACTCGGCATACCTGCGGATACGTTGTTTATGAACGTGCCATTTAGTAGATGGCCTTCATGGGTTTGACCAGCTCAAGATGGCGCTGCTTATACCGGTATTACCCCTGACCAGGCATTGCCTCTGGGGTTAACTTTCTTCTGCCCTACACAACCCATCCAAAAACACTGCGATAGTGGAGCTATGTCCATCGTTCTAAAAATTCTGGCCTGGGTAGCCGGCATTCTGGGCCTGGCAGTGGTGGCCCTGGTGCTTTCGGTGGTAGTGGATGCTGCGCTGGATGGTAATCGCCTGGAAACCCTGACCAATACCCGCATCTCCCCCGAAGTGCAGGCTTATGTGGCCAAACCCGAGGGGAGTGGGTCATTCCCGGCCATCATTATGATCCACGAGTTTTGGGGCCTTAGACAGGAGATTGTAGATAAGGCCCAATTGCTCTCCGAGCAAGGCTATGTGGTGGTTGCGCCGGACACCTATCGCAATCAGAAAACCGACTGGATTCCCAGGGCCATCTACCTCTCGGCCACCACCCCACCCCAACGGGTGAACCAAGACCTGGACTCGGTGTTCAAGTGGCTCTCCCGGCAGCCTGAAGTGGATGCCGCGCGCATTGCTGTAATGGGTTTTTGTTACGGCGGTACTGCTGCCCTCAACTACTCGCTGCATAACAACCAGATTGCCGCCACCGGGATCTTTTATGGGCAGCTGGTCAGCGACCCCGAAACCCTGGGACGCTTGCCGGGGCCTGTATTGGGCATTTTTGGATCCAGCGACAACCTGATTCCCCTGGAAGAAGTTAAGGCCTTTAAGGTTGGGCTCGAGCAAGCTGGAATTCCCCACGAAATCAAGGTTTATGAAGGGCAGGGCCATGCCTTTGTGCAGAGCGTGGATGAAATCAAAAAGGGTGGCGCTCAGGGGGAAGCCTGGCAGCAGTTGGTAGACTTCCTGCAACGCAACCTCAAGCAGCGGCCACGTTCTGAGGCGGAGCCTCTCCTGACCACGCTGCCTGCCAACCGCTATGGCAATCCCACACCGGGGAACCTGCTCGAGGTCACCCTGGCCCACTGGAACCATCGCTCTTCTCGTGTACACCAGCACTGAGCTCGACCCTACCAAGGAGGTCAAACCCTTGAGGGTCATCTACCGGGTTGCTCAACCCTGTTCAGTGGAAGGATTTGGTGACTCCTGCCCGGTAAACGTTCAACGCTCGGCGGTAAACTATACCTTATGAGCTGGTTTCAGCGCCTCAAAGAGGGCCTTAGTAAGACCCGTGACAACCTGATCAAATCTGTTCCCTGGAGCCAAAGCCCCGAGGAGGTGCTGGAGGAACTCGAGTTCGCCCTCATTTCTGCCGATGTGGGCGTCGAGGCCACCCAGGAGGTACTGGAGGAGGTGCGACAGTCGGGTAAAAAAGACCTGCGAGAAGCCCTCAAACAAGCCCTCACGGTGCAGCTCGAGCCCGACCGCTTCCGAGCCAAAATCCGCAAGGCTGGCTTCAACCCAAACGCCAAAAAATCCGTTGTAGAGCCTCAAGGAAAGGTCATCCTGATGGTAGGGGTGAACGGGGTGGGCAAGACCACCACCATCGCCAAGCTGGGCCAGTATTACCAAACCAAGGGCAAGAGTGTGATGTTCTGCGCGGGCGATACCTTCCGTGCGGCAGGTGGGGCCCAGCTGGGCCTGTGGGGCGAGCGGCTGGGCATCCCGGTCATCCAGGGCCCCGAGGGCTCCGACCCCGCCGCCCTGGCCTTCGATGCGGCCTCGGCCCGCAAAGCCCGGGGCGTAGATCTGCTGCTGGTAGACACCGCCGGCCGCCTGCACACCAAGCACAACCTGATGGAGGAGCTGGCCAAGGTCAAGCGCTCCATTGCCAAGGCCGACCCCGATGAGCCAGGTGAAGTCTGGCTGGTGCTGGATGCCGTCACGGGCCAGAACGGCCTCGAGCAGGCTAAAAAATTCAACGAGACCGCAGGCCTGACCGGGGTTATCGTGACCAAGCTCGACGGCACTGCCAAGGGGGGCATACTGGTGCCCATCGTGCGCGAGCTGGGCGTGCCCATCAAGTTTATCGGTGTGGGCGAGAAGGCCGACGACCTGCAGCCCTTCGACGCCGGGGAGTTTGTCGAGGCCTTGCTGGGCTGAGTACACGCCGTGTTGCCTATCGACCTCCACGCGCTATACCGCCCCCTGGCCTCCGGTGCGCACGCTGGCGAGGTGGCGGGCATTCCCTACCTGCTTCAACCCAACTTTCCCCTGCTGCTCAGCAACACCGCCTTTGGCTACACCGAGGCCGCAAGAACCGAGCTCGAGGCCCGTTTTCTGGCCATCGGGGCGCCGCCCGCCTTCACCGTGCCGGAGGACCAGGATGCCTCCGCGCTTTTGGCCCTGGGTTACCGGCCCTTGGCCATTTTCGAATTCTGCCAGTCCGAGCCCAGCCCCCGTGCCTACTGGACGGAACAGGTGCCCTGGTCGGAAGCCTGGAGCATCTCGCGTATCCTCACTGAGGCTTACCGCACCCCCGAGTGGCGGTTTCCCTTCTCGCATGCAGTGGGCAAGCTGCTCCAGAACCCCCACAGTCAGGCCTTTGTGGCCTATCTGTATGGCGAGGCCGTGGGTGCCATCCTCACCTACCAGGAGGTGGGGCTTCTGGCAGGGGTCGTGCCCAGGCGGCTGGACAACGGGGTTGGGGCTGCGTTGATAGGGCGCATCCACCCCAGGCCTTTCATACGTCTGGCCGGAACCGGAGCCGAACTGCCCGGACAGGTGCAGAGCCGTTTCGTCCGCTTCGCTTTAGAATGAGTCCGATGCAGACCTCGTCTTCTTCGCTCGACCGCAACGCGCTGCTGCTGGCTTTGGCCTGGCTGGTTGCACTGGTGGCAACCCTGGGCAGCCTCTACTACTCGGAGGTGCGCAACTTTATTCCCTGCACCCTCTGCTGGTACCAGCGCATCGCCATGTACCCGCTGGTTTTCCTGCTGGGCATGGCTACCTGGCGAAACGACGCTGGCATTCGACCCTATGCCCTCACCCTATCGCTTCTGGGGCTGTTCTGGAGCTGTTATCACCTTCTGGAGCTGTGGGTTCCGGGCGTGGCCCCGAACGTTTGTAAAGGCCCCATTCCCTGCAATGTCGAATACATGCCTGGTTTTCCTATTCCTTTGCAGGCTGCCATCGCCTTTATGCTCATCTCGCTGGCGCTGGTTCTAGTGCGCCCGGTCCAACGGTAGCAGCCAATCGCCACCACAGAGCAGGGCTCAGGCCCACCTGCGCAGCCAGCGCGGAACCCATAAGGTGCAAAACAGGGTCGCGGCGAAAGGCAGGCTGATGGTGAGCACCAGGGTGGGGTCGCCGAATCCAATCAGTGCGGCCAGGCCCATCAGCAACAGGGCTACGAATGCGAATATCCGGTGTCCAGATAACTCAAGGCGACGGAGCCACTCACTCAGGCGCGCAAGACCTCGAGCCTTTGGCAGGCTGCTTTGGGTCATGGCTTTGGTCAGGCCCAGCATGCCATACCAGGCCAGCAGCAGCATGACCGAGATTACCAGCAACGCATCGCGCCAGGTGCCTACTGTTTGTACCGATAGCACATACACCGCCTGAATCGCTACGGTAAACCCGACATTGATAGCGCTTTGCACGCGGTTTTGGGCTTTGCTCAGGCTCACCTCCGCCGAGATCCACAGGGCCATGCCCCAGGCCCCCACCGCAAACACCAGGGCCAGCAGCAGGTCAATAACCATCCTGCACCACGTTTTGCAAGGGTTCTCCCCGGATGTATCGCGCCACCTGCTCGCGCACCAGCCGGAAGCCCCGCTCGTATAGTTTGGGGGTGGAGCCGGCCATGTGGGGGGTCAAGAACACCTCCGGCAAAGACCACAGCGGATGCCCTTCGGGCAGGGGTTCGGGGTCGGTGACATCGGTAACCAGCCGTACCTGCTTGGCCCGGATGGCCTCCACCAGGGCTTCCTGGTCTACGGTTTTGCCCCGCCCTGCGTTGACGAACAGTGCCCCCGGCTTCATCTGGGCAAACTGGGCCGCCCCAATCAGTTTGTCGGTCTGTGGGGTATGTGGTAGCAGATTCACAACCACGTCGGCTTTGGGCAGCAAGGCCGGCAAATCGGCCCAGGCATGCACTCCTTCGCGGGCGGTGCGGGCTACCCGGATAAACTCCACCTCGAAAGGAGCCAAGCGCTTTTCGGTGGCGCGGGCAATGGAGCCATACCCCAAAAACAGCACCGTGGAGCCCTCGAGGTCGTCCACCCAGCGGTAGGCCCAGCGCTGTTCCCGCTGGGCATCGCGGAACTCGGGGAAGCGTTTGATGGCGCTCAGGATGGCAGCCACAATCCACTCCGAGACCGGAACGTCGTGCACCCCCGCTGCATCACAGAGCACGATGCCAGGGGGCAGCCGTGGCAGAATCCAGTCCACCCCTGCTGTAAGGGTTTGTACCACCTTGAGGTGTTTCAGGTTGGGCAGCTCGGCAAAAAAACGCTTGGCGCCGCTGCCGTAGGGAGCTACGGCGAACTCGGCCTGCGAGGCCTGCTCCGACAAAGGCGCTTCCTTGGGCAGAAGAGCAATTTCTACCCCATCGGGGAAGCCCTGCAAAAGGCGGGGCTCGATCGTTTCGGGAACGAGTAAAATCATCGAGTTTACTATATCGTGCTTTGCAGAGGGCCGGCAGACGACGCTTATCGCGCCCTTCACAGACGTTGCTGCCCACGAAAACAAGAATGCGTCTAGGCCATAGCCACTATGTGGCTATGGCCTAAGCCATTCCCTGGCAGACGCATGTTACGTGCCCAAGCGTGGGCCCCTGTCCTCAACCTGGGCTTTTCCCAGGGCCAGCCCATGAAGCCCTGTACAATCGCTCTAGCCGTGAACGATGCACCCGATATTCAACTACGCAAGCGCAAGCACCTCGAGGTCTGCCTGCACGAGCCGGTGGAATACACCCAGCTCACCACCGGGTTTGAGCGCTACCGCCTGCGCTACCGGGCACTGCCCGAGCTGGCCTTGCAGGATGTAGACCTGACCACCTCTTTTCTGGGTAAAACCCTAAAAGCTCCCTTTTTGATTGGGGCTATGACCGGTGGCGAGGCACACGGGGGGCAGATTAACCGGGCGCTGGCCCAGGCCGCCGAACAACTGGGGGTGGGCCTGATGCTGGGCAGCCAGCGGGTCATGCTCGAGCGCCCTCAGGCCCGGGCTAGCTTTGAGGTGCGCGCGGTGGCCCCCAGTACGCTGCTCGTGGGCAACCTGGGGCTGGTGCAGCTCAACAAGGGCTACGGTCTGGCACAGCTCGAGCAGGCCGTACAGCAAGCAGGCGCCGATGCCCTCGCGCTGCATCTCAACCCCTTGCAAGAGGCCCTTCAGGTGGGGGGCGACACCGACTTTAGGGGGTTGCTGGACAAACTGGCGGGCCTTTTGCCCCAGGTTCCCTTTCCGGTCATCCTCAAGGAAGTGGGACACGGCATCGGGCGCGAGGTGGCCGAACGCCTGGCCCCTTTACCTTTTGCGGCCCTGGATGTGGCGGGCGCGGGCGGTACGAGCTGGGCCCGGGTAGAAGAGCTTGTACACCACGGGCGCATCCTGCACCCCGAGCTGGTGGAGGTGGGCATCCCTACCGCAGAGGCCCTGGTGGAGTGCCGGGATGTTCTGCCCCACAAGCCCCTGATCGCCTCAGGGGGCATTCGCACCGGCACCGATGCCGCCAAGGCCCTGGCCCTGGGGGCGCAGATGGTGGCGGTGGCCCGACCCCTGCTCGAGCCGGCCCTCCAGGGCCCAGAAGCTGTAGTGGCGTGGCTCGAGGACTTTTTGCACGAACTGCGCGTGGCTCTTTTTGCCATCGGGGCTCGCACCCCCACCGAGGCCTTGGGGCGTATCGAAAAAGTCTGACCGAAAAAGTAGGAGGGCCCCGGTTTTTCCGGAGCCCTCTGGCTGGTTGCGGGGATAGGATTTGAACCTATGACCTTCGGGTTATGAGCCCGACGAGCTACCAGACTGCTCCACCCCGCGACGGTGGCTGCATGTGACAGCTTTTACATATTAGCGGTGGAGACCTGTTTGGTCAAGGTGCTTGTTTGCAATAGGCTAAAAACGGCAGCATGAAAAAGCCCCAGGACGCGTCCACCAGTATGCTGAATGCTGAGCGATAGGCTTATTTCACGGCAACCACCTACGGATTTAGGGTTAGAATCTTGTAAAGATTGGGCTTGACAAGTGCATTTGCCGCTTGTGCATTTTCTTCACGTGCTACAATGGGCGGCAAGATGAGGATTAACCTGAAGGAGACGCTATGAAACAACTTTTGTGCGCGGCGCTTCTGATTCTTTCGCTGGGCTGGGCGCAGCAAAATCAGCCGGCCCCTGCTGTTCAGCAGACGCTGCAACAGGCCCAGGCGGCCCTCGAGGCGGGGCGCCTCAGCGAGGCCGTGCAGGGCTTTGAGGCGGTCATTGCCCGGGACTTCTCCAACTACAGCGCTCATTTTGGGTTGGGTCTGGCCCTGTACCGCCTGGGCGACCTGCGGGGAGCCGCCTTCGAATTCACCCAGCTCACCGCTCTTGACCCGAACCGTTTTGAAGGGTGGTTCAACCTGGGCGTAGTGCGCGACCGGCAGGGCCAGGCCGCCGAGGCCGCCCAGGCCTTTGCCAGAGCGGTTGAGGTGGGCGAGAAAGCCAGCCTGAGCGCTGCCGATCTTAAGCCTGCGTATATAGGCCAGGTTAAGGCCCTGCGCACCCAAGGACAGCACGAGGCCGCTACGGTTGCTGCCCGCAAGGGCCTGGAAAAAGTTCCTGGGGACGCCGAGCTAACCTCTTTGCTGGCCGATAGCCTGGTCAGGGCCAACAAGCCCCTGGAAGCCCTACCGGTGCTATACCAGATCCTGGGCAACGACCCCGCCAATGTGCAGGCCATCTCGCAAATTGCCGATATCTACGTAGCCCAGGGCTTGCCCCTGCGGGCCCTGCGCGAGATTGACCGGGGGCTCGAGGCTGCCAAAGACAACTCGGCGCGGGCCCAACTGCTGCTCAAAAAGTCCACCCTGCAACAAGGCCGTGAGCAACAGGCTTCACTGCAAGAAGCTGCTCGGCTTGACCCCAAGCTGTGGGCGGCTCACTACAACCTGGGGGTCGCTCGCCTGCGCGACGGAAATGCTCGAGGGGCTTTGGAGTCCTTCCAGAATGCCTATGCCCAGAACCCCGATGAGCCCAAAGTGCTGTTGGGACTGGCCACTGCCTATGACCGCCTGGGTCAGGCTGCAGAGTCGGGCCGCTTTGCCGCGATGGCCGTCAAGGCCAGCCAGGGGGCCGACAAGGTAGACGCTCTGTTCTTACAGGGTAAATCTTCGTATGCCTTGCGACGCTACGCCGAGGCAGTCGAAACCCTCTCGCAGGTTACCCAACAAAAAGCCGATAACGCCGAAGCCTGGTTCTTCCTGGGGGTTTCGCAGTTCAACCTGAAGGATTACGCGGCTGCTGCCGAGTCGCTGGAAAAAGCCCAGGCCCTGGCGCCCAGTGCTTCCACAGCAGCCAACCTGGGTGCGGCGCTGTACTCTGCAGGCAAATACTCCGACGCGGAACGGGTGCTTTCGCAGGCGGTGGCCCTGGATGGCCGTAACTCGGTAGCGTGGTATAACCTGGGTCTCACCCTGCGCTCGTTGGGCCGGGTAGCTGAAGCCCGGCGGGCCTGGCAGCGCTCTGCCGACCTGGGCTATGCTCCCGCCCGAGACTTATTGCGGTAGATTGGTGGCATGGGTTGGCTTAGAACAAATTGGCTCGATGCGCTGATCTTCCTACTGGTCGCAGCCATCATGGCGGGTGTGGTGCTTTTTTTGACCGGGGTCAACCCTTTTGCCGGATCACGGGGGGGGGCTACGCCCCCTTCTAGCGTTTCTCCTACGGCGCCGCAGGCCCAACCCCCAACCCCTCCACCTGCGCAG
>NZ_QWKY01000065.1 GCF_003574035.1 Meiothermus hypogaeus | reverse complement strand
GATGCGGGGAGCGGGGGGGGTGTTGGAAGGGATGTACTCTGAACCGGCCATCAGCTTCTCCTGCAAAATCTCGTAAGCGGTTTTGTATTTGTGTCCGCTGACCTCGCGGCTGGTGAGGCGGGGTGGGGCATTGCCCGTCAGTTCTTCCATCAGTTGCAGACCGTCGAAGGCGTCAGAAGCGTAAAAAACCGGGCCGGTGGTGTAGATCTGGCGCAGGTCGTTTTCCACATAATGCCGGTTGAGCGCCGCCCCGCCCAGCACCACCGGCAGCCCGATGTTGCGTGCTGCCATGTACTCCAGGTTTTCCTTCATCACCACGGTGCTCTTGACCAGCAAGCCGCTCATGCCTACCGCGTCGGGCCGGTGCTCTTCTACCGCTGCCAGAATCTCCTCGATGGGCTTCTTGATGCCCAGATTGACCACCTTGTAGCCGTTGTTGGAGAGGATGATGTCCACCAGGTTCTTGCCAATGTCGTGCACGTCGCCCTTAACCGTAGCGAGTACCATGGTGCCCTTGTGGACACCCTCGAGCTTTTCCATTTTGGGCTCGAGGTAGCGCACGGCGGCCTTCATGGTTTCGGCGGCTTGCAGCACAAAGGGCAGTTGCATCTTGCCTGCGCCGAACAGGTCACCCACCACCTTCATGCCCTCCAGGAGTATCTGGTTGATAATCTCTACCGGCGTGTACCGGGTGAGGGCGAGCTCGAGGTCGGCCTCGAGGCCCACCTTACGGCCCTCGATGATGCGTTTTTTCAGGCGCTCCTCGAGGGGTAGCCCAGCCAGGGGGTCTTTGGCCAGGCCTTTGTCCACCTTGTTTTTGGCAAAGTAGTCCACAAAGGCAAACAAGGGGTCGTGGGTTACCTCGCCCCCCGCACCAAACTGCCGACGGTCGTAAATCAGATCCAGGGCCAGCTCGTACTGCTCTTTAGGAATCTGATTAATGGGCAGAATCTTACCGGCGTTCAGAATGGCCGCGGTCAGGCCGGCCTGGATGCACTCGTCCAGGAAGACCGAGTTGAGCACCACCCGGGCCTGCGCCGAGAGCCCAAAAGAAACGTTGGAGATGCCCAGGATGAAACCCACCTCGGGTAGCTGCTCGCGCAAGCGGCGGATACCCTCAACGGTCCACATGGCCAGCTTGCGGGTGTCCTCATCGCCCTGGGTGATGGGGAAGGTCAGCAAGTCAAAGAGGATGGACTCCCCCGGAATGCCGTGCACCTTGGTGAGGCGCTCGTACATGCGCAGGGCAATCTCCACTTTGCGCTCCACCGTTTTGGCCATGCCGGCTTCTTTGTCCTCATCTATGGTCAGAGCCACCAGCGCGGCCCCGTGGCGTTTGGCCAGGGCGGCCACCCGGTCGAACTTTTCCAGGCCGTCCTCCAGGTTTACTGAGTTCAGGATGGCTCGCCCGCCCAGGTGCAGCAGGGCCTCCTCCATTACCTCGGGCTGGGTGGAGTCAATCATGATGGGAATGGGTACGCTGGTGGCAAAGCGCTTCAGCACCTCGCGCATGTCCCGAACCTCGTCGCGCCCGGTCCAGGCCACCGAAACATCCAGCACGTGGGCGCCCTCGGCTACCTGTTCTGCGGCCAGCTCGCTCATCCCGTCGAAGTCTCCGGCGAATAGCAGCTCGCGGAACTTCTTACTCCCCGTGGCGTTGGTTCGCTCCCCTACAATCAGAATGCCGGTATCTTGCTTGAGCGGCACGCTCTGGTAGAGGCTAGCGACCTGGCCCAAAGGAGAGGCGCTGGGGGTTGGCTGGCTGTGGCGCAGGGCCGGAATGTCTTTCCCGCGTAGAGCCTCGGCCAGCGCCCGGATGTGCTCAGGGCCGGTTCCGCAACACCCCCCTACCACGTTCAGCCCGTACTCCTGCACAAACTTGAGCTGCCAGCGGGCTAGTTCTGCAGGGGTGAGGTCAAATACCGCCTTGCCCCCCTCGTTGCGGGGTAGCCCCGCGTTGGGCAGGCAGCTCACCCAGCGGGTGCTGTGCTGGCAGAAATGGCGGATGTGCGAGTCCATCAGGTCGGGCCCTACGGCACAGTTGATCCCGACCACATCTACCGGCAGGCTCTCCAGCACGGTCAGGGCGGCGCTGTCATCGGTGCCGACCAGCAGGGTGCCGGTGGCCTCGAACGTTACCTGCACCTGCAGCGGCACCTCGCGACCAGCGTCCTGCATGGCCTGCCGGGCGGCCAGCACCGCGCAGCGTACCTGCAAGATGTCCTGGCAGGTCTCGATGATGAGCAGATCCACCCCGCCCTGTATGAGGCCCCGGGCCCCGGTGCGGTAGGACTCGAACATTTCACTCCAGCTAATCTGTCCCAGCGAGATGAGCTTGGTGCCAGGCCCCAGCGACCCCGCCACAAAGCGAGGCTTTTCGCTCGAGTACGCCTCGGCGGCCTCCCGGGCGATCTGGGCGGCGGCAAAGGCCAGGTCTTCGGCCTCGGCCTCCAGGCCGTACTCGGAAAGCACGTGGGGCAGGCAGCCAAAGGTGTTGGTCTCAATTACGTCCGCGCCGACCTCGAGGTAGCTGCGGTGTATCGCACCGATTACATCCGGGCGGGTGCGGTTCAAAATTTCAGGACAACCGCTATACTGCTCACCCCCATAATCCGCGTCGCTCAGGTTGTACTTGAAAATTTCCGTGCCCATGGCCCCGTCGTAGACCAGCACCCGCTCCGAAAGGGCTTTCAGATAAGGGAAAGCCTCTACCCGGGCGGCCCGCTGGTAGCCCTGGGCGGTCAGAGGTTCGATACCTTGCTCGGCAAAGAAGTCACGCGGTGCACTCACACTCACAAGGGTTATTGTAGGGCATGGTATACCAAAGCCAAAGGCGGAGGGTGTTTGGCCCAAGCCCATAGCGGATAGCTAACAGCCCATTGCCGATAGTCACTGAGACTGGCAGGGTTTGTGCAGGTTGCCTAGCTTGAGATAGGCCTCATCTCATCGGCCAGGACGCTTGCGACCGCTAGTGGTCTGGTAACCAAGAATTCAGCATGCACTTCAGTGCCTCCTAATGGGCTGCAGATCGCAATTTTGGACAATCAACGTGTTTCAAAACGTACCGCAAAAAAAAGTTACCCGTGCACTAGAATCGTGGTGCTTCTTCTGGACTACTTCTGCGGGTTCTGCTCAGCTTCGATTTCCCACAGCAGGTCGCGCAGAATCCAGCCCCTTCCGGGGGCCTCGAGTTCTCCGCTGCTGATGTGCTGGATTAGGTAGTTGCGGACCTGGGCGATGGGAAGTCCGGCGTGTACAAGCTCGCCAAGGTTGCGACTCCCATCGAGCAATACGGTAATGTCCCTGGGGTCGCGGATGCCCGCCTGGGTTCGGCGGGCCGAAGGGTGCCGGATGCGCAGGGCAAACCAGGCGTATTTGCGCAGCTTGGTCAGGTCGCCCTCCCGCAGCCCGCGCCAGGCCCGTTCGGTGGCAATGATGAGTGGAACCCCCCAGCTCTTGGCCGCTGCACGCACACTTTTGCCCCCCACAAAGACCGCAAAAGGCTCTACCGCCCGGGGCGTTTCCAGAACCCGGCTGGGGGAGTCCAGCACACTGCGAAAGCGGGCCCACTGGTCGTTCATGCGGGCCCACTCCCCCATGAAGGCCTTGAAGGGCATCAGCGGAAGACCCTGAACATGGCTTGCTTCAAACTTGAAGTGGCCTTGCTCGGGGTGCAGTGGGAAGGTCGAGATGGCCTCGAAGCCCTCCCAGTCCAGGATGCCCCCCCCGACCACCTCGCCCTCCTCAAAGTGCAGATGCAAGGGGAGTTTGCCGCTATCCAGGTGCAAAACCCCGGTTCCACGGTTGGCGTGGATCATCTCCAGGACATCGCTCAGCGGGATGGTACTGAAACTGCCTTCCACCGCAAACCCTCCCCCAGCCCCAGCACCAGGGTGGAGCCTTGCCCCACATAGCCTTGCATGGCCCAGCGAATAGCCTCGGTGTGGTGGATCTCGGCCAGGGCAGCCAGGGTCGGGCCGGCCCCCCCCACAAAAGCTGCCAGCGCACCCGCCGCATAAACCTGTTCAAGCGCCATCTCCAGGCCCGGCATCAGATGCGCCCGGTAGGGCTGGTGCAACCGATCCCTTGCGGCTTCCCGCAAGGCCTCCAGACGCCCTGAATAGAGGGCTGCGGGCCAGAGTGCGCTGCGGGCCAGATTATAGACCGCATCGGCAAGGGGAATGGTTTTGGGCAATGCAGATCTGGCCAACGGCGTAGGTACTTCGTAAGGGGGTACCCCCAGCACAAAAACCAGCCCTTTAGGGGAGGGCAGGGGCAAAGCCAGGGGGGGGTCGGCCAGAGCCGCCACAAAGCCCCCATACACCGCAGGCGCTACGTTGTCGGGGTGGCCCTCCAGGGCGGCGGTGACCGCGAATATGCCTTCTTTGCCAAGCTGATGCCCCGAGAGCAGATCGGCCAGTGCAGCCCCGGCGACCAGAGCTGCCGAGCTGCTGCCCATCCCGCGGGCCAGCGGAATGGGGTTGTGGGCCTGGATCGCAAGGGTAGGCGGATTGGCTTCGCCCAGGGCCTGCCAGGCAGCCCGGTAGCCCTGGTGGATCAGGTTGTGGGGGGTATTGGGTACATGTCCCTGGCCGACGTAGTGCAACTGGTCGCTGGGAGCGGGTGAGGCGCTGACCTCGAGGTACAGATCGAGGGCGACCCCCAGGGCGTCGAAGCCAGAACCCAGGTTGGCCAGGGTGGCCGGAACTTGAACATACAGGGTTTCGTCGGACATAGCTCTCCCGCCTGGGGCGGTTATGTCATCATAACCTTTGGCCGAACCTGCGCAATGCTCAAAAATTGCCACAGAGATTCGCTGGTGTAAGGGCCGCACTCAAGTCATAATCCAGCGGGTGACGTGGTACACTGCCCGTTAGCATATTATGGGCACTAAAGCCCTTCTCGCATTGCTTGATCATATTTGTGAGCAAACAAATGGCATCAAGGCTGAGACATATACAGTGGTATATCAGGGTGTGGTGGGTATGAAGCAGGATGGGAGCCTGATCTTGTTCGGTATGTGGATTGTAGTTCTTACGCGCTATCGTGCCCTATGCAGATTGGGGATGTATACATCTTCGCCGGGTCAGGCATCGGTACAGGGGGAGCTGTGAGTGAGAACCGGGGTCTGCTCGAGCACATCTCTCCTGCACTGATGGGCTACCTGCTGAGTTTTTTGCCCCAGCACGATCCCCTGGCCGAAAGTGTGCCGGGTGGCCTGCTGACTTCAGAACTGGTCGAGCGGCTGCGTGGGGACAACTTTTGTGGCTATGCGCTAGCCCGTTTTTCCGGTGAAGAGCGGGGCTGGCTGGCCTTTTATCGTGGGCGATTGCTGGAGGCCTGGCGACAGACGACCTACGGCCACCTTTGTGGCACCGTGGCTTACCGGGCCTTACAGCGCGAATTGGGCCAGGGCACCCTATCGCTCTACCGACTGCAACCCGACGATCTGCCCGCGCTGGTAGCCCTAACCCAGGGGTTATCGCGCATCACCGCCATGGCTGCCAACAGTGTGGTGGTGTCAGATCTGGTGGATTCGCTGGTACAGGAGCAGTTTACCGGTGCGCTGGTATTGGAGGATGGCCTGGTGGGGCGGGCCTGGTTTTTTGCCAGAGGAAAGCGCCTTTTTGGTGGAGAACTGCCCACCGAGTTTCGCGAGGGTCACCTGCACCTGGTGCAGGCCCCCAGCAAAGCGCCTCCGGATTTGCTCGAGCAGGCCCGGCAAGAAGACCAGGAGCAAAGGGCCATTCGATTGAGCGTGGTCTGGAATGCGGCACAGGAAGTGCTCAAGGAATACATGGGGCGCGGCGCCCCCTCGGCCCTCGAGCGCCTGCGCAGTATCCATACCACCGACGACCCCGCCTCGCTGGAGAAAGCCCTGCGCCGCTGGATGAGCGAAAGCCTCGAGCCCAACGCGGCCACGCTTTTCGACCGCTTGCTGCGCCCAACGCTGTAGCGGCAATGTGCTTATGCCAGGGGCAGCTTTTGAGCCTTGATACGCAACCACAACCAAAAGGCGTATGATAGCGCCATTCATGGTGGCTTACGCTTTGCTGGGGCTTTTGTGGCTGGTCTGGTTGTTGGGTTTGCTGAGCGACTCTTATGCTCGCAACCTTGCTGTAAGCCTCTCTAACTTCCTTGGGGCCTACGCACTGTGGTGGGTTGCTGCCCGCTCACCGGCCATTGTGCGCCCGGCCCTGGGTGGCCTGGCGGCGGGCTTGCTGTTTTTGGGAGTGGGTGATCTACTATTCACCTACAACGTAGCCACCGGCATCGGTACTCAAGCCATTCGCGAGGTGATTTATCTGGTGGGGGTGGCCCTCTTTTTGCTAATGGGCACCCTGCTGCCTTTCCGCATGGAAGGCCATGGTTTCTATCCCCTGGGGTTTTTCCAGCGCCTGGCCCTGGTGGCCGTGCTGGGCGGTGTGCTGCTTTCGGCCCTGACTACCCTGATCCGGCCCCTGAGCCTGATTGAACTGATTTATGCTGGGGTGGCATTTTACCTGACCCTGCTTTTTGTCCAGCAAACGCCGGTACTGGCGGGGGGGCGCATCGGGCGATACCTGCAAGGGGTGGTGTGGGCGCTGGTCTTGGGCAGCCTGGCTCGAGTGATCTACGTGCTGGGCGGTGTGCCCCCGGCGCTATGGTCCATTGTGGTCTATGACATCTTGTGGATGCTGGCCATGAGTGTGTTGCTGCTGGGTGTTAATCGTACCCCGGCTCCCAAAAATCCCTAGCGGAGCCTGAACGCAGCTGCTCTACTGCTTCCGGCAGGGTCTCGGCCACTTCGTGGGCCAGGAGGCCCGGCTTCTGGCTTTGATCCCCCGCCAACCCGTGCAGATACACCCCCAGTCGGGCGGCGTCCCAGGCAGATAAGCCTGCGGCTAAAAGGGCGCCAATCACCCCCGCCAGCACATCGCCCATCCCGCCGGTGGCCATCTGGGGGTTGCCGGTGCTGTTGACGGCCATCCGGGTTTCTGAAGTGCCTGGGGGTGTCCAGGCCAGCACCGTAGGCCCCCCCTTGAGCACCACCACCAGGCCCGGGTAACGCTGGGCCAGGGTCTGGGCGGCCTCGAGGGGAAACCGGGCTATCTGCTCGGCTGAAAGCCCCAGCAGCCGGCTGGCCTCGCCGGGGTGGGGGGTGATGATGCTGGGCAGGCCCGACTGGGCATAGGCCCGCAACACCCGCTCGTGCAGGGCGTCGGCGTCGAGTACGGTGGGGCGGGCCAGCCCTAAGGCAGCCAGAGCCGCCTCCACCCCACCTTCCCCGGCCCCCATCCCTACCGCCACCGCATCGGCCCGGGCCATTTGCAGGTTGGCGGTGTTCCATTCGAACAAGGGAAGCCGCACCGCCTCCAAAGGGGGCACTACGTCGCAGTCGGCGGGATAGGCCACTGTGACCAGCCCGGCGCCGGTTCGGTACGCCCCTAGGGCCGCCAGGCTGGGCGCGCCTGTATAACTTCGATACCCCCCCACCACCAGCACCCGCCCCACCGAGCCTTTGTGCGCGTTGCCTGGGCGAATCGGCAGGAGGGCACGCATGTTCGCGCTAGATAACAGCTCGGGTAGGTGCGGGTTGTCCAGGGCCCTGGGCGGCATCCCGATGGAATCGAGTAAAATCCGGCCACAGGCGGTTCGGTGGGGATAAAACAGGTGCTCGTTTTTCAGACCCGCCAGGGCCACGGTCAGGTTGGCGCGGATATGAGGCTGGTAGGGGAGGCCCGAGGGCATGTCCACTGCCACTACGGGTAGCCCGGATTGGTTGATGTTTTCCACCAGCTCTGCGTAAAAACCTTCCAATGGCCCCCGCAGGCCGGTGCCAAACAGTGCATCCAACACCACACTGTGCGGCTGGGGTTTCCAGGCCGAGAGGGGATTTATTTCCAGGCCGTGCGCCCGCAGCGCTTGTTGGGCCATGGCAGCATCGCCTTCCTGGCCCTCGGCAGCATACACCGCGACCTCGTGCCCCCAGTGGGCCAGCCAGCGGGCGGCCACCAGCCCATCGCCGCCGTTGTTGCCCTTGCCGCACAACACCACAATTTTGCGACCCGCGAAGCGCTCTAGCAGCCGCTTGGCCGTGCGCCTACCGGCGGCATCCATCAAGAGCAGGCTGGGATAGCCCAGGTCAATCGCCTTACGGTCGGCTTCGCGCATGGCTTGGGCGGTAAAAAGTCGCATAGGAAAAGGTTGAGAGCCAAGGGTACAGGGTCGAGGGCCAAAAAACCAGGAGCCTTGTTGTAACCCCTAAACCCAAGCCTATTCTATGAAGTTTGGGGTCTATGCGTACACTGGAAGCATGAGCAACCTGAACACTGCCCAGGCGCGTCTGGCCCGCGCGCGGCGGGTTGCTGTGCTGACCGGGGCCGGTATTTCGCAGCCCTCGGGCATTCCCACTTTTCGCGATGCTGCTGGCCTGTGGAAAGACTTTGACCTCGAAGAATACGCCACCCCCAGCGCCTATGCCCGCAACCCAAAGAAAGTCTGGGAGTGGTACGCCTGGCGCTACCAGAACGTGATGCAGGCCCAGCCCAACCGGGCCCATGTGTTGTTGGCGGTACTCGAGCAGCGGGTGGGGGAGGGCTTTTTTCTGGCAACACAAAACGTGGATAGCTTGCACAGCCGGGCCGGTTCAATCCGCCTGGTTGAGCTGCACGGCAACATCGCCCGGGGCCGCTGCGAACGCTGTGGAGAGCGGTTTCCCCTCCCCGACCCGACCCAGTTTGTTCCGCCGCCCTATTGTCCAGGCTGTGGGGCCAGGGGCCGTCCGGACGTGGTCTGGTTTGGAGAACTTTTGCCACCAGGCGCCTACGAGCAAGCCGAGCGGGCCTTTACCCAGGCCGAGGTGGCCCTGGTGGTGGGCACCAGCGCCGAGGTCGAGCCTGCCGCCAGCCTGGGGCGGCTGGCCAGCCTGAATGGGGCCTACCTGATTGAAATAAACCCCAACCCCACCCCGCTTTCGAGCTGGGCCGACTGCTCCCTGCGCATGGGCGCGGTGGAAGGCATGGAGGCCCTGATGGGCGGTTCAGACTGATTCGCCCTTGCCCGACTCATTTTTGCGCCGAAGACGGGACTGGTCGTAGAAGATAAAGCCGCCCAGGGCCGTGAGGCCCACCAGGGTGGCGACCAGCAAGAAAGGTCCCAGGCGGGAGAAATCGGCCCCCAGCCAGGCCACCACCACTGCCACCGGGGCGGCCCCCACCGAGGTCGCCAGCAAAAACTTGAGCGGATGCATTCGCACCAGCCCGGCCACAAAGTTCACGCTATCGGTGGGTACCACAAACGACAGCCGCAGCGCAATGATGGCCCAGGGCCCGTAGCGCTCGACCTGTTCCTCCACCTTCAGGCGGATTTTCTCGCTAACAAAGCGATCTACCACCACCGGCCCCAGCAACCTGGCCAGGCTATAGCCCAGAATGGCGGCAATAATGGCGCCAACCCAGCCCAGCACACCCCCCACCACCGGCCCAAAGGCCAGCACCGAGATTAACATCACCAGGGTCATGGGCACCACCGAGACCAGGGTCTGGGCAATCATCAGCCCGATGATGCTCAAGGGGCCCCAGAAGCCCAGCCCGGCCACCCAGGCCTGCAGGACCTGTGGGTTCCCGCCGGAAAGCAAGCCATACACACCGTCAATGCGCTCTTTGAAGCCGGGAAAGACAAAATAAGCGCCCACCAGTGCGCTTGCCAGTAGCAGCAAGGTCAGGAATACAGGCAGTATGGGTAGAGGCCGCGATGCAGGAAGTCGTTCCATTCCAAAGTCCAGGGTAACGTAAAGAATGAGCACCACCTTCGTTATCGGTCACACTTTGGCCTGGACAGAAGGCCCGAGGTCAAGATTGACTAGCGCTCTGTGTTCAACTGGCAAACCGCAACATATCCCACGGAGACAGAAGCCAGAAGTGCGTATCTTGATGTCACCATGAGCTTGCGCGAACGAGTCTTCCCGCTCAAAACCCCCGCGGATGTGGATGCCTTTTTGGAAAATCACGAACTGGCAGCGATTTTCAAGGCCAGCACCACCGACAAAACTTTGGAAGCCATGCAGTGCGTCCAGAAGTACCTGGAGCCCCGCCCAGACGTAGCCATAGGCATCATCCGCATTCCCGAAGACCGTCCAGCTTCGAACCATGTGGAGGCCCGCACGGGTATTCAGCACCAGAGCCCGCAGTTGATCCTCTTCCGTCAGGCCCGGCCCCTCTTCGACCTGGACAACTGGAAGATTAATCCCGACCACCTCGAGCCCCTTCTGCTTCAGTCGTTGCCGGTTCACGTTGGCAAACCGGTGCGAAACCCGGCTGTAGTTGGGCTGCAGGTGTACATGGATTTACTGGATCGCTTCCTAAATGGACAACTGAGCGAGGAGCGCTTTCAGTGGGGCTACCTGGATCAGCTCAAAAAAGAGGCAGGCTGGCGCTCCGAGGAAGACTTTGCCTTGCTCAACAGCCTGTTCCCCAACCCCGATGGCCGGGCCTTTACCCCTGGCAAGGTGGTGGCGCTGGAGTTCCAGGCCCAGCTCGCAGGCCAGGCCGAGCCATTGCTGGAGCGAGCCAAGCGGTTTCGTAATCAGGTAGCCCAGTACCAGGCAGCGAAAGAGGAGGCCTCTCCTTAGACAAAGGTCTGAGCGCCTTTCAGGTCATGGGCACCTGGCGCAGAAGCCGGCCTTCGATGCGCTCCAGGATGTCCTCGAGGCTGTGGCCGGTGATGGTCAGGCCATGGTTCTTGAGCCCCACCACCGCCCGGCTGGGATCGGGGGCCTCGCGCACCTTTTCGGCCACCGCGCTTGCTAACTCGTAGGTGCCGCAAGGGTAGTTGAACTGGGTCGAGCTGATGTTTTCCATCCAGGCGTGCACGTGGATGATGGCCCCGACCTGGGGGTGTTCGCGGTAGATCATCCAGTGTTCGATGGCGTCCACACTGACCCGGCGCGGCTCTACCCCCGGCGGAACCGAGAGGCGCATGGCGTTTTGTTCTACGTCGTAGTCGGTGACCATCAGGATGTCCCGCCCCACCTCGCGCAGGTTGGCCTTGTCCACCCCGCTGGCCGACATCCAGAAGCGCTTTTCATCCTTGCGCACCGACAGGTTGCCATACGAAAGCCCCCCGATGCCGTACAGCCGTTTGACGTGGCGGAAGTCTTCAGGGGGCAGGATTTCTTCGATGGGAAAAGCCGCCGGGAGCAGATCCCATTCGGCCAGCTTGCGGCCCGCCGCGCTCAGGCTTTGGGTGAGGGCATCGCCCTGCCAGAGCTCGGGCTCGAGGCCCGGCTCAAAGCGGTTGTTCACCACCAGCACCGAGGAGGCAATGGGGTGGATGCGTTCGGCTACCCGCTCCACGAAATGAGGGCCTTCCGGCTCGTGGTACCGGCCAAGCTCCAGGGTCAGGAAGTGGGCCCCCTGGCCCGGCACGTAGACCACCAGCATGTTGGACAGGGCCCGCACCAGGTAGCTATAAAGCCCGGCGATGGGGTCTGGGGGCATCTGGGGTAGCTCCAGAAACGAGACCACCATGGTGGCCTGGGCCTTGCGCCGGTAGGGGGTGGGCTTGTCGGCCTGGATGAAATTAAGCACCGCCCGCGGTGCCTCGGTACCTGGTTCGTGGCGGTAGCCCCGGGCCTGCATCACCTGGGGAAGCTGGTCGGCCAGAGCCTTGAGCCCTTCGGTGGGCTGGCCCACAACAACAAAACTGGGCGGGGTTTGCTCGAGGATAGCGTTGGTGCTATTGCTGGACTGAACCATGGTGTTACCCTCCAAGTTCGGAACGTTGCAAAGCGACCGTCGAAGCTTCTACGGATTGTACACCATGCGTGCTGGCCCTCCCGAACCGGCCCGGGCCGGTAAACTGGACACGGTTATGGAACTCAAGGGTCTTGTTCTTTCCGGAGGCAAAGGCACCCGGCTGCGTCCGCTTACCCACACCCGGGCCAAACAACTCATCCCCATCGCTGGCAAGCCCAACCTTTTTTACGCCCTGGAAGACCTGGTGGCTGCCGGCATCCGCGACATCGGCGTGGTGCTGAGCCCCGAAACCGGCGAGGAGGTACGGGCGGCCCTGGGCGACGGCTCGAGCTGGGGTGTGCGAATCACCTACATCGTACAGGAAGCCCCCCTGGGCATTGCCCACGCAGTCAAGACCGCCCAGCCTTTTCTGGGCGATAGCCCCTTTGTGCTCTACCTGGGCGATAACCTGCTTTCCGGGGGCATCAAGCACCTGGTGGCCGAGTACCGCCAGACCCAGCCCGCAGCCATCGTCCTCCTGACCCCAGTGGACGACCCCCGGGCCTTCGGGGTGGCGGTCTTGGACGAGCAGGGCCGGGTGGTGCGACTTTTGGAGAAGCCCCAGAACCCCCCCTCCAACCTGGCCCTGGTGGGGGTGTACCTCTTTAGCCCCGGCATCCACCCCATCATCGAGGGGCTTAGGCCCTCCGGGCGGGGTGAGTACGAGATTACTGAGGCCATCCAGGGCCTGGTGGACAGCGGGCAGAAGGTGATTGCCCACCAGGTGCGGGGCTGGTGGAAGGATACCGGCAAACCCGAAGACCTCCTCGACGCCAACCGGCTGGCCCTCTCGACCCTCGTGCGCCGGATTGAGGGAGAACTCCAGGAGGCCCAGGTGGTGGGTGAGGTGGTGGTGGAAGCCGGGGCCCGCATCGTCCGTAGCACGGTGCGCGGCCCGGCCTACATTGGGGCCGGAGCCCTGGTTGAAGACGGGTTTGTGGGTCCCTACACAGCCATTGGCAAGAACGCCAGGGTCGTTTCCAGCGAGGTCGAGTACTCCATCCTGATGGATGAAGCCCAGGTGTATGCGCTGCCCTATCGCCTGGACAGCAGCATTTTGGGGCAGGGGGTGGTGGTAGACGGCAAGGGGAACGCCCGTCGACACAGCCTTCAACTGGTGCTGGGCGATCGCAGCCGGGTGCGGCTTTAGCTCGAGCCTTTGCCGCACGTATCTTGGCCCAAAGCGACCTGCCTTGCTCTCCCCAAAATGACCATGTACTATGACCCTGGACATGAAGGTTTCCAAAAGCTATTTCAAAGCCCACGCCCTCGAGCTTCTGCGCCGGGTAGAGGCTACCGGCGAGCCCCTAATCCTGAGTGACCGGGGCCGGCTGGTGCTGGAAATTCGCCCATACCGGGGCGAGGAGGTGCGGAAGCGTCTGCGGGGAACGCTGTTGCGCTATGAGCAGCCCACTGAGCCCACGCATGAGCCCTGGGAGGCGCTGGCTTGAGTCGCTACCTGCTCGATACCCATGCCTGGGTTTACTTCCTGGCCGACCCCACCCAGCTTCCGGAGGGACTGGAGCCTTTGCTGGAGGAAGCCCGCGCCCAGCAGGCCCTGTTTGTATCGGCCATTAGCGCCTGGGAAGTGGCCGTGCTGGCCCGGAAAGGGCGGCTGGCCTTCACCATTGGGGCGCGGCGCTGGCTCGAGGACGCCCTGCGGGTACCGGGTATCGAAGTGGTGCCGCTGGATGCCTACACTGCAGTGGAGGCCGATGGCCTCTCTTTGCCGCACACCGACCCCGCCGACCGCTTTATTGCGGCAACGGCCCTTCGGTTGAGTGCGGTGCTGGTATCGCGCGACGAAAAACTGCAGGGGCTTTTGGGTTTGCAAACCCTCTGGAAGCCCGAGGCGTGAACTTGTCGGCCCGCTTTTGTGGCTAGGGTAGGAAAGGTATGTCCAAACTGCCTTCGTTTATCTTGTTCAAAATCAGGCTGTAGCTTGCTCTACGGACGGGGTTGGGGTCGAGCCAGATGCGCAAATGGGCCTCGAGCCAGACCGCTTTTTTGTGCAGGCTGTGCAGGGTGGGGTAGTAATCGCGGGTGTACAGCAGCCCCCCCCGGTAGCCCTCGGCCAGAAAGCGGGGGTTGCTGGGGGTGGAGCTTCCCCCCAGGTGTAGCACCCGGCGCGGCACCAGCAAGACCTGCCAGCCCTTACGGCGGGTGCGGGTACACCACTCGAGGTCTTCGTTATAGAAGAAAAAGCGTTCGTCCATACCGCCGATTTCTGCCAGCGCGCTCTTCCGGGCCATGATGAGCGCGCCCGATACCCAGCTTACCGGCCTGGGCCGCTGCAGGTTCCAGTAGTTGGGTGCATAAAACAGCCCGAAGGATTGCAAATGCCCTCTTGGGGTTTGCAAGGTAGGGCCAGCCAGAGCCGCTTTGGGGTTTTCCTGGAGGGCCTTTTGCAGGGCTTCCAGGTCTCCAGGTTCCAGGTAGATGTCACTGTTCATCTCCACCACCCAGGGGCGGGTGGCGGCCTCCAGACCGCGGTTCACGGCAAAGGCATAGCCACGGTTGGGCACCCTCAGTACCTTCACCGCAGGGTGGTGCATCTGAACCCAATCCGGGCTACCGTCGGTGGAAGCGGAGTCCGCCACGGTCACCTCGGCTTCTGGGTAGTGTTCTTCCAGTCGCCGCAAGCACTCACCCAGAATGCCCTGGGTGTTGTGGGAAATAACAATGATGGAAAAATCTCGGCTCATAGAATAAGGTGGGGTGGTTTTTTGCATGCCCAAACAGGCTTCCTATAGGATAAAAGCAGCAATGAAACTCGATGAGCAAGCCCAAGCCGCTCTAAGTTACCAGAATTATCCGGTTCCCCCTGCAATTGAGGGGGTGGTGCACCAGCCCCTGAAGAAGTATCGCTCGCTCGAGGGTGCCTTTATGGAACACCTGCGCCTCACCGGTGGTCAGACCGAGGGGCTACCGACGCCCTTCGAGGCCCGGCAAATCTCGGTCTCGTGGGCAGTTCCGGGCCGTATCAACGCTTTTCATATCCACCCCAAGCGCACCCAGGACGAGCTCTGGTGCGTTCTGCAGGGCGAGCTGCTGGTCTGGCTGGTGGACGTGCGGGCCGACTCCCCCACCCGGGGCAACCGGCGCTACTTTTTGCTGTCGGGCGAGGCCCCGGCGCTGCTGCTCATTCCCTCCGGGGTGGCGCATGGCTACCGGGCTGGCCACAGGGGGGCATTGCTGCTGTACGTCATGAACGACCAGTTCAACCCCTCTGACCCCAACGAGGGTCGCCTACCGTGGGACTTTTTTGGCGCCCATCTTTGGGCGGACGACAGAGGCTAGGCCTTGAGGAGTAACGCAATGAATTTCAAACGAGTGGTGGTAACGGGGGGGGCCGGTTTCATCGGCGCCAACTATGTGCACTATGCCTTGAGCGCCCACCCAGACTGGCAGATCGTAGTGCTGGACAAGCTGACTTATGCGGGAAACCTGGAAAACCTCGAGTCTGTAATGAACCGAATTGAGTTCATCCAGGGCGATATTGCCAACCCTGTCGATGCCCGCAAAGCCCTGCGGGGGGCCGATGCGGTGCTCAACTTTGCCGCCGAGAGCCATGTGGATCGCAGTCTTTTGGATCCCGGCGCTTTTGTGCGTACAAACGTGGAGGGTACCCTGGTGCTGCTCGAGGCCGCCCGCCAGGAAGGGGTGAAACGCTTTTTGCAGGTTTCCACCGACGAGGTCTACGGCGATCTGCACGGCACCGACCACCACTCCCTCGAGACCGACCCCTTCCGCCCCCGCTCGCCCTACTCGGCCTCCAAGGCTGGGGCCGAACACCTGGTTTTCGCCCATGGCATCTCGCACGGCCTGGATGTGGTGGTAACGCGGGGTTCCAACACCTACGGCCCCTATCAGTACCCCGAGAAAATTATCCCCTTGTTCATCACCAATGCGCTGGAAGACAAACCCCTGCCGCTCTATGGCGATGGCTCTGCGGTGCGGGACTACATGCACGCCTACGACCACGCCTCGGGCATTGACCTGGTGCTGCACCGGGGGGGCTCGGGCGAGGCCTATAACCTTGGAGCGCGTGAACAAATATCTGGCGTGCAGGTGGCCGACGCCATCCTGGCTGCGCTGGGAAAGCCCCCTTCGCTCAAGCAATTCGTCACCGACCGCCCCGGCCACGACTACCGCTACTCGGTAGACCCCGCCAAGGCCGAGGCCCTGGGGTGGGTGCGCCGGTATGCCTTCAGCGAGGGTTTGAGCGAGACCATCCGGTGGTACCTTCAGAACCGGGCCTGGTGGCAGCGGGTGCGGGCCAAAAAAGAGCACCAGAGCTTGATGCAAACCTGGTATGAGGGGCGCTGAGGAAGAGATGTCAGGAGCCGAGCACCCAGAGCCAGAGACTGGCCCCATCCTGCTGACCGGCGGAACAGGGCGACTGGGATCTGCCCTGCGGGGCCTGATACCAAACCTGATTGCGCCGGGTAGGGAAGAGCTGGACATCACCGACTTGTTCAGTGTCCAGCAGACGCTCGAGCGCTACCAACCCCAGGTGGTGGTGCATGCGGCGGCCTATACCGACGTAGCCCAGGCCGAGACCGAGAAAGTGCTTTGCTGGAGAGTGAATGTGGAGGGTACCCGTAACCTGGTTCGGGCTGTCCTGAAGTGCAACCTGCACTTTGTTCACATCTCGACCGACTATGTGTTCTGGGGAGACAAGGGGGGCTACAAGGAAGATGACCCGGTGGGGCCTGTGCGCAACTACTATGCCCTGTCCAAACTGGCTGCCGAAGAGGTGGTGCGGGTCTTGCCTCGCTACCTGATTATCCGTACCAGTTTCCGACCCTCGCCCTTCCCGTACCCGGTGGCCTACCACGACCTCTACACCAGCCAGGACTACATAGAGGTCATTGCACCCCAGATTGCGCTGGCCTTGCAGAACCTAACCAGGATTCCCTACCACACCCTGCACATCGCCACCGAGCGCAAGTCGGTCTACGAGCTGGCTAAGCGCACCCGTCCGGACGTGAGACCGGCGAGCAAGCAGGAGGCAGGGGTCTCGCTGCCGGAGGATATTTCGCTGGATGTAAGGCGATGGAAGCTGCAAATAGCTCTGTTGGGAAGTCTCTCAAAGTAAGCCTTTCGATGTTTTACAACCTTGATCTATTAGCGTGTGCATTTGCAAAACCGCAATACTCTCATCGAGACCCAAAACCCCTTAAGATTACCGACAAAGTTTTTATAATCACCAACAGGTCTAGCCAGAGTGAAAAATTTTTTACGTAATATAAATCGTAAGATAGTTTTTCCATTGCACCATCTGTGTCATCCGTGTAACCTTGCACGACTTGAGCCCAACCTGTGATTCCAGGTCGAACGAAGTGGCGCGTTTCGTAAAGTGGAATGGTTTGTGAATACTCTCTGACAAATTGCACCTGCTCAGGCCTTGGCCCAATCAAACTCATGTCTCCCTTTATAACGTTCCATAGTTGCGGGATTTCATCCAGGCGATACTTGCGTATAAAGCGGCCAACACGTGTAACCCTTGGGTCACTTTCTGCGGCGAATTTGGGTTGCTCTGGCTCAGATTCAACGTACATACTTCGAAACTTGTACATTTGGAACACTTCGCCAAAGAGACCCACTCTGTTTTGCCTATATAAGATGGGACCCCTCGAGTCCAGCCTGATGGCTATTGCAACAATCAAACCCAACAATAACCAGATGGGGGCGGTTAAGACTACCAGTGCTGTTTCCCAAACTCGCTTCAATCCAATGTAATCTTTTGGGCGTAGTAGCTTGTCCGTCTCTTCGGATAAATGGTTCAAATCCACTTTTCCGGTTATTCTTTCAAAAAATGTTGTAACATCAACAACCTCTATGCCACGAGCCGAAAGTTGGCTGAGCAGATGAGGTGGTAGAAGACCGAGCTCGTCTCGCAAGTTTGCCACAACTACTTCACAATTATTGGCCTCGGTCATTGGAACGACCAAAACCTTTCTGTCCCCAAGCTTACGAATGATCTTTTCAACCTCGAGTGAGGTAGCGCATATCCGTATGGGCCTGCGCAACAGACGGAGGTGGTAAAGTAAATTTAGCGAACCTAAAAATACAAAGAAATAAGAATAAAAGGCGCGTGAATAACCCCAGCCAGCTACATAAAAGAGTGCTGCCAGCAAGATGAAAGGAAGTATAGCTGCTAGTAGCAGACTCAAAAGGGCGTTGGTGTGAGGGTGACGACTCCACCGGTTGGACAGCCACAAGGAGAAGCCGCCTGTTACGGTCAATAAAAGCATCAAACCACCATAGGAAGGGTACGTAAAAGCCTCCCAGAGTCGGGCGTGGCCAATACTTGCCAGACTAGCAAAGCTCAAGGCAAGCAATATCGCCAGAGGCGCAAGAAAGTTGAACCCTTTTGGAACTGGCAAACTAGGGGTGAGACTTCTCATAAAAATTTGGAACGTAGAACTTTGCAGTAGGGAAGAAACCCCAAACCAAAGAGAAGAATATAATACGGAGGATAAAAAGCGAAATAGTCAAAGAACAAAAGAACAAGGCGACTCATCTAAAGAATTCGGTTGAGTAACGAAGAGGTGTGATGATGGGTAAAAACCAACATTTTGGAGAGGATTGGTTTGAAAGCCGTTACCAAGCAGAGAGGGAATGTTGTATTGGACGGTGACGAGTACGGTAAAGGGCAATCTGCAGCCAGTCCTTAGCTCTAGGAATAGACCGGATGTTTCTCCGTTTTTGCCGTCGCCACAGCCTGCCATTC
>NZ_QWKY01000064.1 GCF_003574035.1 Meiothermus hypogaeus | reverse complement strand
GGGCTTGGGGTTGGGGGTGACGAGGGTCAGGCCCAGGGCGGCCAGGTCGCGGGCCACCCCGTATACCGAGAGCCAGTCCGGGCGGTTGGGGGTAATCTCGACCTCGATTACCTCGTCGGGGCCCCAGACCTCGGCCAGAGGGGTTCCAGGGGGTAAAGCATCGGGGGCGAACTCCAGCAAGCCCCCCGCATACTCGCCCACCCCTAGCTCCTTGGCCGAGAGGGCCATGCCGTAGGACTCGAGGCCCGCAATCCGGCGCACCCCCAGTTCGGTTCCGTCGGGCAATACCGCTCCCGGCAGCGCCAGCGCCACCCCCACCCCAGCTTTGGCGTTGGGCGCACCAGAGACCACCTGCACCTCCTGTCCGATGTCCAGCACGAGCCTACGGACTTCTTTGCCTTCAAGCTTTTGCACCTCTAGCACGCGCGCAAACACCACGTTGCGATGGGGAGGGTTTAGTTTGCTGATGGATTCGGTCTCGAGGCCCAGCCCGGCCAAGAGCTCTTCCAGGCGCTCGCTACCGGGCGTATCGGGCAGAAATTCCTTGAGCCAGCTATAGACGATTTTCATGGGAACCTCGTTTTTGGCAAAGGCAGCTTACATTCGGTTCTGTCGGCCTGGATTCTTGCGAAATGTTATATGTCTCAGGTCTTTGCCACGACAGCTATCAGGTATGAGCGATGGCTAACCTCTAAACTGCCGCAAAAAGCTCAGGCGGTTCTGGTAGAAGTAGCGAATGTCTGGAATGCCATAGCGCAGCAAAGCCAGCCGCTCGACCCCCATCCCGAAGGCCCAGCCGGTCATGCCCTCGTAGGCCCTGGGCAGGCCCTGCCGTTCGCGGTAGTCGTCCACAGCCTTGAACAGGTAGGGGTGCACCATGCCCGCCCCGCCGAGCTCGAGCCACTTTTGCCGCTCGGGCCACCACATAGCAAACTGCACCCCCGGCTCCACAAAGGGAAAGTAGGTCGGCTGGAAGCGGGCTTTGCCCTCCTCGCCAAAAAGCCCCCGGGCCAGTTCGCTGATGGCCCCTTTGAGGTCGGCCATGGTGATGTTGGGCCCCACCACTAGGCCCTCGAGCTGGTGGAACATGGCCTCGTGTGAAGCGTCGGTCTGCTCGTAGCGAAAGACCCGCCCCGGCACCACAATCCGAAAGGGCGGGGTGTGCTGGATCATGTAGCGAATCTGCATCCCCGAGGTATGGGTGCGCAGCACCGCCCCCCCCAGGCCGGTTACGTCCTCGCCGAAAGGGCCCCGGATGGTGAAAGCTCCCTCAGAGCCTTCTTCCTCGGCGCGGGTGTTCGCCGACCGGCGGTTAAGCTCCACCCAGAAGGTGTCCTGCATGTCCCGGGCGGGGTGCCACTCGGGCATGTTGATGGCGTCGAAGTTGAAGAACTCGCTCTCGACCTCCGGGCCCTCCACCACGCCAAAGCCCTGCTTGCGAAAGATGCCTACCAGCTCCTGCAAAATCAGGCTGGTGATGTGCAGCCCCCCCGAAGGAAAGGCATAGCCGGGGAGCGAAACGTCTATGGACTCTTGCAGAAGCCTCGCCTGTAGGGCCATTTCCTTGAGCTGGGCTTCGCGCGCTTCCAGGGCGCTTTCCAGGATTTTTTTCCACTCGTTGAGCACCCGACCTTTTTCCCGACGCTCTTCCGGGGACAGCTGGCCAAGGGTCTTCATTTCCTGAGTTACCAGGCCGTTCTTACCCAGATACTTTACCTTCAGGCCCTGCAGGTGTTCCAAAGTGGACGCCTTGCCGATTTCATCCAGTGCTGCCTCAATGTTCATCAAGCCTCCAAAAAAACCTCGCCCAGTCTACCTAAAAGCAATGGGCGGCACACAGGCCGCCCACGAGAGAGTGTTGCATCTCCCGCAGGCCTATCTAAAAAACCACCTCCTGGCCATACTTGTCGGTTAGCGTACCATCCGGGTGAAAGCTGGGTCAATCACTGCTAGCCCACCACAAACAAAACCAGCCCCAGTACTGCGCTCGCTACGGCGCTGGATATCAGGATGGGAAAAACCCTGTTCAGGTTTGGGTTGCGTGGGGCCAGCACCCGCCATAGCGCTATCTCAGCCGCGCCTAGCACCAATAACAGCGTGCCTACCAGTTTGAGGGATTCCACACGCTTATTTTAGGGTGTAGCGGATATCAGCTAGAGCACGGCTTCAAAGAACATCCTCCAGCAAGGTGCGAACAGCAGGTTGGACCGAGGCTCATCACCCTTATCCGCCTCACGGTTGCCTTCGCTTATCTGTGCCAGACTGGGCCCAATGACCTACGAGGCCTTTCTCGAGACCGTCGAGCGACTGTGGGAGGAAATACCCGCCGAGTATAAGCGTGGCCTGCACGGCCTTCATGTACTGGAGCACCTCAAGCCCGACCCCGACGAGCCCGACCTGCTGCGCCTGGGCGAGTACTACGATCCCGGCTACCCCTCGGTGCTGGGGGGCCATGCAGGCATTGGCCGGCATATTGCCCTGTTTTATGGCTCTTTTGCAGCGCTGGCTGCCGCAGACCCTGCGTTTGACTGGGAGGGTGAAATCTGGGAGACCCTGCTGCATGAGTTGCGCCACCATCTGGAATCGCTGGCCTGGCGGGACGACCTTGTACAAGAGGATATGCAGAACCTGCGGCGCTATCGGGAAGGGCGCTAAGCCACGGGGGAACGAAAAAAGCCCCCATCGCGTTTCCCACATTTACGCTATACGCGATGCAGCGTAAATTACCCCACACGCATAGCTTCCAAAGGATGCTGTTTGGGGAATTCGTGGGAACCGCTCCAGGCGGGGGCTTGGCGTATGTGGGCCTTAGCGGGGGATTTGTAGCTTCTGGCCCACCCGGATCAGGTCGGGGTTGGCGATGTTGTTGGCCTTGGCAATCTTCATGTAGCTATCGCGGGAGGCATCGCCATAAAACTTCAGGGCAATGCCCGAGAGGGTATCACCGGGCTGCACGGTGTACCATTCGTCGGGGATGTTGACCCCGCCCTGCTCGGCAGCGAACCTGGACTTGGCACCTTCCACAATTTGCAGTTCGCTGGCGTCAACCTCGGTGGCGCCGGCTTGCTTGGCTAGTTGAACAGCCAAGTTGTACTCGTGCTGGCTGTCCACCGCACCCTTAAGCACAACCCCGGTGCCCTTTTGCAACACCGCGATGGGGTCATCCTTGAGCTCACCGTTGGCTTCCAGGGTGGCCAGCACTTTTTTGGCCAGCTTGCTGGCCTCGGTGGCTTTGCGGATGGCTTCCTCTTCGGCGGCAATGGCGGCCTCGGAGACCTCTTGCTGCGCCACGATGACACCGCTCAAGTCCACCGACTTGACCCCCTTAACCCCTTCTACCGTGGCTTGCAGCAGGGACAGGTGGGGCTGACGGGGAACTGCCCCGGCGATACGAACATTCCCTCCTTGTTCCTGAATGTTGAGGCCCAGCCCCTGGAGTGGGGGCCACTGGTTGATGGCATCCTGAACTCGAGCAGACAATGACTTTCCAAACGGCCACATAATTTACCTCCAACCGGAGTATACCCCGGCTCTATCAAAGGATTATGCAAACCAGCTCAGGCCAGCTCGAGGCTGCTCAAATCGCCCAGCACCAGCTTGTGGGCTTTGGGCAGGCCGTTGCGCCTGGTTACCCTGGCGCCCACCCCCAGGATGCACTCGTGCAGCCGCAAGGGTACGTCCTCTACTACCGCGCCATCTTCCAAAATGGAGAACTCCACCTCGGCCTGCCGTACCGTGGCGTTGGGCCCCACCGAGGTAAAAGGGCCAATATAGGCCCCCTCGATCATGGCGTTCTGAGCGATGTGCACCGGGCCCAGCACGGTGCTGTTCTTGACCACCGCTCCTTTCTCGATCACCACCCGTCCGGTGATCTGGCTGTCGTGCACGTGCCCCTCCACCACCGGGGTAGGGCTTTTTTGTTCCACCAGCAAGAGCCGGTTGGCATCGAGCAAATCGGCGGGCCGCCCGGTATCTTTCCACCAGCCGGTAATTTCTTGTCCCAGCACGGTATGACCCTGATCCATCAGGGCCTGAATGGCGTCGGTGATTTCGTACTCGCCGCGAGCGCTGGGTTTGAGGTTGGCGATGATCTCCATGATGGTCGGGCTGAATACGTACACCCCCGCTACGGCCAGATCGGAAGGTGGGTCTTTGGGTTTCTCGAGCAACTTAACAATACGCCCCTGCTCCAACACCGCTACCCCAAACTGCCGGGGGTCGGGCACCCGCACCAGGGCAATTACCGCCCCAATGCCGGGCTTGAAGGCCTCGACAAAAGGCTTGATTCCATGCTGGAACAGGTTGTCGCCCAGATAAAGCACAAAGGGGCTTTGGCCCAGCCATTCCTTAGCAGTGCCGACCGCATGGGCAATACCCAGGGCCTGTTCCTGCACGATGTAGGTGATCTGAACCCCTGGGAAATCTTTGAGGGCTTGCCGAATGTCTTCCTGGGTATCCGGCGAGACCACCACCCCCACCTCGGTAATGCCTGCCTCGAAGAGGTTCTCCACTGCGTAGTAAATGATGGGTTTACCACCTAGCCGAATGACCGGTTTGGGCCGGGTATGGGTAAGGGGACGTAGCCTGGTACCGCGTCCGGCGGCAAGAATCAATCCTTTCATGCTGAGGCCTATCTTATACCGGATTCAAAAAGACAGTTTACAAAACCAAAAACACTAGAGGCTGTCTTTTTGAATCCTAGAGCACACCCCTCCCTTGAGTACCGGCGCTAGCCGGGGGCCGATGGCCCTTCACTGTCGGTCGGCGAAGAAAGCGTCTCCTTTCCAAGGGGCGGTATCGCCCTCCGCTACGCGGATAACTTCGGTCGGGTTAGTTCGTCACCCTTTGGTGACGAACTAACCGAATCTGGTATTAGCAGTGGTTGAGAAGGGTTGCACATCTGAGGGTGTGGCGAGCCGATAATGTGTTGTAAGCGATTACATTTTATCTAGCGATCAATTGAAGCAGAATCGGCGAACAGCCTGGATGATCAGAAAATCTTTTTTAGAGCACAATATATCCAGTGATTGACAATTCTTGGAAAGGTTTGTATATTCAACTTACAAAAACTGTAAACGCTTACAAAAGGTCTTATGGACAATCGCCGGATGCCCACCATTGGAGATGTCGCCCGCTTGGCAGGGGTTTCAACCGGGACGGTGAGCAGGGTTCTGAACCAGCGCGCTGGGGTACACCCGCAAACCCGTGAGCGGGTACTCGAGGTGATGGAGCGGTTGGGGTACGTGCCCATGCAGGCCGCCCGCGAGCTTACCGGGCGGGGCGACACGGTAGGAATTTTGCTGGCTCCGGGGGTGCGTCGCTATATTCCCTATTTTGTCTTGTTGTTTGAACACCTGACCGAGGCCCTTTGGCGCGAGGGGATGCGTTTGGAGGAGACCCCCACCGATGCAGCCGGACTGCCCCTGAAGCCCGCCAGAGGCTATATTCTTCTGGGGGCGCACGATCACGACCCACGCCTGGAAGCCTTGCAAAACGCCCAAACCCCCCATGTACTGATTGGGGTCTATCCCGGCGCTTACTGGGTAGCCCCCGACGACGAAGGGGGGGCTTATGCTGCTACCAGGCACCTGCTCGAGCTTGGCCACCGGGAGATTGCCCACCTCACCGGTCAGCCCCAGCAGCAGGTCGGGCGCGAGCGGTTGCTGGGCTACCGCAAGGCGCTGGAAGCCTATAACATTCCCTTTCAACCGCATCTCGTGCTGGATGGCGACTTCTCTACTCTTACGGCTTACCGGGTACTGCGCAAAGCTTGGGAGCAAGGGCTGCGCTTTACGGGCTTGTTTGCCGCCTCCGACGAGATGGCCGTGGGTGCTGCGGCAGCCCTGGAAGATCTGGGTCTGCGAATACCTCAAGACGTTTCGCTGGTAGGCTTCGACGACCTGCCGGAGATAGGCACCGCCCTCACCACGGTGCGCCAGGATATCGGGCAGATTGCAGGGGCTGCGGTTCGGTTGCTCAAAGAATCGCTGGCCGGAGGTACCCCGCATGGGATGCGGGTGCCGGTGCAAATGGTGCTTCGGGGCACCACCAGCCTGCGGGAGGTGAAAACCGCCTGAGTGTCGCTTGGCCTCAGGCCCCTCGAAAGGGAAACATCACATTGGCGTTCTGGCTTTTTTTTGGGCTCGAGTACTTTTCACACTAACTTGAGGAGGCAATCATGAAGCGATGGTGGGTAGCAGGTCTGGCTTTAGCCGCGTTGGGCATGGCCTCGGCGCAAACGGTGGTACGGTTGCAGGGCTTTGGTGGCAACGATACGGCCATTATCAGCAGCCTGGTGCGGGAAGTGGTCAATCCGGCGCTACAAAAGGATAACATCCGCGCCGAATACCAGGGGGTAGAAGGCGATTATCGTGCAGCGCTCTTGAATGCGCTCTCGGCAGGTACTGCCGCAGACTTGTTTTACGTGGACATCTTCTGGTCGGAGCCGCTGTTTGCCTCGGGTCGGGTGGAGCCTTTAAACAAGTACTTCACCTCGCAGGAACTCTCGGTCTTCAACCGTAACCTGCTGAACGCCTTCACCCTCAAGGGCAATGTCTACGGTTTGCCCAAGGACTTCAACACCCTGGCGGTGCAGTTCAACCGCGATCTCTTCGACGAGGCCAAAGTGCCCTACCCAAACCAGACCGACACCTGGGACACCTTCAAGGACAAGCTCAAGCGGGTGCAAGCCGCAGTCAAGGATGTGGCAGGGCTTTGCGTGGTGGCCGACCACGCCCGCTTCGGCGCTTTTGCCTATGCGACCGGCTGGCGACCCTTCAATGCCCAGGGACGTACCGTACTGGATGCCAATTTCCGCCGGGCCTTTGAGTGGTACACCAGCCTGGTAAAAGATGGCGCCGGTAAATACGCCCAGGACCTGGGCGAGGGCTGGACCGGCGGCTGCTTTGGCGCCGAGCGGGCCGCGGTAGCTATCGAGGGAGCCTGGATTGGGGGCTTCCTGCGCGACAAGGCGCCCAACATGCGCTACGGTACCACGCTCATTCCTCTCGACCCGGTAACCAAGCAGCGGGGCAACTTCATCTTCACCGTTTCCTGGAGCATGAACGCCGCCTCACGCAACAAGGAGGCCGCCGCCAAGGTGCTACGGGCGCTTACCAGCCCCGAGGCCCAGAACTGGATTCTCTCCCGTGGCCTGGCCCTGCCCAGCCGCAGCGCTCTGGCCAACAGCCCCATCTTCCAGCGCCCCGGCAAGGAAAACGAGCTGAACCGGGTGGTCTTCCAGGGATCGACCAACGTGGGCGGAGCGGTGCTGCCCTTCAAGTTTGGTTCACTGGATGGGGGCGAGTGGATGCGGCCCATCAACGAAGCCTTGCTGGCGGTGATTACCGGCAAGAAGTCGGTTGATCAGGCCCTGGCCGATGCCCAGGCCGAGCTCAACCGCCTGGTGCGATAAATCGAACCAAGGTGTGGGTCTGAGCACTGATACCAGATTCGGTTGATTCGTTACCGAACGGTAACGAATCAACCGGGCCGAAGTTATCCGCGTAGCGGAGGGCGATACCGCCCCTTGGAAGTTATCCGCGTAGCGGAGGGCGATACCGCCCCTTGGAAAGGGAGACGCTTTTTCGCCGACCGTTCGGGAGGGGTGTGCTCCAGGATTCAAAAAGACAACCTATGGGTTTTTGGTTTTGTGAACTGTCTTTTTGAATCCGCTATGAGACCGGTTCTTTGGCGCTCGAACCCATGCCAACCACTCCGCAGTAGAAATGGGATATGCAGCTGTAGCCAGTAATAAGGCCGTGCCAGTGCAAGCATCGTAACTAGTGGTCTGGTAACCAGGAACCCGGCATGCACCACTGTCTCTTTGAATGAGCCCCACATCGCAATGTTGGGCAATCAACGTGCTTCAAAACGCACCACAAAACAAGTTACCGGTGCACTAGCAGTCTGGTTTGGGCCAACATTCCTATCGCGGGCTTACTACTGAAAAGGGGGATACATGCTTAGATCGCAACGAACAGAAGCGCTCTATGCTCTCTTGTTTCTGGCTCCTTTCCTTGTTCACCTTGGCGTTTTCTTTGTATTTGCTTTTGTGCGCACCCTCGGCTTTAGCTTTACTGACAAGACCCTGATTGGGCAGTCCTATCAGATCGTTGGTTTTGCAAACTTTGTCCAATTGTTTCAAGACCCTCGTTTTATTGCCGCTCTGACCCACTCCATCAGCTTTATGCTGATCGTGACCCTCCTCCAGACCTTTCTGGCTTTGAGCATGGCGGCCATCCTTAATCAGCGCCTGCGGGGGATTACCTTTTTCCGTACCGTTTACTACATCCCCAGCGTGCTTTCTTCGGCAGCCGTGACCGTGATTGCAATCTGGTTCTTTCAGAAAACCGGTTTTCTCAACACCTTTGTTGGCTGGATTGGTTCGCTGGCCCCGGTGCTGCTGACCTTTCTTGTCATCTTTGCACTGGCTCAGGCTCTACAGGTGGGCTGGGAACGCATGCGCGGCCTACCTGTGGCCCTCACTGACCCGGCCCTGGCGACCATCTCGCTGGCGGTGGGGTTGGCGCTAACCTGGCTCCTGGTAGCCCTGGGGGCGGTGGTGCCACGGGAAGCCCAGCCACCCGAGTTTACCTGGTTGACCAACTCCGACCGCTTCCTGGGGGTTCCCATTCCGCTGTGGAGCATTATTATGCTCAACACCTTCACCACTATTCCCACCCTGATGCTCATCTTTCTTGCGGGTTTGCAGGACATTCCCAAAAGCATCTACGAAGCGGCGGCAATTGATGGGGCCTCACCCCTGCAGCAGTTTTTTAGTGTGACCGTGCCCATGCTGCGCCCGGTAACCTTTCTGGTGATTACTCTTTCGCTTATTGGTACCTTGCAGATGTTCGACCAGGTGGCCCTGATGGGTGATGCAGCTCCGCTGGATTCCATAATTGTGCTGGCCTACTACGTCTACAACAATGTGTTCAGTGGAGAGGGCAGGGTAGGGCTGGCCTCGGCGGCAGCCATTATTCTGGCGGCTTTGACCTTTGCGATTGTGTTGCTGCAGCGGGCCCTGGGCATTTCGGAGAAAGCCCACTAGGAGGAGCTATGGCGGCGCAAGTGATAAAACCCGTGCGCAAGCTGGATGAGCGTCACCTGGCCAGGCAGCGCTGGGCCAGGGCGGCCTGGATTTATGGGGCCATGCTGGCCCTGGCAGTTTTCTTTATTGGGCCATTTTACGTGGCCTATCTGGGTAGTTTGAAGGATAATCCCCTCGAGTGGCCCTTCCGCTACTCCTTTGCCCAGACCCAGCCCAAAAACTGGGCGGCAGCCTGGCGGCTGGGGCAGTTGGGTGCAGGAAACCCCTGGACGGGGGGATTTGCGCCAGGGGCCAGGATTCCCTTTCAGGTCAGCTATTTTGTGGAAGAAGGCCAGGAGCCCCAAACCCCAATGGTGACGGTTCCGACCCGGCGGGCGGGGGCGGGCCTGGGGGCCATTTTTGACGAAGTGCAGGCGGCGCAGTACGCCAGGGTCTCGGAGGTGCAGGAGGTGGGCCGCCGTTCGGCGCTGGTGGGGGGCCAGCCGGGCCAGATCGTTACCTACGGCTTCACCATTACCTACGAGGGCCAAGGGCCCAAGGCGGCCCGTCTGCCCCTGGATATCGAAGCACCCAGGGGGCAGATGTATCACTCGGCAACCCTGGATCCCAACCGCCTCGAGCGCCGGGGGCGGGTGGCCAGCTGGGATAGTGCAGCGCCTGGCTTTCTGGGGTATACCTTCCGCAACTATGTGCGGGTTTTTAACGAGGCCCGCGACCCCAACACCGGAGCCAGCTTCTTTTTGCGCTGGACGCTGAACACTTTTCTGGTCTCGCTGGCGGTGGTACTGACGACCCTGCTTTTTGCCTCGCTGGCCGGCTACGCCCTGGCCCGGATGTACTTCCCCGGCAAGAACTACCTGTTTGCTTTCGTGGTCTTTACCATGACCGTGCCGGCCCAGGCCATTTTCATCTCCAACTACCTGGTGCTGCGCGACCTGGGTCTTTTGGGCAGCTTGTGGGGCATGGTGGTCTGGAGTGCGGTGGGGGCCGGGGCGGTCTTCATCATGAAGCAGTTTTTCGAGTCCATTCCCCGCGAAATTGAGGAAGCGGCCCTGATTGACGGGGCCAGCCCCATCACCACTTTTTTTCGCATCATCATCCCCATGGCCACGCCCGCGCTGGGGGCCCTTACCATCCTGACCTTCCAGGGCATGTGGAACGAGTTCTTCAAGGCGGCGGTGGTGCTGTCGGGTCAGCAGACCAATTACACCCTGCCCCTGGGCCTTTCCTTCTTTCGCAGTGCTTACGGGGTGGCGGGCGACTGGGGCCTGATGTTGGCCAGTGCCTTTCTCTCCATGATTCCCATTATCATTCTTTTTGTGGTGTTTCAGCGCTACTTTGTGGAGGGGGTTTCGACCAGCGCTTTGAAAGGCTAGTCGGCTGAACGCTCAAAGCCGAAGGCTAAAAGCTGAGTTAGGTGATCAACTAGAGCAGGATATGGCGCACATGGTTTCCCAACAACAGATTTCGCCTGCACTTTTAGCCTTTAGCGTATAGCCTCCGGCCATATCGAGGTTCTACATGTTGCCGCTCAAAGAAGACGATACTTACGCTGTTTTGTCTGATCAGGGGATGGCCGATAAGGACGAACGAGGTTTCTATCGCCACGACACCCGCTACCTCTCTCGTTACCTGTGGAACATGCCAGGCTTTGGCCTGCTGGTTTCCGAGACGCCGCGTCCGGATCGCCTGGTGCAGCACTGGAGTCTGATGATGGGGCCCGACCAGCTAGTAGGTATGAGGCGCGAGCTGCATATAGTGCGGGGCGGCTTTAGCGAGCGGCTCGAGCTGGAAAACACCTCGCTGAAGACCCAGACCGTGGAGATAGCCCTCGAGGCCGCTGCCGACTTTGCCGACCTCTTCGAGGCCAAGGGTTGGCACAAGGTTTCGCGCAAGATTGACGGCTTCGAATATACCGCCGAGGATGGCCTGCGGGTCGCGACCCATCTCTCTTTTGATCCCTTGCCTGCCCCACCATCGGCCCCGGACTTATCCAGTGAAGCCACCCCTGCTGACGGCAAGACCTTCCAGTGGAGGTTTGAACTCGCCCCTAAGCAAAAAGTAAGCTTGCGCCTGGAGGGCCGCTTCGAGAGCCCCTTTGAGCCCCACACCCCGCCGCTGCCCGACTATGAGGACTGGAAGAAGCGCTTCCCGCTCTATATGGAAAGCGGGCGCAGCCAACGGGTCTTGGAGCAGGCCATTACCGACCTGCGGGCCCTGCTTTTTTCTTTGCCCGACGGACTTTTCCCAGCGGCAGGCATCCCCTGGTATGTCTGCCCCTTTGGCCGCGACTCGCTGCTCACAGCCTACATGATGCAGCCCTGGGCCAGCGATGTGACCCGGGGGGTGCTAGCCTACCTGGCCAAATATCAGGGCACCGAGGTCAATGCCATTCTGGACGAGACCCCCGGCAAGATTATCCACGAGATGCGCCTGGGCGAACTCTCGCGCACCGGAAAAGTGCCCTTTACGCGTTACTACGGCACCGTGGACGCCACCCCGCTGTTTTTGATCTTGCTGCACCAGCATTGGAAAGATACCGGCGACATGGCTTTTGTACGCCAGCTACAACCCAACTGGGAAGCAGCCCTCACCTGGATGACCGACTACGCAGACCCCGACCAGGACGGCTTCTTGGAGTACGCTCCCAACACCAATCGGGGCCATGTGGTGCAGTCCTGGAAGGATTCGCACGACTCGCAAAGCCACCAGGATGGCTCGTTGGCCCAGGGAGCTATTGCGGTCTGTGAGGTGCAGGGTTATGCCTATATGGCCTATCAGGGTGCAGCCGAGTTTTATCGGGCGCTGGGCCAGGTTGATCAGGCCAAAGCATGGGGCGCCAGGGCCCAAGCCCTCAAAACCCGTTTTCACCAGAAGTTCTGGCTGCCGGAACGCAAAACTTATGCAGCCGGTCTGGATGGCGCAAAAAAGCCCATGGCCATTCTGACCTCTAACCCCGGCCATCTGCTTTGGAGCGGCATCGTGCCGGATGAGGTCGCGCCCCAATTGGTCAAGACCCTGTTTTCCGAGGCGCTTTACAGCGGTTGGGGCCTGCGCACCCTGGGCACGGATGAGGTGCGCTACAATCCCCTCTCGTACCACAACGGCTCGGTCTGGCCGCACGATACCGCCCTGTTCATCGGCGGACTGGTGCGCTATGGCTTCTACGAGGAGGCCCTGCAGGCCGCCGAGAACCTGTTCCGCCTGGCCATGACCCAGCACGACTGGCGCTTGCCGGAGCTGGTGGGGGGCTATCCAAGGCAGGAGGGGGAGCCCCCGGTGCCATATCCGGCTTCCTGCAGGCCGCAAGCCTGGGATTCAGCAGCAGTGGTGTACATGCTGCGCCTGATTCAGGAAATAGACCGCAAGCATCCGGTGCGGGGGGTGCTCGAGCTGCGCAAGGTGAGGGTGTAAATCGAAAAAGCAAAGGCTAGGGCGTTCGAAAAAAATGCGCTGACCTCCTGGGTGAAGAGCGGTACACTGGGAAGCGATGCGTCTACTCGCTATCTTTGCCCACCCCGACGACGAATCGTTTTTTTGTGCCGGTACCTTGACCAAATACGCTTCCCTGGGCCACGAAGTTTTCCTGATCTGTGCGACCCGGGGGGAGCAGGGCCGCATTCGGCATCCGGCCATTGATACATCGCTTTATCCAAAAGGGCCGGCGCTGGGCAGGCTGCGCCAAAAGGAGCTCGAGGCCGCCTGCGCCATCCTGGGCCTGCAAACGCCTATTTTTCTGGACTACCAGGACTCCGGCTATCCGCTCGAGGTGGCCCAGGCCAATCCCCAGGGCTTCATGCACCAGGACTTGCAGCAGGTGGAGGACGTTTTACTCGCACACATCGCCCAGATCCGCCCTCAGGTGATGATTGGCTTTGACCCGCAGGGCTACTACGGGCACGCAGACCACATTCACCTGCACCGGGCTACTGTGGGGGCGTTCTGGCGTGCGGGCAACGTGATGTCCGACCCCCCAAAGTACCTCCTGTTCCCTGTGCGCCTCACGGAACAGGTAGCCAGAACCAAGTTTGACCCTGGGCGCTACGGGGTTTCGGCCTGCTCGGTGGCGCTGCGCGTGGATGTGCGACCCTATGCCGCGACCATCCGGGCCGCGGTGTTGGCTCATGCCTCGCAGGCCGGACCGGAGGAAAACTTCGCTCAAGTGCTGCAAGACTGGCCGGGTTTGCTCGAGGAGGAGTGCTTTGTGCTGGGCGGAATCAGGGGGCTTTCTGTAGAGGATTTGCGGGGTCTAGAAGTGTAGAACCGCCCTGGCAATAAGCCCCGCAGGTGTCACCTTCAACGTTTGGCGCTGGCTATGGACTACCAGGCTGTCATGCAAAAACTATCCTTCCTACCCGACCTGTACCTGGTGGGTGGGGCGGTGCGCGACATTCTGCTGGGCCTGACCCCAGAAGACCTGGACTTTGCCACCCCGGCTCCGCCCGAGGAAGTTATGCGCCTGGCCCGAGCCCATGGCCTCGAGGCCATTCCCACCGGCATCGAGCATGGCACCGTCACGGTGCTGGTTGACCGCCATCCTTACGAGGTCACCACTTTTCGGCGCGACGTAGAAACCTTCGGGCGCAAGGCCAGGGTCCAGTGGGGCCAGAGCATCGAACAGGACCTGGCCCGGCGCGACTTCACCATCGGGGCCATTGCCTTGAACGCCCAGGGGCGGGTGATCGACCCCTACGGCGGGCAGCAGGACATCGAGGCGGGGGTGCTGCGGGCGGTGGGTGACCCGGCCCAGCGCTTTCGCGAGGACTACCTGCGGGTGATTCGGGCTGGCCGCTTTGTGGCGCGCTACGGCTTCGAAATCGAGCAAAAGACCCTGGAAGCGGCGCGGACGGCAGCCCCGGAGGTGCTCTCACATGTGGCCATCGAACGCGTAACCGCCGAGTTCGATAAGGCCTTTCAGAATGGCACGCCCAGCCGCTTCGTGCGCTACTTGTACGACCTGGAAATCCTGCAGCGCCTGATCCCCGAGTTTGAGGACACCCACCTGCTCCTGCAAAACCCCCGCTGGCACCCTGAAGGGGACGTACTCACGCATGTGCTTCAGGTACTTGACCGGGCCCCGCCACGCTACCGCTGGCACGCCCTGTTGCACGACATCGGCAAGAAAGACACGGCCCGCTGGAAACCCGAAGGCTGGTACAGCTTTCACGGCCACGAGCGGGTAGGGGCCGACCTGATTCCGCGTATCGCCCGCGACCTGCGCCTGCCCAACGACCTGCGAGAGGAGTTGGTGGTCACCACGGCTTTGCACATGGTGCCGGTCTTTACCAAGCCCACCCCGGCGGCCATTCGCAAGTTTCAGGCCCAGGCCGGGCCGCACTTGCCCGCCCTGAAGGCCCTGTACGAGGCCGATGGAGGCGAGCGTCGTTCGCCAGAATCCTGGAAGTTTTTTGAGCCCCAGCCGGTGCCGGTAAAGCCGGTTTTGTTGGGGCGGCATCTGATTGAGCGGGGCCACAAGCCCGGAAAGGACTTTAGCCGGATGCTTCAGGCTGCCTACGACTGGCAACTGGAAACCGGCGAGACCGATATTGAAAAGCTGTACCAGGCAGCCCTGAAGGGTTTATCCAGGGAAGCCTGACCCCAGGTTTCGGACAGTGAGCTTTCAGGTTGCGCTCAATTGAGCTTGTCCCATGCCTCAAGTTTGTCTACCAGAGCGGCCTCCCACGGATACCCCACACAGCTTCCTTTGGAAGCCATGGGGTGTGGGGTAATTTACGCTGCATCGCGTGTAGCGTAAATGTGGGAAACGCGACAGGTAGCGTGGTCAAGGGCCTGGTGCCTGGATGTATCGTGGTTTGGATGCCGTGGCCACCAGGTAGTGGAAGCATTTGGCTTTCGGCTATGCTTGGGACATGTCTGTTCCGGTGATTTTGCTTCATGCTTTTCCTTATAGCCCGGCCATGTGGAAGGAGCAGCTTTGGGTCGTTCAGGGGCACCCCGTGCTGGTGCCGGACATCCTGGGTTTTGAGAGCCTGGAAAGCGCAGCGGCCCATGTACTGGTGGAAATGGACAACCGGGGCTGGGAGAAGGCGGTGTTTGTGGGGCTTTCCATGGGTGGGTATGTGATTTTCAGACTGTGGAACCTCGAGCCCGAACGCTTTGCGGGCCTGGTGCTGGCCGACACCCGCGCCACCTCCGATACCCCCGAACAAAAAGCGGCTCGGGCCCAGATGGCCTTGCGGATTCGGCAGGAAGGAACGGGTTTTCTGCCCGAAGCGTTGTTGCCGGGTCACCTTGGCGGGACTACGCGCACCCGGAACCCAGCTTTGGTGGAGCAGGTTCGCCAGACCTTGCTGGCTGTCGATCCAGACAAGACCATTGCCAGCCTCAAAGGGCTGGCCGAGCGCCCGGACTCGGTACCGTTGCTGCCAGATATTGCCATCCCGGCGCTGATACTGGTGGGGGAAGAGGACACCCTGACCCCTCCTGCGGACGCACGGCAGATGGCCGTCCAGATCCCCGATAGCCGGATGCTCATAATTCCTCAGGCGGGCCATCTGGCCAACCTGGAGAACCCCAAAGCTTTCAATACGGCTTTGCTGGGCTTCTTGTGGGAGATTGATCACTGAGCGGGGGCCTTTTGGCTCAGGTGCAGGGCCAAACAGTCGTCTAGGGCGAGCGGTGACTGGGTTTTGAGCCGCTGGCGCAGCGCCTCGGCGGGCCAGATTTTCCCCAGCACCCGGCCCAGCTGGGCGCGGTAGGGGGCTGGCAGACCGATGCAGCTTTGCAGCTTCTTCCAGGCGGCTTCCTCCTGGCCGAGCCCCAGCAAGGCCTGGGTTTCCAGACCCAGTTTCCAGTTCTGCACCCCGGGGTCTTGCAAATCGCCAATCTGCACCACCTGTGCTAGGGCCTCGGCCCACTTCTCCTGCCTTGCGAGGGTCTCGGCATAGCCTAAGCGGGCCTGGGCCTGGAAGTAAGGGTCGCTTTGCTGCAAACAGCCCTGCATCATGGCCTCGGCCTGGTCGGGCGGCATGAGCAAGGAAAGCTTGAGGGCCACGTCAATCGCCAGGGCAATATAGCGGTCGCCGGGAAGCTTTTTGCTAAGGAGTTCTTCGCGCAGCTCTCGCAAAATCCGCTCGGCGTCAGGCGCTTTTTGCCCGCCCACAAAGGGGGGCAGATAGGGCAGGCCGCAGGCCCGCACCCAGTAGGCCACGGCAATTCGGTAGAGGGTACGGCGGTGGCGGTAGTGGGCCTCCTCGGGGCGTTCGCGTACCTCGCGCAGATAGGCCTCGGCCTCGGCCAGCAGGTTCAAGGCCTCGAGGGGACGACCCCGTACGAGCTCCAATACGCTGGCCTCGCTCATGGCTCGAGCGCGGATAAACCCGTCGGAGGCTTCGCGGATGGACTGGTAAAGGTATTTCTCGGCCTCCTCGAAGTTGCCAATGCGCCGCAGGGCGGTGCCGAACCGGGCCCGTACCCGGGCTACCTCTTCTGGCGGTGCCCCCGAGGACTCGAGGGCTTCCAGGCCCTGCCGCATCTGGGCCTCGGCCTCGAAGACCCGGCCGGTACGTAAAAGCAGGTCGCCCGACTGGTAGCGGGCCCGCCCCACCAGCAGCGGATCGTGCGAGACCTGCCGCAGGGCTTCCAGGGCTTCCTCGAAGCGGCCAGCGTCCTTGGCCACCAAGCCCTGCCATAGCCGCACCCGGTCGGCCAGAAAAGGCTGGATGGGCAACGAGAGGGCTTGCTGCACATAGGCTTCGGCCTGGGCGTAATCGCCCTGCCAGCGCTCCACCGCTGCCCAGACCAGAAGACCTTCGGCCCCCACGTCGCCCGAGAGTGTTTCGGGTGGGGGCAACAGTTCCAGCGCAGCGGGGAAATCCCCCGCGTCCACCCGGGCTTCGGCGGCCTTGACCCGGGCCCAAGACTGCGTGGCGGGGTCAGCGGAGCGAAAAAGTAAGTCGAGGGCCTCCAGGGCCTCGGGGTGGGCGTACTGGCCCAGTACGGCGCGGTAGCGCACCACTGCCATGGCCAGTTTTTCGCGTTCGGGGCCAGGCCAGTGCTGCGACTCGGCCCAGAGGGTGGGCAGGAGCGAAAGCCGGCTGGGGTCTTGCGAAAGCAGCTCCAGCAACCTGTCGAGCCGCTGAGCCCCCCGGGCGTGGTGAAGCTGTCGGAACAGGTCGTTCTTGAAAAAATCCAGGGCCAGGGTGTGCAGTTTGCGGGCTTCTTTTTCCGGAACGGTGGGCAGCAGGGTGCGCAGGGCTGGGCGTACCTTGCCCTCGCCCATGGGGGCCAGCAGGGCCCGTTCGGCCTGCGAGAGGTGCTCGAGGCCTTTGTTCAGGGCTTTTTCCAGCAGAGCTACCGGAACCCCCGGGTCGGGCTCGGGGGAAAGTATAGCCAGCGCATGCAGGATGGGGCGCAGGGTGGTGTCCTGGGCCAGGTTCGGGGTGCTCCCGTGGGTTTGGGCCGCCTCCAGCAAGACCAGCCGAGAAAGCTCGGCAAAGTTGCGCCCGGCCTGGTTGACCAGGGACTCCACCCGCTCGGGGGGTAGGTCGGGCAGGCGGTCTTTCACGTAGCGGCGGGCCTCGGCCCGGCTGGGGGCCGAGAGCGGGCTCCAGGCCAGGTTGGGCGGGGGTTCGGAAAGACCAGCCAAAAAGGGGATGGTCAGACGGCGCAGCAGAGGTTCGACCCAGGCCGCCAGCCCTACCGGGTTGCCCTGGGCGTCGCGCAGGCTAAGCCCCCCAATCTGGCCCTCTTTTTCTGCCCGCAGGAGCAGGGGTTTGCCGTGAGCGTTGAGGGCCTTGGCGATCTCGTTACGCAGCTCGTCTTGCAGGGCGGCCTGCAGCGCGTAGGGCTGGGTGGGTGAAAGCTGGGAGAAGATGCCCTCGAGCTCGATATGCAGCTTCTCGGCCAGGGGGTGCAGATGTTGGGCCAGCTCCCCCCCCAGGTTCACCATCAGGCAGTTGGGCACCGCCCGCTCCACCGCCGCCAGCAGCACGCCCTTGCCGGTAGCGGGCCCCCCGACCACCACCATCTGGGGCTTGTCGCCCTGCTCCAGCGCCCGCACAAAACGCCGGAATAGCCGGCGCTTGTCGCGCCCTAAGGCCCGCCGGGCCGACTCCAGGGCCAGCTCCGAGGGCAGCGAGGGCGCTTGCAGGCCCGACTCGGTGTACAAATCGCCGATCACCTCAAACAGGCGGAGCTTCTCTTCCGGGCTGCCCAGGTCTTTGTACAAAATGTTGCGAACCGTTCCGGCCCGTCCACCACGCTCGGCCACGGCGGCCTCGAGCCAGCGCAAGCTCCCCTTTTTGCCCCGGTGGTCGCGCCCGGAGAGGTGTGGGCGCAGGGTCTCCAGGTAGCTTTGCCAGAGTGTACTCACTTCTCCCACAATACCTACACCATACCGGGGTGTAGTGTAATCTGCAAGGAAAAATGTGCCGAAAACTAAATGCTGAATGCCCTGGGGGCGCATCTGAGCTTGCCAATGAAAGCAAAACGCAGCCCGTTCTGCCCGTCACAAGGGGCTATGGCCTTCGGCTTCGGATCTTGAGCCCTACTGCACCAACTCCACTTCCAGGTTTTTGTTGCGCGGCACGTTAATCAGGGCGCTGAAGGTACGGTAGCCGGGGGCCTCGACCTGCAGGGTGTAGTCGCCTGCCTCGAGCAGGAAGCTCGAGCGACCCAGCTTGCTGCTGGCAATCTCGGTGGTGCCTTGCAGGATGCGAACGGTGGGGTTCGCTGCATTGACACTCACGTTCAGGAGGCAAGGACAGCTTGGCTCAACCTCGCGCACGCTGCCCGAGGTCACAGGCTGGGCAGGCGGGGGTGGGGTGGTCTCGGTG
>NZ_QWKY01000063.1 GCF_003574035.1 Meiothermus hypogaeus | reverse complement strand
CTCGAGGGGAGGGAGGGTCGGGGTGAGGTAGTGGAGGAACCCGGCTATATTGACCTGATAAATCAGAAGCTCGAGTCCTTCGCGCCGGTGGCGGCCCTGGCCTATTTGCAGCAGGTTCAGCCCACCCCCGAGCGGGCCCAACTTCTGCGAGCCCTGGGCAGGCAAATGCTGGAAACGGCGAGCCTCGAGCGCGACTTCCTGACCACCGAAGGCTGCTTTACCCTGGCATTTCCCCTGGCAGCTTGTGCAACCGTGCTGGGGGAGCACGCCTGGTGGGCAGTGGCCTGGCAGGAATGCGCTCGACGCTGGGATTTTTTATACCGAGGCGATCTTGTTTTACAGCGGGCCTACCACGATGGTCGCAGCTATATGGTCAACTGGTCTCGAGGAACCGCCTGGCTGGTCCTGGGAACCGTCCAAACTGCCCTTCAGCTGCCCTCTGGCTATCCGGGCCGGGCCGAGCTGGCTTCCAGACTGACCAGGATGGCGCCCCTGTTGCTGCGGCAACAGCGGCCCGATGGGCTCTGGAGCGTGTTTACCGACCAACCCAACCTACCGGCTGAAACCTCGGGTTCAGCCGGGATTGCGGCAGGGCTGGCTTTGGCCGCGCGGGCAGGCTGGCTGGGTACAGAAGCCTTGCAGGCGGCGCAACGCTGCGCCCAGGGGCTTGCAGGTTTTCTCGAGCCCGATGGTTGCCTGGGGGGGGTAAGCCAGCACAATCCCGCCAGCGAGGTGGCCTTGCAGACGCACTACCGGATCCGAGCAGCCTGGGGGACGGGTCTGTATGCCCAGTTGATAGCGGCTTTGCGGGGCCATGTGGTTTGAGCTGCGGGAAAAGCGGGAGTGTTTTCGGCGGCAGCCTATGCTTCGAGTAAATCTTGGGCAAAAAAACCACAACAAGGCTTTTCGCTTGTAGGTACAGTGCCATTCTTTTGGAAAACAGATGTGAATTAATTTTCTAAACTGAGTAGCACAAACCTTATTTTGATATAGACCACCTGGATACCAAAAGAGCTTTGCCGTATACTGACCTCGACCAAAAAGGGTTCTGGGTCGTGGGGATTCCCCTGGGTTCCCACAAGGAGGCAGAGGTATGATCAAGACAACGGTCTTACGAACTATCTTGCTGGGTGTGCTACTTTCGTTGGGCGTGGCGTTTGCTCAGCAAACCACCCTTACTTTCTGGAGCTGGCGGGTCGAAGACCGCGAGTTCTACAACGACATAGCCCGGCAGTTCGAGGCCCGGACTGGTATTCGGGTGGTCTACACCCCTTACAACAACCTCGAGTACAACACCATTCTTTCCTCGGCTCTGGCCGCCGGAACCGGCCCCGATATCATCCACACCCGCGCCTACGGTGGCCTGGCCCAACTGGCCGATGCCGGCTATCTGCTGCCCATTACCAACCAGCAGGTACCCAACCTGGCCCGCTTCCCCGCCACGCTGCTCAATGCGGCACGGGGTTTCCGTGACGACACCCGCCGCCGTATTTACGGGGTGCCCTTCGCCACCCAGAGCCTGGGCTTCTTCTACAACAAAGACCTGCTGGCGCGGGCGGGTATCCGCGAAATTCCCGATAACTGGCCTGACTTCAAAGCTATGCTGGCCCGCATCAAGGCGGCTGGGATCGTCCCCCTGGCCAACGGCCCCAAGGACGGCATTAGCCTCGAGCAGATCTTCGGCGTGATTGGCCCCAACTTCTATGGCGGCTCCGACTACTTCCGGGCCGTCACGTCGGGGCAAAAGACCTTCGTGGACGAGGGCTTCATCCGCGCCCTCGAAGAAACAGCGGCCATGCGCGAGTTCATGCCCCCCAACTTCGCCGGTATCGGCTATCCCGAAGGCCGCACTCTCTTTACCAACGGCGGTGCGGCTTTCTTTGTAACTGGTGGTTTCGACATCGCTTACTTCCGCGAAAACAACCCTCGCCTCAACTTCGGTTTTGTACCGGCGCCTCCGCTGCGGCGTGGTGAGCGCACCTGGGTCTCTACCTTTGCGGACGGCAACTATTCCATCAACGCCAAAACCCGCAACCCCGAGGCAGCCATCCGCTTCCTCAACTTCCTATCGACCCAGGAGTTCGGGCAGCAATTCACTGAAAAGCTGGCCCAGGCTTCAGCAGTACCTGGAATCAAAGCTAAAGATCCCGTTTTGCAAGAGATTATTGATTACACTGCGAGCTACGGTACCCCCTATCTCACCCTGGTGGGCTTCCGCTATGCTGCGCCTACCGGTACCGAATTAATGCGCTCGGGAATCCAGCGCATGATTCTGGGCCAGGCTTCCGGTCGCCAGATAGCCGAAGAAATGACCAAGGGCGTAGCCACCTGGTTCAGGCCGTTCCAACGATAGCCGATTGCCCATAGCCGACGGCTGATAGCATTTAGAGCTGTCAGCTGTCGGCCAACCGTAGGTTACTGGTGCGCCCAGAATAGAAGTTGGTTGTGTGGGACTTGGTGTTAGGTCATCGTGTTTGTGCTTTATAGCTGACCCTGAGTTGTCGAAAGCTACCAGCTTAAGGCAAACAGCAGAAAGGTTGACCTACTTCACTGACTACCAGGGCAGTACCTTGCTGGGGCATACACTGGCGCAGCTTCTGACCTACCGTTTGAGCCCAACGTAATACCAGATTCGGTTGATTCTTTGCCGTTCGGTAACGAATCAACCCGACCGAAGTTATCCGCGTAGCGGAGGGCGATACCGCCCCTTGGAAGGGAGACGCTTTCTTCGCCGACCGACAGTGAAGGGCCATCGGCCCCCGGCTAGCGCCGGTACTCAAGGGAGGGGTGTGCTCTAGGATTCAAAAAGACAACCTACATTTTTTTTAGTTTTGTAAACTGTCTTTTTGAATCCGGTATAAGATGATGTGGAGATGTCCTCATGCGCCTGGAACGAAATCTGTGGTTGGTGATCTTTCTTGCCCCAGCGCTGCTCCTGATGGTGATATTTACACTCTGGCCAGCGGTGGCGGCCCTGGGGTATAGCCTCTACTCCTGGACAAGCTTTAATCGGGAAGAGTTTGTTGGATTGGAAAATTTTCGCAAACTTTTGTCGTTTCCTTTTCGGGACGATTTTTTGGAGGCCATGCGTCACAACGTGCTGGCTTTTATTGGCCTGATGGTGATTCAAAATGGACTGGGACTGGCATTGGCCTATGCGCTTTGGAAGCAGCCCCCCCTGATGCGCTTTTTCCGGGCTACCGTTTTTTTGCCGGTTATCTTATCGCTGGTGGTGGTGGGCTTTTTGTGGAAGCTGTTCCTCGACCCCCTGATTGGCCCCATTACCAAACTCGCCAATATGTCCGGAATTGCCTCCTTTGCCCCGCTGGGCGACCCGGCCTGGGCCCTGTTTACCCTTATATGTGTGAATGCCTGGCGCTGGGTGGGTTTTCCCACGCTGGTTTTTTTGGCGGGTATGAATGCCATTCCGGATGACTACTACGAAGCAGCTCGCCTGGATGGGGCCACGGAGTGGCAGGTTTTTCGGCAAATCATGCTGCCCTTGCTGGCCCCTGCCTTCACCACCATTATTATCCTGACTTTTATTGGTTCGATAGAGTGGTTCGAATTGCCCTACGTGATGGCCGGGGTGAGCGGCAATCCAGGCGGTGCAACCGATACCATGGCCCTGATGTTTTATCGTTTGGCCTTTGGGGCCGCCTCCGAGGCCACTTCCAACGTAGGCGTAGCGGCGGCCATTAGCGTGATTTTGTTTGTGATTGTGGGGGTGGGTTCGGCGATAGGGGCCTTGTACCTGCGGCGACGGGAGGTGGAGATGTGAGTCTGTCCCGTGCTGCCAATCCCTGGCGTAAGTTGGGGCCCAGTGGCATCTTTTTGTTCGGCCTGCTGATCCTCAATGCTTTGGGGGTGATTCTGCCCCTGCTTTTGATGCTTATATCGGCCATCAAACCTACCCCGGAAATCTTCGCCTCGCCTTTTGCCCTGCCCCAGACTTGGAGCCTGAACAACTTTGCCAGGGTTTGGGAATCGGGGCGGTTTGACCTCTACTTCCGCAACTCCATCCTGATTACGGTGGGGGCCGAAATCCTGATTCTGGGCTTCAGCGCAATGGCGGGCTATGCGCTGGGACGTTTCAAGTTCCGCTTGAACGATGCGATTTATGTGTTCTTCCTGGCTGGCTTGATGTTTCCGGCCAAGCTGGTGCTGGTACCGCTCTTTGTACAGCTTAAGGAAATGGGTCTGATCAACTCGCACTTTGGCCTCATTCTGGTCTATGCCGCAGGCGGCATTCCGGCAGCCGTATTCATTCTGACCGGCTTTTTTAGAGCCCTCCCCTCTGACCTCGACAATGCGGCCCGCATTGATGGAGCCAGCGAGTGGCAGGTTTTCTGGAAGGTGATGCTACCCCTGGTGCGCCCGCAACTGGCGATTGTGGCCATCTACACAGCCATCCCGATCTGGAATGATTTTCTTTTACCCCTGGTGTTCTTGCAGGATCCTACCCTCAAAACTGTGCCTCAGGGGCTGACAGTATTTTTTGGCGAATATGCCACCGACTACGGCCCTCTGTTTGCGGGGCTAACTCTGGCGGCAATGCCATTGATTCTTTTGTACTTGCTGCTGTCTGAACAGTTCATCAAGGGCCTAACGGCGGGGGCCACAAAGGGGTGAGGGTGCGGGTGCCAGGGGTTGGGGGCCAAGGGTTGAAGGGGCTGGTTTTCCCTTCCCTGATTGTTTCCTGTCAGGCGCGGGCCGATAACCCTCTACACGGGCCACAGTTCATGGCGGCGATGGCGCTGGCGGCTCAGCAAGGAGGCGCAAGCGGGATTCGGGCGAATGGGGCCGGGGATATACGGGCGATCCGGGCTGTTACTCACCTGCCAATCATCGGAATCAACAAGCGTTGGATGGAGGGGTATGAAGTCTATATCACCCCCGATTTTGCGGCAGCGAAAGAAGTGGCTGAGGCAGGGGCTGATGTTATTGCGCTAGACGCTACCGCCCGGCCAAGGCCCAGGGAATCGCTGGCCGAGCTGATTGGCTTGATTCATACTGAGTTGGGTAAGCCGGTGTTCGCCGATGTTTCGAACTTGAATGAGGGTTTGGTTGCAGTCCAACTGGGCGCGGACTATATCGCCACTACGCTGTCGGGCTATACCCCCTATTCGCCCAGAACCAGGGGGCCAGACTTTGATTTAATACGGCAACTGGTGGCTGATGTGGGGGTACCTGTAATTGCGGAGGGGCGTTTCTGGACGCTCGAGGAGGTCTCGAAGGCTTTTGATTTGGGTGCAAGTGCGGTGGTGGTGGGCACGGCCATCACCAACCCCCGCGAAATCACCCGCCGTTTTGTACAGGGGGTTCCGGTTTGAATGTTTTGGGGATTGATGGAGGGGCCAGCAGCAGTAAATGGGCGGTGCTGGATGCAGCGGGTACGGTGGTGGCCCAGGGGCGCACGGCGCCTATTATCGGGCATCTGTTCAATGATGAGATGCGGTCCCAGGTATTTGCGGCGCTGGACACGCTGCTGTTAGAGACAAAACCCTACGCGCCCGCTGCCGTGGTGGCAGGTATTACCGGCCTGGATGCGGGCACGCCCGAAGCACAGCAGATGGCTGCTTATATCGGGCAAGCGCTGGGACTCTCGCAGCAGCAGGTGGGGGTGTTCAATGACATGGACCTGGTCTACCGGGCCCACTTCGCCCCCGGCGAGGGGATGGTGGTGTATGCCGGAACCGGCTCGGTAGCCTACAGCATTGCCCCGAATGGCACCGTCTACCGGGCAGGCGGGCACGGCTACCTGATCGGGGATGAAGGGGCCGGTTTTTGGATTGGTAAAACCGCCCTGCGCCACCTGATGCGCTGGCACGATGCGGGACTGGACACAGCTTTGTATCCCCTGGCCCGGCATCTGTATGCCGTGCTGGGGGGCCGGGACTGGCCGCGCATCCGCGAGTATGTGTATGGTGGGGGGCGGCAGGCCGTGGCGGCGCTGGCCCCGGCAGTGGGCCGGGCTGCTGAGGAAGGCGACGAGACCGCTACCCAGGTACTGCTCCAGGCTGGGCGCGAGCTGGCCGACCTGGCCCTGACCTTGCAGCATCGGTTGGGGACGCTGCCGGTGGTGTTGTGCGGGGGGGCCTTGCAGGTGAGTCCGCTGATTGAGCAGGGGGCCCGGGAACTGATTGAGCTTTCGGTTCAATATGCCTCGAGCGCCGAGGCAGCGGCCCGTATGGCCCTGCAGATGCTGAAATCGGAGGGCTAAACGGGGTATACAGCCTCTAGTGCAGAACCTTAATTCCGACTTGAGATGGAGCCGTATGAATAAATCCCTTCTGGCTACCGAACAAATTAGCGAAGCCCACCGCGACCTCGAGACCCGTTCCACCCCGCAGGTCGTACAGGCCCTGGTCGATGACCAGTTGCACGCCGTGGAAGCCGTGCAACGGGCTGCCCCTCAGATTGTCCGGGCTGTCGAAAGGGCTGCCGAACGGATGCTCGAGGGGGGGCGCTTGATTTATGTGGGGGCTGGAACCAGCGGGCGCCTGGGGCAGCTCGACGCCTCCGAACTTCCGCCCACCTTTTCCTGGCCGCCGGAGCGAGCCCTGGCCTGTATTGCCGGGGGCCCGGAAGCCCTCTGGCGAGCGGTGGAGGGTGCCGAGGACGACTTTGAGGCCGGAAGGCGCGACGTGCTGGCCCTGCAAGCCACCTCAAGCGACGTGATTATCGGTATTGCTGCCTCGGGCACCACCCCCTACCCGCTGGGGGCTTTTGCTGCAGCCAGGGAAGTGGGGGCCCTCACCATTGGCATTGCCAACAACCCCGAGACCCCCATCGTGCAGCAAAGCGAGGTGGGTATTGTGCTGGATACCGGCCCCGAGGTCATCTCGGGCTCGACCCGCCTCAAGGCCGGCACAGCCCAGAAGATAGCCCTCAACACCTTTTCCAGTACCCTTATGGTGCGTTTGGGCAAGGTGTACGGCAACCTGATGGTGGATGTACAGGCCACCAACGCCAAGCTGCTGGCGCGGGCGGTGCGGCTAACGGTAGCGGCCACCGGGGCCACCGAGGCAGAAGCCAGGGCGGCCCTCGAGCGCTGTGGATACCGCGTCAAGACCGCCATTGTAATGCTTGAGAAAAACCTGGGCGCAGAGGCGGCCCAGGCGTTGTTGGACGAGGTAGATGGAAACGTGCGGCGAGCGCTGGGAAGCTAAGCGCAGCCTACCCAAGCCTGGCTTCGTGCCGCCCCTCTCTTGACAATAGAAAACTCTCCAGCGCCCGCCCCGCGTTGCGCACGTGGGTTCGCATGGCGGTTTCTGCGGCTTCGGGGTCTTTATCTCGGGCAGCCTGCAAGATGGCCTTGTGCTCGGCGCGGGAGAGTGGCAGGCGACCCGGGATAGCCGCTGAGCTGTTGATCAGCATGCGAATCTGGCCGTCGATGGTCTCTGCTGTGGCCAGCAGGCGCTTGCTGCCCGAGGCTTCCCAGATGGTGCGGTGAAAGGCCAGGTCGAGGTCGCCATAAGTGTCTATGTCGCCTTGCTCGGCAGCCTCACCTTGTTTTTCAAAGAGCCGCTCGAGCCTCCGCAAAAGGGCCTTCCCGTCGTTCTCTACAGCCAGCCGGGCGGCCAGCCCTTCCAGCACCTCGCGCAGGCTGTAGATTTCCCGCACGTCTTCCAGGCTCGGCTCCAGAACAAAGTAGCCCCGGTGGGGCACCGCTACGACCAGCCCTTCGCGCTCCAGGGCGCTCAGGGCTTCCTTGACCGGGGTGGGGGAGAGCCCCAGGTCTTCGGCCAGTACCCGTACCACTAATTTTTGTCCCGGAGGGATTTTGCGAGACAGAATGGCTTGCCTGAGTGCCTTGTAGGCTTCGCGGTTCAGGGTGGTGCGATTCAGGGTCATCCTTGAGGGTCAGTTTAGCACATTGACCATAAAAGATTTTAGATATAAAATCCCATTCAAAGCAAAGGAGGATCTGTGGCACATAGAGCTTTGGCGCATAAAAGTACCGATGATGTGGCGGTTGCGGTGGCCGACTTAAAGGCCGGCGAGGAACTTACCATCCAGAGCCTCGAGGGTGGCAAAGCGCACAAAGTAAAGCTGCTGGAAGACGTTCCGCTGGGACACAAAATTGCCCTCAAGGACATGCCGGAGGGCCATGTGGTTATCGAGTATGGCGAGAAAGTGGGCAGGATGACCCAGGCGGTTCAAAAGGGTGGTTATGTACACGTGCACAACATCCGCACCCTGCGTTGGGATTATGGAAAAGCAAAAGCCAAAAGCGCCAAGCCCCGGGCGAAAGGAGGCCGCTGATGCCCAGGAAAAACGTTTCTAGAGGCTTACAGCTCACGGGCTACCGCCGTCCCAACGGGGCTGTGGGGGTACGCAACCATGTGCTTATCCTGCCGGTAGACGATCTTTCCAACGCCGCGGCCGAGGGGGTAGCCCGGCTCATCAACGGTACTACTGCCCTGCCCCACCCCTACGGGCGCTTGCAGTTTGGCGAGGACCTCGAGCTCACCTTCCGCACCCTCTCGGGCCACGGGGCCAACGCCAACGTGCACGGGGTGGTGGTGATTGGTATCGAGCCCAAGTGGACCGACCGGGTGGCCTCGGCCATCGCCAAAACCGGCAAGCCCGTGGAGACCTTCTCCATCGAGCGCCACGGCGACCTCAACGTGATTAATGCAGCTAGCCGGGCAGCTTACCAGATGGTGCAGGATGCCTCCGAGCTGCGGCGCGAGCCCATTCAGGTGTCCGAGCTGGTGCTCTCCATCAAGTGCGGCGAGTCTGACCCCACCCTGGGCTTGGCCGGAAACAAAGCCCAGGGCCGGGCGGTAGACCGGCTGGTGGATATGGGGGCCTCGGTCATCTTTGGCGAGACCTCCGAGCTGACCGGCGGTGAGCACCTGATTGCCAACCGTTGCGCCACCCCTGCCCTCAAGCGCAAGTTCATGCAGATCTACAACGAATACATCCAGATGATCGAAGCTAAAGGCGTAGACCTGCTGGGTTCCCAGCCGACCGAGGGCAACATCCGCGGGGGTCTTTCTACCATCGAGGAAAAAGCCCTGGGCAACATCCAGAAAACCGGCACCCGTCCCGTCAACGCAGTGCTTAACTACGCCGAGCCGGTCAAGCCCGGCCAGGGCTTGGTCTTTATGAATAGCTCCTCGGCGGGGGCCGAACAGGTCACGCTGTGTGCGGCGGGGGGCAGCGTGCTGCACTTCTTCACTACCGGTCAGGGCAACATCGTGGGGCATCCCCTTATCCCTGTCATTAAGGTCTCGCCCAACCCCATCACCTGCGCCACCATGAGCGAGCACATCGACGTGAAGCTGCCCGACCTGCTGGTAGGCGATATCAACCTGGATCAGGCTGCCGACCGCATCCTGGATGTGTTTGTGCGTACCGCCAACGGACGCCTGACCGCTGCGGAGTTGCTGCGGCATAACGAGTTCGTGATCACGAAGCTGTACCCAAGCGCCTAAAGCCGAAGGCACAAGGCTTCGCGCTTTCAACTCAGAGCATTCACTTTTGCCATGATTATCGTTTGCGAGTTCATCACACCCAGCGGTCTGGAACGCCTTCAGCAGGGGGGCCTCGAGGTCTTCTACGATCCCAACCTCTGGAAAGACCGTGCGGCCCTCAAGGCCAAGCTGGCGAACGCAACGGCCCTGGTGGTGCGCAACCAGACCCTGGTGAATGCCGACCTGCTGGCCGCCGCGCCGAACCTCAAGGTGGTGGGGCGGCTGGGGGTGGGCCTGGACAACATCGTGCAGCCCGACCTCAAAACCTTTGGGGTGCAGCTTTACTTTGCCCGCGGCATTAACGCCAACGCCGTGGCCGAGTATGTGCTGGCGGCTATGCTGCACCTGGCCCGTAACCTGGCTGGTGGCGCAGCCCATGTGGCCGGGGGCGGCTGGAACCGCGCCGCGTTTGGGGGCTTCGAGCTTGCAGGCAAAACCCTGGGATTGGTGGGCCTGGGCGAGGTGGGGCTGCGGGTGGCCAAGCGGGCCCGGGCTTTCGGCATGAACGTCGTGGCCGCCGACCCCATGCGCCTGCCCTGGGAGAGTGCGGTGGAGGACCTGGAGATTCGGCTGCTCTCCACCGCAGAGGTGCTGCGCTCGGCCCAGTTTCTCTCGCTGCACGCGCCCCTGACCCCCGAAACCAGAGAACTCATCCGGGCCGAGACCCTGGCAACCATGCCCAAAGGGAGCTATCTCATCAACACCGCCCGGGGAGAGCTGGTCAGCCAGGCCGACCTGGTGTCGGCCCTGCGCTCGGGGCATCTGGCCGGGGCGGTGCTGGACGTGGTAGACCCCGAGCCCCTGCCGGCGGAGCATGTGCTGCGGGGTGTGGATAACCTGTGGATAACCCCCCATGTGGCCGGTCTGACCGCCGAGGCCCAGGAAGCGGTGGGGCTGCGGGTGGCCGAAGGGGTGTTGAACCTATTGGGGGTGGCATGAAGGTTCCTTATCCCGAACTCAGGCGGGCGGTCTCGAGCCACTTCCATCACCTGGGGTTGGCCCTCGACCACGCCGACGAGCTGGCCGAGGTGATCCTCGAGGCCGAAATCGAGGGCAATGTGGGGCATGGCCTTACCCGCATGGCCCAGTACACCGCTCAACTCCAGGCTGGCGGGCTCAACCCCAGGCCCGAGATGCGCCTGGAGCGCACCCGGCCCTCGGTGGCGGTGCTGCACGCCGACGGTGCGCCGGGGCCGGTGGCCGGGTTGTTTGCAGTACGGGTGCTTTCCCAGATGGCCAGAGAGCAGGGGAGTGCAACCCTGGCCGTGCGCGGCGCAGGGCATTCGGGGGTCTTGTCGGCTTACGTGGGCCGGCTGGCCCAGCAGGGGTTGGTGGCCCTGGCCTTTGCCAACACCCCACCCGCCATTGCACCGGGGCCGGTGCTCGGCACCAATCCCATTGCCCTGGGGGCCCCTGCCGACCCCCAACCCGTCATCATTGACACCTCCATCTCGGTGGTGGCCCGCGGTAAGATTATCGCCGCCTCCAAGAAAGGCGAGGCCATTCCGGAGGGCTGGGCGCTCGACAAAGAAGGCCGCCCGACCACCGATGCCAAAGCCGCTCTGGAAGGCTCCTTGATTCCCATCGGGGACGGGAAGGGGTTCGCGCTGGCGGTGCTGGTGGAAATCCTGGCCGGGGCGCTGGCGGGAGATGTGCTCTCGCCCGACCTGCCCTTGCCCTGGATGCCCCCTGAGCAGACGGCCAAGCCGGGGTTGTTGCTCATGGGGCTCGAGCCCAGCGCATTCGGCGCGGGTTATGCGGCGCGGGTGGCCCAACTGATTAAGGCTCTTGAAGCGGCCGGAGGCCGGATTCCCGGCGCTCGCCGAGCCGCTTTACGAGGGAAAGCCATGCAAGAAGGAGTAGAAGTTAACGAGACACTTCAGGCCGAACTGGGTAAACTAGGCATGCGTCTACAAGGAGGAGGAAACACATGAAGAAGCTTTTTTGGCTACTGGTCGCTGTGCTGGTGATGTCCACTGCGCTGGCTCAGCAAACCCGCTTGCGGGTGTTTGTGGGGGGGCAGCAGCGCCCGGATGTGATGCGGAAAATTTTCGACCTCTATCAGTCGCGCAACCCCGGCGTGCGGGTGGATGTGGAGGTGGGCGGCGCTACTTCCGATCAACAGCAACAATACCTGACCACCGTGCTGGCCTCGCGCGATCCCAGCATCGACGTGATTCTGATTGATGTTATCCGGCCCGCGCAGTATGCCGCAGCCAAATGGGCCGATACCCTGGACAAATACCTGCCGTCCGCTACCAGACAAGCCCTGCTGCAGCAGTACCTGCCGGCCTATGCCAAGGCCAATGTCATCGGCGGGAACCTGGTGGCCTTGCCGAGTTTTGCCGATGCCCAGTTCTTGTATTACCGCAAAGACCTCCTGGAAAAGTACGGTCTGAAGCCCCCCGTAACCTGGGATGAGGCCATCAAGCAGGCCCAGACCATCCTGGCGGGTGAGCGCAACCCCAACCTCAACGGCATTGGCTTCATGGGCAACATCTCTGAAGGTACGGTGTGCAGCTTCCTCCTGCCTATCTGGGCAGCCGGGGGCGACGTGGACGAAGGGGGCAAGCTGGTGCTGACCGAGGCACAGGCCCGCGCTTCCTTGCAGTTCTGGCTGGATCTGATGGACAAGCACAAAGTGGCCCCGCCCAACATGGCCGAGAAGGCCCAGGACACCATCCGCCAGGAGATGCAGGCCGGTCGCTGGATTTTTGGCACCCTCTTCGCCTATGCCTGGAACAGATTCCAAAACGATGCCGATAGCCAGGTCAAGGGCAAGATTGGGGTGGTTCCGCTGCCCCGGTTTGAGGGCGGGCGTTCGGCTTCCTGTTTAGGCGGTTGGCAGTGGACCATCTCTGATTTTTCCAAGAACAAGGCGCAGGCTTACAAGCTCGTGCGCTTCCTCTCGAGCCCGGAAGTCTCAAAAATCCTGGCCATCGATGCCTCCAACCTGCCCGTCTTCCCCTCGCTCTACCGCGATGCCGATGTGCTAAAAGCCAATCCCTGGTTTGCCGATGCCCTGCCGGTGGTGCAAGCGGCGCGGGCTCGGCCGGTGCACCCGCGCTACCCCGAGGTGGCCGATGTGATGCGCAAAGCGCTTAACGCGGTGTTGGCCCGCATCAAAACCCCAGATGCGGCTGCAAAAGAAGTAATTGACGGACTGCGCGCCATTTACCGCTAGTCCATTGACCTGCGCCTCGAGCCGCATTCATGCACGCTTGGTGCGGCTCGAGGTCGCTTCCTCAGGAGGAAAGCTGTGTCTGCACCTGGTAAACCGTACCGGCGAAGTTTCGGCGATATGTCCGAACGAGCCCTGGCCATCTGGCTGTTGCTTCCTGCAGGGCTGTTGTTGGGATTCGTGGCGCTGTATCCAGTGGTGCGGCTTATTTACACCAGCTTTTTTCAGTTCCAGCTCACCCTGGGTCCCGAAGGCAGCTTTATCGGTTTGGCCAACTACGCGGCTGCCTTTGAAGACCCGCGCTTCTGGAACGCCTTGAAGAACACCGTCCTGATTGTCCTAATAACCGTACCGGGGGCCCTGCTGGTGGGGCTATTGCTGGCCCTACTGGCCAACCTGCCGTTCCGTGTGAAGTGGCCGGTGCGCCTGGGGCTGCTTCTGCCCTGGGCCCTGCCGCTGGTTTTTGTGGGCCTTATTTTCCAGTGGTTTTTCGACAGTCAGTACGGTGTGGTCAACGACTGGATTATGCGCTTAGGTGGCGAGCGCCAGTTTTGGCTTTTCAAGCCCGATCTGGCTTTTATAGCCATCTGCTTTACCATCATCTGGAAGACCAGCTCCTTTGTGGCCCTCATTTTGCTGGCAGGTTTGCAGACCATTCCCAAAGAGCTCTACGAAGCGGCTCAGGTAGACGGCGCAAGTCGCTGGCAGTCGTTTTGGCGCATTACCCTGCCGCTTCTGACGCCGGCGATTCTGGTGGCCATGATTTTCCGAACTATCACAGCCTTTCAAACCTTCGACATTCCCTACGCCATGACCAAGGGCGGGCCCGGCAATGCCACCGAGACCCTGGCCATGTACGTGCGGGTGACCAGTATCGAGAACCTCAACTTCGGCTATGGCTCAGCGCTAGCCGTGCTACTCTTTTTGCTCAGCATGGTCATTACCGTTATTTATCTGCGCTACATTCGGGGTGCAGATGACTAAAGTGCTTTTGCTCACGGGGCCAAAGGTTGCGGTAAGTTTACTTTTTATGGCCAGAACACCTTTGCCACAAGTTCGTTTGGACACCGTTCGCAGTGCCCGGATGTGCCGGGGTTTGGTCGGTGGTACGGCCCCCTGGGTGCAGCTATGCGTGGGCAGCGGCTTGCTTTTTGCTATAAGCGAGAAAAAATGGGAGAGCCATAGAAAAATAGCCGTGAAGTACCGAAAGAACCTTAGCGGCAACCGTTGCTTTGGGGAAATGAGGGGTCCTGGGTGGCTTTTCTTCATGGCCAGGGGGGGAGTATGAAAATTAACAACCCACGTATCTGGCTTTGGCTTGCAGCAGCTATTGTGGTGCTAAACGGATTTTTCCCGGCCCTATGGATTTTTATGACCTCCATAAAAGGAGAAGCCGAGCTGACCCGAATTCCCATTACCTACTGGCCGGAGAATCCCACCCTGCAAAACTACGTGCAGGCCTTTCGCGAGCAGCCGCTGGCCCGCTACTTCCTGAATAGCCTGGTCGTGGCGGGTTTCTCTACGTTGCTTTGTGTGGGGGTGGCCAGCCTGGCGGCCTATGCCCTGGCCCGGCTGCATGTACCGCGTCGCAACCTGATTTTATCGCTGCTGGTGGGGGTTTCGATGTTTCCGGTGGCCTCGTTGATGGTGCCGCTCTATCAGATTTTTGTAGAGTTGGGCTTGCGCAATACGTATCTGGCCCTCATTTTGCCGCACGCGGCCCTTTCCCTGCCGGTGGCTACCCTTACCCTGGTGAGCTTTTTTGCGGGTATCCCGCGCGACCTCGAGTCCGCCGCTATGGTAGATGGCAGTACCCGGTTGGGGGCTTTGTGGCACGTGGTGGTGCCGCTGGCAGCCCCGGGGGTTTTTACGGCGGCCATCCTGGCCTTTGTCAATAGCTGGGACGAGTTCTTGCTGGCTTCCACCCTACTACCGGCCAAGGCTATGCGAACCCTGCCGGTGGGTATCCAGCTTTACCAGGGCGAATATGTGTTCCCCTGGCCCTTAATCTCGGCGGCACTGGTGGTGGCCCTGGTGCCGGTGGCGCTGGTGATTGCTGTCTTCCAGGAGCGGGTGGTGGGTGGCCTGACCCAGGGCGGGGTGAAGGGCTAAGGGTCTGGGGTCTATAGCCCATAGCCAATAGCCAAAAACGTTGCTTCTACCTGATTATGTTACGAATCGGTTTAGTTCCCATCGTGCGGCCCCTCTTTCGGGGGGCGCGGCTTGGCCTCGAGCACACCTCCCGCCAGGCCCTGGAAAGGCTGGGCCAGGAGTTGGGCTTCGAGCTGGCCTACGTATCCGAGCCGGTGGCCGATGCTACCGAGGCCGAGGTGGCCGCCCGGGCCGCCCGGGCCGCCCGGCTCGACTTACTGCTGGTGCAGCACGTGACCTTTGCCACCGGCGACGCTTTCTTGCCCCTGCTGGAATTGCCCATCCCGGTTGGACTCTGGGCGCTGCCCGAGGTGTGGGAGAGCGGTCCCTTGCCGCAGAACGCCATCTGCGGCCTCAACCTGGGGGTTTCACTGGCCCAGAAACCGACCAAATGGTTTTATGGATCCGCCGAGGATTCCTGGTTCCAGGCCCGCCTGAAGCTCACCCTGGATGCCCTGCGGGGGGCCCGGGTGCTCCGCGAGGGACGGGTGCTCGCCCTGGGCGGCCATGCGCCGGGTTTTTTTGCCTTTGCCGCCATGCCACAGACCGGCCTGACGGTGGAGAAGGCCGAGCTGACTGAGCTATGGGATGCGCTGGCGGCGGTGCCGGAGGCTGCAGTGGCGGAGCAGGCGGCAGCCTTCCGCGAGCTTTCGGAGTACCCGGTGGAGGCGCTGCGCGAGCTGTTTCGCCTCGAGCTGGCCTTAGAAAAACTGGCTCAGCCCTACGACGGGGTAGCCCTGCGCGAATGGCCCGAAATTCCCGACAAAGTGGGGGTGATGGCCTACGCGGCCATGGCTCGCCTGGCCGACCGCGGCTATACCTTTGCTCCTGAGGGCGATGTGCTGGGCCTGGCCAGCCTGCTGGCGCTGCGGGCCGTCTCGGGCCAGCCGGCCATCTTACTGGACATCTCGCACTTCTCGCCCAAAGGCATACTGCTCTGGCACGGGGGCGAGGCCCCGCAAGCCTGGGCCGGGGGCCCTACCCGGCTGGTGCCGCACTTCAACCGCAACCTGCCCGCCGTGCGCGACATGTCCCTTCGGGCCGGGCCCATCAGCGGCTTGCGTTTGCTGCCCGGTGGCAAAGCCGTGGTGCACGGGGGCCTGCTGAATGGCGAGAAGGGCTACGACGGCGACTCGGGCTACCTGACCCGCCCCACCTGGGCCGCCGAGCCCCTCACACCCCGGCAGTTTCTGGCTAGCTGGTTCAACCACCGCATCCCCCACCACATGGCGGTGGGTATGGGCGCCCACGAGGAGGCCCTGCTGGAGATGTGCACCTGGCTGGGCCTCGAGGTGCTGCCCGCCCGTCCGGAGGAGCGCAGACTGGTATGGTGAGGGTGCTGACCGTGGGCTGGGCCAACCTGGACCAGCGTTTCTACATTGAAGAGTTTCCCCCCCGCGAAAGCCGTACCGGGGTGCGGGCCTACCGCGAGACCATTGGGGGCCCGGCTGCGGTAGCGGCGGTGGCGGTGGCAAGGCTGGGGGCCGAAGCTCACCTCTTGAGCCGCCGGGGCGACGATGCCGCCGGCGAGCGCCTGGAGGAGATGCTGCAGGCCGAGGGGGTCAAGACCCATTTCCAGCTGGGCGCGGCCACCCCGGTTTCGGCAGTGCTGGTGACGCCAGAGGGCGAACGCTACATTTTTCCGTACCGGCCTGCCCTGCCCGAGGAGCTGGTATTGAGTGAAGAACGCTTGCTCAAGGGGGTGGGGGCCGTGCTCCTGGATGGGCGCTGGGCTTCCGCCGGGTATGGGCTGGGCCAGGCCGCGCGGGAGCGCGGTATTCCGGTGGTGCTCGACCTCGACCGAGACCGCGACGACGACTGGATGCTGACCCAGGTCGCCACCCATGTGGTGGCCTCGGAGGAACTGGCCGCCAAATTGGGGGGGGTCGAGGCCCTGCTGGCCCGCTTGCAGGCCCTGGGGGTGTTTGCCGCCATTACCCTGGGGGCCGAGGGGGTGGCCTATGTGGGAGGACAGGTAGCAGCCCACCGGGTACACGTCCAGGACACCACCGGGGCGGGCGATGTGTTCCACGGGGCCTTTGCGCTGGCCGTGGCCGAGGGCAAAGGGAATGTGGAGGCGCTCGAGTTCGCCAGCGCGGTAGCAGCCCTGCACTGCGCCAATGCCGCCCCCCCACGCCGGCCCGAGGTGCAGGCTTTGCTGGCTTCTTCGGGCTAAGGCTGTGAGCATAAATTTTTCACTAATCAAAAAACCTATAGGAGGACTATGAAAACCACCCCGGCGAAAGCCCGCGCGTATGCCCGCATTGGCGATGGGGCCATGCGCTTTGGCACCCTGGCCATTGACCAGCGACCCCCCCTGATGCACCTGGTGGCGAAAGCCCTGGGCCGAGACCCCGAACAGGTAGGGCCCGAAGTGACGGAGCTGAAGGGCCTCCTGGCCGAGACCCTGGGCCGCGCCGTGACCGGCATTTTGATAGACCCGCACTATGCTTTTCCGGCGGCCATGCCCACCCTGCCGCGCGAGACCGGCCTGATGCTGACCCTCGAGCACCACCGCTTCGAAACCGTGGAGGGGGGCTGGCGCAAGAGCGCTGTGATTCCGGGCTGGAGCGTGGAACAGGCTGTGCGGATGGGGGCCGATGGCCTGAAACTCCTGGCCTGGCACCGGCCCGACGCCCCCCCCGAGGTGGTGGAGCACCAGCTGAATCTGGTGCGCGAGGTGGGTGAAGCCTGCAAAAAAGCCGACCGTCTGTTCATCTTCGAGGTGCTGCCCTACCCCCTCCCCGGCGAGGACGAGGCTACCTACAACGCCAAACTGCGCGAGATGTCGCTGGAGATTGCTGCTGCCTTCGCAGACCCTGGCTTTCACGTGGATCTCTACAAGCTGGCTTTCCCCGGGGCGGCCAGCCTGGTGAGGGAGTTTGGGGGCAGCGGCTATTCGCTGGAAGACCTGGAAGCCGACATGCGTGAGTACAGCAAGCTGCCCGCCCCCTGGCTGCTGCTTTCGGGGGGCCTGGGGGCCGATCAGTTCGTGCAGATGCTGGAGGCTGCCCTAAATGCCGGTGCTCGCGGCTACCTGGCGGGCCGGGCGGTGTGGCAGCACCCCCTGCGCTTTTACCCCGACAAAACCAGAGTGCGCGAGGCTTTGCGCGAGGAGGGCCTCGAGACCCTGGCGCGCCTGAACGAACTGCTGCATACCACCCCACCCCAGCATCTCGAGGCAGACTGGCAGCTTGCAGGCGTAGCGGGCTAGCTACTCCCGCATCAGCCGGTAGTGCATACCCCTGGCATCCACCTGAACCAGGTGCAATAGCGGCCCGGCCCCGGTCATCTCGAAATAGGCCTCGAACACCTCGGTCTTGTTGTTGAAGCGGTTGGTCAGGGTCAGGCGCCAGTCGCTCAGGGTCATGCGGCCCTGGTATTTTTGCGAGTAAAACTGCTGCGAACCCACAAAGCCGCTGGCCCCGTTGTGGGTAGAGCTATAGGTTCCATCGCGGTTAAAGGTGAAGGTGTTGGCCATGCTCACGGCGTTCATGCCGGCATAGGCCCCCGTGACCGAGTTGTAGTACTGCCCGGCAGCAGAAGTGCTGGAGGTCCACTTGCCGGTCAGGTCGGCGGCCTTGACCGCGAACTTGTTGTAGCCGTACATCTTGCCCACTGACTCGATGTTGGGAAACTCCTTCTGGAAGGCTGCAAAGCTGGGGGCCACCACCTGGATGGCATACCCCAGACCCTTGTCGAAGCCGATGTACAGCGCCACGTGCTTGCGGGCCCCGGTGGTCAGCTCGGTGGCGCTGCCCTCGCCAAAATAGAGGCAGAAATAGCAGATGTCGTTCTTGAACACTTTGAGCTCGTCCACCCGGTAGCGGGGGGCCACCAGGCGGCTCCAGTAGTAGTTGACCCTGTCCTGCTCGTTGCCCATTACCCACATGCTTTCGGGCAGCGGCGTCCCGTGGTACAGCAGCACTACCACGTCGCCCTTGGCCACCCGCACGAAGCCGTTTTCGATGGTGGCCACCCAGCCGTCGTTAAAGCGGGTGGTGGGGGTGGAGATAGTGCGGACGTTGGCGGGGGCGTTGCTGGG
>NZ_QWKY01000062.1 GCF_003574035.1 Meiothermus hypogaeus | reverse complement strand
GTGGGGGTTGTCTCCGGGGGTGGGGCGGGCGATGTGGGCCTGGCCAATGCCCTTGGCTGTGACCTCTACATCACCGGCGAGCCTTCGCACGCCCACTACCACGAGCCCTTCGAACTGGGCCTCAACGTGATTTTTGCCGGCCACTACGATAGCGAGACCTTCGGGGTCAAGGCCCTGGCCGCCCGGCTGGAAGAGGAGTTTGGCCTGCCCTGGGTGTTTTTGGCCCACCCGACGGGGTTATGAAGATGGGTACTCTTATTGGGGAGGGTTGGTGAAGGGCCTCTTCCTTACTTTTGAAGGCCCCGAGGGTGCCGGAAAGTCTACCCAAGCGCAGCTTTTGGCTGACTGGTACAGGCGAAAAGGCCGTGAGGTTGTGCTAACTCGAGAACCGGGCGGCACCGAGTTGGGCACTGAGCTGCGCAAGTTGATTCTTACGAGACCCATGCAGCCAGAGACGGAATTCTTGCTGTATAGCGCTGACCGCGCCGAGCACGCCGTAACGGTCATACGTCCAGCCCTTGCCCGGGGGGCGGTGGTGCTTTGTGACCGCTGGCTAGACTCTTCGCTGGCTTATCAAGGGTATGGCCGGGGGCTTTCTTTGGACTGGCTCAGAGCTGTTTCTAGTGGTTTCTTAGGAGAACTAAAGCCAAACCTTACGTTCCTCTTTAAGATTTCGCCCCGGCTTGGGCTTTGGCGGGCAAAACATCGGCGGGTGTCTAACGAACCGGATCGGTTTGAAGCCGAGGAACTGGCATTTCATCAAAAGGTTTTAGATGGCTTCCTGGAGCTTGCCCGGCAAGAAAGCGATCGGTTCGTTGTTTTGGATGTAGAGAAGCCATATGCTAACGAAGTTCAAGCAAAATTGCGCCGCTACCTGGAGGAAAGAGGAATGGCTTGACCCTGATCTCATTCATCTTTGGGGCCTTGCGGTAAGGTAAAGGCGTGCTTCGCGCTTTTTTATTCCTCTGGCTTCTGCTGGGTATGGCCCTGGCCCAGCCCCAGGTGCCGGTGTGGGGCTTCAGGGTGGTGAATACCTACCCCCACGACCCCACCGCCTTTACCCAGGGGCTCATCTACCACAACGGCTTTTTATATGAAGGCACCGGCCTTTACGGCCAGTCCAGCATCCGTAAGGTGGAGCTCAAGACCGGGCGGGTGCTACAAAGCCGTTCACTGGCCCAGAAATATTTCGGGGAAGGTATTACCTTGTTTCAGAACCGCTTTTACCAACTCACCTGGCAGAACCAGGAGGGTTTCATCTACGACCTGAACTTTATTCCGGTGGGGCGCTTTACCTACCAGACCGAAGGCTGGGGCCTGACCCACGACGGGGCTCGGCTCATCATGTCGGATGGCTCCGCACAGCTCTTCTTTCTCAACCCGCGTACCCTGCGGCCCGAGCGTACCCTTACGGTACGGGCAGGGGGGCAGCCGGTGACGCGGCTCAACGAGCTCGAGTACATCCAGGGGCGCATCTGGGCCAATGTCTGGCAGACCAACCGCATTGCCATCATTAACCCCCAGAGCGGCAACGTGGAAGCCTGGCTCGACCTGACTGGCCTCGCCTTGCTGGCCCTGGCCCGCAACCCCGACCCCGACGCCGTGCTCAACGGCATCGCCTACGACAGCCAGAACCGCCGCGTTTTCGTGACCGGGAAACTCTGGCCCTTCTTGTTCGAGATTGAAGTTGTACCCAATCCATGAACCGCTTCGGACGTATTCGTGGCTACGGCCTGGGGCTGATTGCCCTGGCGGTAGCCCTGTCTACCACAGGCTATTTTTTGGCAGGCCAGATCCTCAACCGCCCAGCGCAACAACGCATGCCACTTGTACCCCGAACCGTGGTCACCATCTCGAGCGCCAGAGGTACCCTGGAACTGCCGGTCTACAAAGTCAGCAACCCCCGGCAACTCGAGGCCTTTCCCCGGCAAAACCTGAAAGCGAACCAGGGCATTCTGTATCGCTTTCCACAGGCTCGCGACGATGGCTGGACGGGCCTGGGCCTCAAAACCGCAGCGTCGGTGGCTTTTCTGGACAGCCAGGGGAAAATCCTGACCATTCTGGATGTGGAGCCCTGCCCGACACCCCCCCAGGGCAAAGGCTGCCGTAGCTACGATCCAGGGGTGGTCTACCGGCAAGTGCTCGAGGTGCCTCGGGGCTGGTTTGTCCAGAACCAGGTGGAACCTGGCGCGCTGGTCAGGGTCAGACTGCCTGAGAGTAGCCAGTAGTTGTTAAGGCGGTCTTCACAGACGTGGCCGCCCGCGAAAACGAGAATGCGTCTGCGCCCAGACGCATGTTTTCCAGTTTCCAGGCGGCTACTCCTACGGTGAGGCGAATGGTATCCGACACAGCAAAACCCCCTGTACCGACTATTCGTAGGAGCCGCTCGAACAAACTCGGGGTAGCGCAGCTTACCAGGACCGCTTTTATCTAACACAGGGACACCATTGGCTCGGTAGGATGGCTGGCAAAGGTGCCGTAGAGCTCGGCCGCATTGAGGGAGAGGATGCGCTGGGCGGCCCATTCGGCTTCCTCGTTGGTGAGGTCGCCGTTGTAGACGGCTTGCTCCAGTACCTGCGCCACAATGCGCCGTCCCCAACGAGCTGCAATCCAGAACATTTCGGGGCTGTGACGGGCGCTGGTGGAGAAGAGCACCTTTCTGATGGGAGCCAGGTGGGTAGCCTCATGCAGGGCGGTGCGCATGGCATGTACGCTTCCGGCGGGGATGGTGAGCCCCAGGTCCAGGTAAACGCCAGGGTAGCTGCTGGCCAGATAGCCTGCCTCCCGCACGTAGGGATAGCTGTGTAGCAGGACGATTTTTTGCCCATGCAGTTCAGGGGCCTCCAGCACCGTGCGCAGCCCGAGGGGATTGGCCAGGCGCATATCCAGGGTGGGATCGCCATAGCCCGTGTGAAACTGTACTACCTTGCCTGTTTCGCTGGCTACCTTGAGGGCCATCCACAGCATGGAATCCAGCAGGGGCTTGCTGGTGATGCGCGGGGTTTGACTGGAGGTCAGGCTGCGGCGCAATTCGCTGTAGGCCCGCTCGAGTTCGACCAGATTGTGCCGCCCGACATCCAGGCCGCTGCGATAGGCCACCACGCTCTTGAAGGCGGCCACCGAGGGAGCCAGCCCGCGCAGGTGGGCTTCAAAGGCCTGTAGAAGTCGGCTCGCGCTGTCGTGATGGTCCAGCAGTTTCTCCAGCTCGGCCTCGAGCTGCACAATCCGCCCTACCCCCAAGGCCAGGTGTGGGGCATAGGTCTCCGCACGCCACAGGTCTTCACTGCTCTGGCCGTCCTCAATGAGCAGGTGCGAGATGTTGGCCTCGGCAAAGAGCCAGCGGGCCAGTTCGGGGTAGTTGTGCCGCCGACGAGTCTCCTCGAGGGCCTCCAGGCTGGGTTCGCAGCCAAAAAACTCGGCCAGGTCGCGCAGGCTGCGGCGAAAAAAAAGGCTGTCCCGCACAAAGGGGAGCATCTCGGGGCTTGGGTTCTGGGTGAAGTAGTGCTCGAGCGGTTCGGCCCGCCAGCGTTCCTCTTTGAACAACGAATACGCGTGGTGATCGTAAATGGGAATGCTGGTTAGGTGCATGCGCTCCCCCCAATTGCAGACGTCAGGCAGGTTTACTATCAAAGACCCGCACTGCTCAAACGGCCGACGCTTGCTTGCATTTTATCGTATACCGTTGAAACCGGGCAATCTGGGTTAGAAGGGGAATCCATCCCCGCAGACGGAGCCAGCCATAAAGCAGGGGGTCATTCCAGATGGCTGACCCTTCGCCTATAGTCGGTAAAGCCTGGCCTCGAGCCCCTTTTTGACCTGAGGCCACTCGTCGTCAATGATGGAGTAAACCGCCGTGTTGCGGATGACGCCGTTGGGATAAATCTGGTCTTTGCGCAGGATACCCTCGAAGGTGGCCCCCAGCTTTTCGATGGCTTTGCAACTGCGGCTGTTGCGGGCATCGGCCCGAAACTGTACCCGGATGACCTTGAGTTTCTCGAAGGCATGGCAAAGGAGCAGATATTTGCTTTCGATATTGGTATAACCCCCTTGAAAAGGGGTGAAAATCCAGGTGGTGGTTTCCAGCGAGCGGTACTCAGGGTTGACCCGCACATAGCCGGTACGCCCCGCCATCTGGCCGCTGGCCTTGTCGAAGATGGCCCAATTGACCCGGTCTTTGGCCGAAAGCAGCGACCGGACGTAGTTTTGCATGGCCTCCAGGGTGGCTTCCCGGGGGGCATTGCTCATGTACTGCACCATCTCCGCGTCGAAGTGCTCGAGCAGGGCGGGGGCGTGCTCCAGGCTCAGGGGCTCAAGTTTAATAAAACGGCCCTCCAGTATAACGCTCTCGTGCCACATATAACCCAAAACTATCATCTTTGTGGTCTAAACTGGGTAGCAAATGATTCGAGTCGGCATCCTCACCATATCCGACCGCGAAGCCCGTGGCGAGGTCGAAGACCGCACCTACGCGGTGCTGCGCGAAACCCTGGCCTTTGGCCCCTACGAAATTACCAACTATGAGATTATCCCCGACGAGCCCGCCCAGATCAAGCGCATGTTGCGCTTGTGGACAGACCGCGACGGACTGGATCTGATCCTGACCAACGGCAGCATCCGCCTGAGCAACCGCGACCACGCGCCTGAGGCCACCCGCGACATGCTGGAAAAAGAAGCCCCGGGCATTGCCGAGCTGATTCGTATGGAAGCCTACAAGAAAAACCCCCTGGCCGCCCTTTCCAGAGGGGTAGCCGGTGTGCGGGGCAAAACCCTGATCGTTAACCTGCCGGGTGGCCCCCAGGGGTGCAAGGATTCCCTCGAGATCATCCTGCCCCTGATTCCTGAAGCTGTCCAGCGCATCACCGGTCGTCCGGTGGCACAGCTGGCCAATACCCTCTCCTTCGACTGAACTTTTCAAAAAACCACCCACTCCCCGCAAGGGGGTTTTTTTAAGGTCCTATCGCTCCTTAGCAGGCTCTAAAAGACCGATCGGTATAGCTGCCTAAAGGAGGGTAGGGAGATTCGTAACGCTCTACGGTTTGAAAACAGCGTCAGGACTGCGCCAAAAGTGATAGGCTTCCCCTTGATTGCCTATGCATTTTGAAGAAATGCTCACCCTGCTTGTACACAAAGGCGCTTCGGATATCCACCTGCACGCCGGAATGCCGGTGCTGGCCCGGATCGGGGGCGAACTCAAGACCGTGAGCCAGAGCGCCATCACCCCGGAGTTCACCACCAGCCTGGTCGAGAAGCTGTGCACACCCCAACAACAAGCCCGCCTGCGAACCTTTCGCCAGGTGGATGTGGCTTATAGCCTGCCGGGTCTGACCCGGCTACGGGTGAACCTCTTTTACCAGCGGGGTTCCATCAGTGCGGTGATGCATACCCTGAGCAGCGAGGACAAAGACCTCAGCAAGGTGAGCCTGGATGCAGAGTACCTCGAGTTCTTCCGCGACCAGCGCCGGGGCCTGGTGCTGGTCACGGGGCCCATAGGTGCCGGCAAATCCACTACCCTGGCCCGTCTGGTAGACGAGATTAATACCCACCATACCCGCGTCATCGTTACCGTCGAAGACCCCATCGAATACCTGCACCGCCCCAAGCGCTCGGCGGTCATCCAGCGCGAAATTGGTTCCGATGCAGTTTCCTACGAAAAAGCCCTGCTGGCTGCCATGCGCCAGAATGCCGATGTGATTGTGATAGGCGAGATCCGCGACCCGGCCACTGCCTCGGCGGTGCTCAATGCGGTCTATACCGGCCACCTGGTGCTCTCGACCTTTGTTTCCAGCGACAGCAGCAGCGTGCTGAACCGGATGCTCGAGCTCTTCAGCCAGGGAGAACGCAACATCAACCGGGTGCTGCTGGCCGAAAGCCTCCTGGGCATCATCCACCAACGCCTGGTACCCACCACCGATGGCGAGCGGGTGCCCGTGACCGAGGTCATCACCATGACCCCCCGGATCCGCGAGGCCCTCAAGCAGCCCAGCCAGACCGACCGCCTGCGCGAGGTTTTGCGCGAACAGGGCCTGGAAGGCTATCAGAGCTTCGACGAAAACCTGCTCTCCCTGTACAACAAGGGCCGGGTGGACTACCAGACGGCCCGCCTGTATGCTCAGAACCCCACCCAGTTCGAACTCGCCATCCTGCGCCAGTCCGATAATCAGGGCTTTGGGGACTGGGCCGACGAATAATTTCGGAAATACGGGGGGCTTTGCCCACCTTTGGTCCCGAACCAGCGAACCGCAGCCATGTACGGTATCTGCTCTAGACGATAAAGTACAGACATGACGCCACACATCTCCGCTCCGTCCGGTGCCATTGCCGAAGCCATCCTGCTGCCGGGAGACCCCTTGCGGGCCAAGTACATTGCCGAGAACTTTCTGGAAAATCCAGTGCTCTATAACCAGGTACGCAATATGTTTGGCTATACCGGAACCTACAAGGGAAAACGGGTTAGCGTACAGGGCACCGGAATGGGCATCCCCTCGGCCAGCATCTACATCCACGAGCTCATTCAGTTTTATGGTTGCAAGACCCTCATTCGGGTAGGCACGGCGGGGGCCATTACGGAGCACCTCAGACTTCGGGATCTGGTTATAGCCCAGGCAGCCAGCACCGATTCCTCCATCAACAACCTGCGCTTTGCCGGTCAGAACTATGCCCCCATTGCCGACTTTGAGCTCATGCGGCGAGCCCATGACCATGCAAAAGCCAGGGGGATGCCGGTGCGGGTGGGCAATGTGCTTTCGACCGACACCTTCTATCACGACCAGCCCGACGCCTACAAAATCTGGGCGCAGTTTGGGGTGCTAGCGGTGGAAATGGAGGCCGCAGGGCTTTACACCCTGGCGGCCAAGTTTGCGGTGCAAGCTTTGTGTATCCTGACCATCAGCGACCATCTGATTACCCGTGAGAAAACAACGCCACAAGAAAGACAGGAGACCTTCAATCAGATGGTCGAGGTGGCCCTCGAGACCATCTGATTTTTGCCAGAATATTCCCAACCTGTATAATCAAACCCCATGCCTGCGTTTTTATGCGCATCAGGCATTCCCGGAGGCAGCCTGTGGTTGAAGCAATAAAGCCAGTTCACAGCCTGAAAGGTCGCGATTTTCTCTCTAATCTCGACCTTTCGCCGGCTGAATATCGTGCGGTGCTCGATACGGCCCATGCCATGAAGCGAGGGGCGTTCAAGGGGTTGCGGCCCCTCGAGGGCCAGACCTTAGCCATGATCTTCGAAAAGCCCAGCCTGCGCACCCGCACCACCTTCGAGGTGGCCATGAACCAGCTGGGGGGCCACGCGGTCAACCTGACCAACGCCGAAATTGGCCTGGGTACCCGCGAGCCGGTGCGTGACATTGCCCTGAACCTGGAGCGCTGGGTGGAGGGCATCATGGCCCGGGTCTACCTGCACTCCACCCTCGAGGAGCTAGCCCATTACGCTTCCAAGCCGGTCATAAACGGCCTTTCCGACCTGCTGCACCCCGTGCAACTGCTGGCTGACTACCAGACCATCGAGGAAACCTTCCCGGATACCCGGGGGCTCAAAATAGCCTATATTGGCGATGGCAACAACATGGCCAACGCCCATATCCAGTGTGCGGTGCTGTCGGGCGCAAAGCTCACCATCGCCACCCCGCGCGGCTACGAGCCCAACGCGGTCATCTACATGGAGGCTTTGAAGCTGGGGGCCGATATTACCCTTACCCATGATCCCCGCGCCGCTGCCGAGGGCGCCCAGGTGCTCTATACCGACGTCTGGGTCTCGATGGGCCAGGAGGCCGAGGCCAGCCAGAAGCGTAAAATCAAAGACTTCGCCGGTTTTCAGGTGAACCCGGCCATGCTCGACCTGATTGACCCCGACGGTATCTTCTTGCACTGCCTGCCCGCTCACTACGGCGAGGAGGTGGTGGAGGAGGCTACCCTGCACAAGAAATCGCGCGTCTTCGACCAGGCCGAAAACCGCCTGCACGCGCAGAAAGCGCTGCTCTATCATCTGCTAAGCTAGGCACGTGGGGCTCTTTGAACCCGTTCGCAAGCAGGTCGGTTAGCCGCGCAAAGGATCGCCCCTGACGGTGGTTTTTCGCCTGAGAACCATGCTCCTGGAACTGGGTGTAAACCCCGATGAGCCCCCCTGCCTTCGAAAGTCGGTTGGCCCTTCGGTAAGGGCGGGGTTGACGGTTGACCTGGAACCTGAGGCATACATCAAGTTGAACATTCCACATAGCTGATAGCTGACTTTTAGCGGGGAAGAACATGAAAAAACCCACCGTGTTTATTGATGGCGAAGCGGGCACCACCGGCCTCCAGATTCGGGCGCGCTTGCAGCACCGCAGCGATATCGAACTGGTTTCCATTGACCCTGCTAAGCGCAAGGATGAAGACGAGCGCAAGCGCTTGTTGAATGCGGTGGATGTGGCCATCCTCTGCCTGCACGACGACCTGGCCAAAGCCGCGGTGGGGATGCTGGAAAACCCCGAGACCCGCATTTTGGACGCAAGCTCGGCCCACCGGGTGACCGAGGGCTGGGTGTATGGGTTTCCGGAGCTAACCCCTGCGCAACCCGAACATATTCGCCGGGCTCGCCTGGTTTCCAACCCCGGCTGCTATCCCACCGGCGTGATTGCCCTATTGCGGCCCCTGGTGGACGCCGGTCTTTTGCCCGCAGGTTTGGCGGCTTCGGTGAACGCCGTCTCGGGCTACTCTGGTGGGGGGAGGCAACTGATAGAGGCCATGGAGGGCCGGGGCGAGCACCGCCTGGCTGGCGACTACCGGGCTTATGGCCTCGAGCTCACCCACAAACACATCCCCGAGATGACCCTCTACTCGCGCCTCGAGCATCCCCCCATCTTCACACCGGCAGTGGGGCGCTTCCGGCAGGGCATGCTGGACTTTATCCCCATCCACCTTTGGGCCCTGCCCCAAAAAGTCAGCGGGGCCGAGCTGCATGAGGCCCTGGTTGAGCGCTACCGCGGTCAGCGCTTTGTGCGGGTGATGCCTTTGGAGACCTACGGGGCCCACCACCCGGTACTGGACCCCCAGGCCCTCAACGGTACCAATATGCTCGAGCTCTTCGTCTTCGAGAACCCCGCGCGTGAGCAGGCCCTCCTGGTAGCCCGCTTCGACAACCTGGGCAAGGGCGCTTCGGGGGCCGCGGTGCAGAACCTCGACCTGATGCTGGGCCTGGAGGGCCCCTACACCTACGAGTATTTTGGAGATTGACGATGCAGACCGTTACGCTGTACCTCGACTACCTGTGCCCCTTCGCCTGGCGGGGCCTTGAGCTGATTCATGTGGTGGCCCCCCAACTGGGCCTGGAGCTGGAGCTGCGGCACTACAGCCTGGAGCAGGGCAACCACCCGGAAAACCAGGGTCTGCTGCAGAGCGCCCCGGTCTGGAAGCTGGCCGAGCAGCCCCTGGAGGGGCCCAAATCCCTGCGGGCCTTTCTGGCCTCGCATGCGGCCCGTCAACAGGGGAAGGCGGCCCACCTGCGCTTTGCCCTCGAGCTGTTTCGGCTGCGCCACCAGGACCGGCGGCCACTGGGCGACGACCAAACCTTTGTGGAGGCCGTAGCCCGGGCCGGCCTGGACCTGGAGCGCTTCATGGCCGACCTGGAAGACGAGGAAAACCGGCGGCTCGAGCTCGCCCGCGACCTGGAGCAGGCCGGGGAACTGGGGGTATTCGGCACGCCCACATTTGTGCTGCCTTCGGGCGACGCAGCTTATTTTCGCTTTAGCGAACTCACCACCGAGCCCGAGCTGGCCGTACCCCTGTGGGAGCTTTTTACCGCTGTGCTGCACAACGGGGCCCACATCGAGACCATCAAGCGGCCCCGCAAATAGCTTTCGCGGTCTGCTCAATATTTTACTGCAGGAATTAGTAGCAAAAACCGAGCTGGGCACTTTTTTTTGCGCTAATTTCGGATTCAAAATGCTCTGTTGTAAGGTCTGCCGGAGCCGGATGTGCCAGCGCTTTCGTGCGCGTTGCGCGTTATACCGGATTCAAAAAGACAGTTTACAAAATCAAAAACCCCATAGGTTGTCTTTTTGAATCCTGGAGCACACCCCTCCCGAACGGTCGGCGAAGAAAGCGTCTCCCTTATCCAGGGGCGGTATCGTCCTCCGCTACGCGGATAACTTCGGCCCTGTTGATTCGTTACCATTCGGTAACGAATCAACCGAATCTGGTATTACCTGAATGATAAGAAACCCGCCTGTTGTATTCCGGCCAGACCATCCTCATAACCTGAACCGAGTGAAGGCGCAAGTCCCGCCTGTTCCCGATATGACCCTACCCGAAGCGTTCTGCTGAGTGCGAGCAAAGGTTTATCCACTGCAACTACCTGGACTGGCAGTGCTTAGGGCGGGGCCACAAAAATAAGAACAAACCAAGCGGATTTCTTATGAGATGAACCGGCGGTTACCGCTGAGCCTGGGGTGGTGGCGGAGGTCGTGGTATTAAGTATCTCCACGATAGCTTTGTGACATCCGTACTCACCAGGAGATTGGGCCACTGCGCCTCGAGCAGCACCCCAACACTCTCCGCGTTGTTGTCTCGCGCATCTTCCGGATGTGGCGCAACATAGACCTCACGGGATTTCGCTTCATCCAAACCAGCGCCCACTTTCAAACCCGGCCGGGTCGACCCTCTCGGAGCGTGGCGAATAGAGCTATGCCGTGGAGACACGAAGCCAGATGATCCTGAGAGTGGTCTCGATTAGCGGCTTCTTCTGTGTATCAATGCTCAAACGCAGGGTTCGTGCTCATGGTTGGTGCGGGGGCTACCTGATCCTGGTGGACTGTGGGTTTGATGGACGGGGCTAGGGCTGCCTGGCCCGATACTGCCGTTTTGGCGCGGAGGGAATTTGAGGGCGACGAACTGTGGGGCCAGGCTAAGCGGGTAGCCCGGGTGAGGCTAGAAGACCAGGCAGCAGAGCAGCAGGAATTAGAATATCTTCAAAAGATATTAACCAGGCTCTAAGCCCTAAAGGCAATATCCAGGAAGAATTAGATAATAAATATCATGTATACACGAGCAAAAGTTACGAGCTATCTTGTTTTCACCCAGTCGCAGCGTTTGCCGCGTTTTATTCGAATCAGCACGATGGGATTGCTGGCTGCTGGGTTTATGCTTGGTATAACTGCATGCAAAGCCCCAAACCCTGAAGCGCCTCCAATAGCCCCCGAGCCCCTGACCGAGCCTGCCGATCCCAGGCTTTCCCCTATAACCCCCTTCAGTCGCTTGCTACCTGCAGGCACCAACTCCATCACCTTTAGTGTCACTACCCAGGAACCCGCGCTGGTTCGCGCCGATACCAGCGATAAACCCTTTGCTGAAATGAGCCTTTCCGCCAGCTACAGCGATGGCCTTACCCATCGCTTCACGGTGGCGCTACAACCCGACCAACCCTACCGCTTTTTCGTGAAGGCGGCTCCTCGAAGTAATCCGACCCAGCCTTATGCGCTAACCCGTCAGGTAAACTACCGGGTGTTACAGCCCTACAACCCTCCCTATCCGCGACTATTTACGTTATGGTGGCCCAGATGGGGCAACTGGAGTGAACTGACGGTCGAAAAGCTCTTGAAACTCAGTGTGTTTATTCTGAATATCCATCCGGGTGAGGGCAGGGTGCCTTTCGACACCAGGGTGCTGACCGAGGCCCGTAAGCGCAATCCCCACCTCAAGCTGCTCACCCAGTACTTCAGCACCTACGGTTGTACCCAGAGCATGTGTGCCGCCCTCGAAGCTGCCGATAATGATCCCAGCGATCCCCAACTCTACCGTAAGGTCTTCGTGCGAACCGCCAGCGGTAAAATCGCCTATGCCTTTGGTGATAATGCGGTCTTCAACCTGACGAATCCGGCCACCGTAGACTTGCTGGTGCAGCTGCACTACCGGGTCTGGCGTGAAGATTTGCTGCTGTTTGATGGGGCTTTCATGGATAGCACCTGGCGCGGCTTCAGCTATGTATACGGGCCCTACATGCCGGATAAAGACCTGCTCGATCTCGACCTCGATGGGCGGGCGGATCCCGTGCAAGAACGCGACCGGGCCTTTGAGATGGGCCGCATTGAGTTTCTGCAAAAGCTGCGCGCGGTTATGCCCAATGCTATATTGACGGCCAATTCCGTTGCTGGTTACCCGGACCGCTTTCATCTCAACGGAAACACCGGCCCCTTGCACGACCGCCAGGGTAAGGCTTATTCCTACCTCGAGAGCATAGATGGCATGGAATATGAAAACGACCTCGAGGCCCTCAGCCAGGGCGAGTATTGGCTCAGCTTTGAAGAGTTCGTGCAGCGCTACCGGGCCTGGTGTCGGGATACCGGCTGCTTTACGCTGGTGCCCAATAAAATTGTTGCCGACGATTCACCTAATCCTGATAAAGCTTACCAGACCCTGCAGGCTATGCGCTTTGGATTGGCTGCTGCGCTAATGTCTGGGGGTAGCTTCCTGCACGGGGGCTGGAAATACTATACCTACTTCGATGAATATGACATCAATTTGGGTTATCCAAGGACGGCCGGAGCACCCATTGCCTCCGGCTCGCCGGTGTGGCGACGAGATTTTGACAACGGCATCGCCTTGCTCAACTCGAGCAAAACCCAAACCATCACCGTAGACTTAGGCGGTACCTTCAAAGCCCTTCAAGGCACCCAGGATCCTGGCGTGAATAATGGGGCTACCGTGACCAGAATAACGATTCCACCACTGGACGGAAGGATTTTGCTCAAGTAGTCTCAAAGTAGATACCATCGGTCAGCGCCATGACCAAGGCGATCTCGAGGGGTTTGCGCGTGTTTGTGAATCCAACAGAGTCTGCGAACAGAAAATGTAATCCTGGGCCAGATGGCCCGGCATGAGAAGGTCTGTAGGAAGTTCGCGACCACTTAGAGCGCCCTTCACATATTTAAAGCCTTTCAGTTTGAGAAAGCTTTGTCCAGGACAGAACCTTGGCCGCCTGGAAACTCGAGGACATGCGTCTGAGCCCGGACGCACTCTTGTTTTCGTGGGCGGTCATGTTTGTGAAGGGCGCGGTATACCGGATGCAAAAGGACAGCTTAAAAAAACCAAAAACCCCAGAGGTTGTCTTTTTGCATCCATGAGCACACCCCTCCCTATCGGTTGGCAAAAAAAGCGTCTCCCTTATCCAGGGGCGGTATCGTCCTCCGCTACGCGGATCACCTTGGCCGGTCAGCCGGATCTGGTGTAAGTGATAGCAGAGTTCTTTCCGGGAATACCCTATTTTCTCAGGACGCGAAAGGCGAAATTGCGCCCGAGTGTGCGGGTCAGGCCCACCCACGTGCGGGCCAGCAACTCCAGGGCCGCTGCGCTCGAGAGTGGCCCCGCGTCTATCGCTTCAAAGCCCAGTTCCTCGCTAAGTTGCATCACAATTCGCTTGGCCTGGAGGTCATCTCCTGCTACCAGCATGCTGGGTTTTTCAATGAACTGTGGCCCATCCATGTGCTCGTAGCCCAGGGTGTTGAAAGCTTTGACTACCTTTGCGCCAGGAATCAGCGCAGCCAGGTCTTCGGCGGCACTTTTCTCGAAATTGCCGAAGCGGTTGGTCGCATCAAGGAGAATTTTGCCCTCCAAACCTCTTAGGCCGCTCAGGACATCGGGCAGTGCATTCCAGGGAATGGCCACAACCAGCAGATCGCTGGCATCTACCGTCTCCTGAAGGGTCTGTACCCTTGCAGCAGGCACTTGGCTCAACAGTTCTTGCTTGCTTCCCAGAGGGTCACGGCTGGCAAACACCACGGTATGGCCCCGTCTTGCAAGACCCTTGCCAATAGCTCCCCCTACTTTGCCTGAGCCCAAAATGCCCACGTTCATACCGTGCAGCTTATCCTTGCTACAAACCGATAATCAAGTACATACTTTTTGGTGCGTGTGGTATAACCGGCCTAATGGTTGCCAATACCGTTGATGTACTCAACGACCGCTGTCCCTCCCGTCAGGTGATCGCCCTGATTGCCGATAAGTGGAGCATCCTGGTGCTCTATGCCCTCAGCCGCGAGGGAACCCTGCGCTACGGGCAACTCCAGCGTACCGTGCGGGGCATCTCGCAAAAGATGCTGACCCAGACTCTGCGCGAATTGGAGCGCAACGGCCTGGTGAGCCGCATGGTGTACGAGGTAGTGCCGCCTCAAGTGGAATATGAACTCACCGATCTTGGCAAGAGCCTTCGGCGTGTACTCTCGGAGCTGTGTGGTTGGGCGCAGGGCAATTTGGAGCAGGTGGCTCGAGCCCGGGAGCTATACGACCTCGAGAAAGGAAACCCCACATGAGCAACCCCGAACTCCGCAGCCAACTGGTAAACCTGCTCACCCTCCGGCAAGCCCACGCCGACTTCGAGGACGCGGTAGCAGATTTTCCCGAGGAGCACATCAACACCCGGCCTCCCGGATGCCCCTACACCTTCTGGCACCTGGTTGAGCACCTGCGCCTGGCCCAGAAGGACATTCTGGACTACATCGCTTCCGATCAATACCGCTGGCCCCACTTTCCCGACGACTACTGGCCCCATGCCCAGGCCACAACCGACATTGCAGGCTGGAATGCGAGTGTCCGGCAGTTCATGGCCGACCGGCAAGAGCTGGTTGAAATCGTGCAGAATTTGGCTGTGGACCTGTTTGCACCGCTGCCCAACAGCGGCCAGCATCGGCACAACATTCTGCGCGAAATTCACATTGTTGCCGCCCACAACGCCTACCATACCGGCGAGCTGATCGTGCTGCGGCGGGTGATGGGCACCTGGCGTTCTTAAGGGTGAACCGTGGCTTTTGTATCTACTCGAGCCCGCTCACCAGCCGCGCTATGGCAAACGCTACCCCTGCTGCCAGGCCACCAACCAGGGCCGTCTGCCAGGCACCTTTGAACATACTGATGCCGGTAAAGCGAGCCTTGACCGCCCCAAACACCGCCAGCGCCGCCAGGGTTACTGCCACGCTCCACAAGAGCGCAGAGGACATTGGAAGCCGCAGCGCATATGGCACCAGCGGAATGGCTCCCCCCACAATGTACGCGCCGCCTATGGTGAGCGCACTGCTCAAGGCCCTTTTGGGATTGGGTTTTTCCAGGCCCAGTTCCTCTTTCATCATGAAATCCACCCAGGCCTGGGGTTTGGCCGTGACGGCCCGGGTGGCTTGTTCCAGGGGCTCACCTTCCAGCCCGTATCTTCTGAACACTGCTCGCACTTCCTCGGTTTCGCGCTCGGGCAGCTCTCGCACTTCGCGCCACTCGCGCTCGAGCTCGGCTTTGTAGTGGTCTGACTCACTGCGGGCTGCCAGAAAACCGCCCAACCCCATGGCAATGGAGCCCGCGGCTACCTCGGCGATGCCGGCAATCAAGACCACAAAACTATTATCCACTGCGCCCGATAGCCCGGCCGCCAGCGCAAACGGCACCGTGAGCCCGTCGGACATGCCGATCACCACATCCCGGATGGTCTCGGAGCCGGTGAAGTGTTGTTCGATATGGGTTCGGGCATACATAAAGCACCTCCTGCCTCAAGGGTATCACTCCAGGGGCGGGAAAAAGACCTTCTTATCGCGCCCTTCACAGACGTTGCCGCCCATCCGGGCGGCAACTGTTCTGTCTGGGACAAAGGACTTCTAATACCAGATTCGGTTAGTTCGTCACCTTTTGGTGACGAACTAACCCGACCGAAGTTATCCGCGTAGCGGAGGGCGATACCGCCCCTTGGAAGGGTGAGGCTTTTTTCGCCGACCGTCAGGGAGGGGTGTGCTCTAGGATTCAAAAAGACAGCCTCTGGTGTTTTTGGTTTTTTAAACTGTCTTTTTGAATCCGGTATAACCCTGGGAGGCCCGATCTTTGTGAAGAGCGCTCTAAGCAGTATCCGGACGAAAAGAACCACCCCAGGAGAGCTGGGGTGGTTGCAGCCAAGGCGTTTTACTGCACAGTCTGGCCGTTGAGGGTTACGGTGAACTGGCCACAAGCGCTGAACTCGATGCGCAGGGTTGATTTTTCGCTTGCCGGATTGGTATAGACATACTCCTTGGCCCCACTGTCGAAATTCATCAGCCGACCCAAAGGATTCTGACAAGCCGAACGATTCCAGTGCAGAGTAGGGTCGGTGTACCAGATCAGGTTGCGGGTAATGCTGTTTCTGCTCCAAGTAGCGCTGCCGGGGTTGGCCTTGTCCACGGTGATGGTGCCGGCATTCCAGGGGTTGCTATCGCCGTCGTTGTCGGGAGCGTAGGTCTTGCTAACATTGAAGACCAGCGAACCGGTGTAGGTGTTGTTTAAGGCCGTCTTGGTTACGTTGTGGGTGTAGTTCTTGCTGATCTTGAACAGGGTGGCATCTTGCTTATCCATCGAGTAGCTGCCATTCAGGGTGCGTTCTACCGAAAGGTTGCTGCTACTCACCCGCGACCGGAAGCTGTTGAAGGTGACGCTGTAGCCGCTGTAGGGCTGGTTATCGTTGGTGTCCTGGAGGCGGATGGAGCCATTCAGGCTGTAGCTGGTTCCGCTGGGGCTGGTGTAGCTGCAATCGTAGGTAGTGGTGGCATCGGCCGGTACGCCGTCATCGTCGGCATCGGCCGGTGGGGAAGGGGTGGTGCTCAGGGTACAGTTCCCACTACCGGATGGCGGCAGGTATAGCACCCCTACCGCGCGCAAAATCAGGTTAATACGACGGGGTAGGCCCCAGTTCTGGGCATGGGAATCCAGGCTATCCACCCCACTCTGGGTGCTCAAGGCGCCGGTGCTGGCATCCCCCAACAATGCGCCGGTGAGTTGCAGGTCGCCCTGGGCTGCTTCGGAGAGGGCCTGGGCATCGGCCTGGGTCAGGGAGTCCTGGGTTTGGGGCTGGGTTCCGCAGGCGGCAAGCACGCTCACCAGGGCGAGTCCGGCCAAGTTGCGCAGGATAGGGTTCATAGTTTTACCTCCTGCTTCAGAGAATGCTCCGTCAAGCTGAAGGGGATGCGGGGTGAATGCTTAACTGAAGCTGAAGGAAAGGCTACATGGGGGGCTGCTTGAGGAAAATGTGGGATGATGGGGTACTCGAGATTCTAAAGTACCCCTAAGCTAATCAACCAAGGTGATCCGATGGCGACCCAACCTAAAAAGAAAAAGAAAACTGCATCCAGGTACGGTGCTCAACCCAAGCCCTCGCCCATGCCCTGGTTCTGGGGAGGGGTGGGTGTCTTGGGGGTGTTGCTTGGGGGGTTTTTTTGGTGGCAGGGGCAACAGTCGGCAGCTGGTTTTGACGCGCTGGTTGACCAGGGCAAGCCGGGTTTACAGGCTCGAGTGGTCACACATACCGATGCCGGGCGGGGCCATATCAATATAGGCTCACCAGTGCAGTATGCCACCGACCCTCCTACCTCCGGGGTGCACTGGCCCAACTGGACAAACCCTGGTTTTTACGAACGTCCTGAACCCAAGGAAAAGCTGGTGCATGCATTGGAGCACGGTAATGTGGTGATCTACTACGACCAACCCCCTACCGAGGCCTTGAACCAGGTTCGCAGCTGGCAGCGCCTATTTACCGGCCAGTGGGATGGGCTGGTGGTGGTACCCAGACAAGGGCTGGGTCAGGCCCTCGAGCTCACTGCCTGGAACAGGCTGTTGCGCTTGGAGACTTGGGATGCCGCGTTGGCGGCGGCTTTTATAGATGCCTACCGGGGACGGGGGCCGGAGAACCCAGTTCGCTAGGAAGGATAACCTGGAGGTGCTGGGGTGGCTCGTGTGCTGCTGGTCGATGATGACCCGGTGATCCGCGAGGTATTAGGTGTTTACCTACGCCAGGAAGGCTACGAGGTGGTAGAGGCCCTAGACGGGCTAGAAGCACTGGCGAAGATCCCCCAGGCCAGCCTGGTGGTGCTCGACCTGATGCTACCCCGGCTCTCGGGCTGGGAGGTGGCCCGCGAACTCCGGCGCGACTACCCCGAGCTGCCCGTTTTGATGCTTACCGCCAAGGGGGAAGAGGAAGAGCGCATCCGAGGGCTTGACCTGGGTGCCGACGACTACGTGGTCAAGCCCTTCAGCCCGCGCGAGGTGGTAGCTCGAGTGCGGGCTTTGCTGCGCCGCAGCGGGCTGAAGGCCGAACTGGCCTTCGGCGAGCTGGTGATCCGACCCCGCGAGCGTGAAGCCTACCTGGCCGGAGAACCCCTGGCGCTCTCGAAGCTCGAGTTCGACCTACTCCTGACCCTAGCCCAGCACCCCGGGTTGGTGTGGAGCCGCGAGCGCCTCCTGGAGCGGGTCTGGGGTACCGACTTCCCCGGGGTGGATCGGGTAGTGGATGTGCATATCGCCGGGCTGCGCAAAAAGCTGGGCGAGGACGGCGACAACCCCCGCTACATCGAGACGGTGCGCGGGGTGGGCTACCGCTTCGGGGAGGAGTGATGTTCACACGGCTATTCCTGACCCACCTGCTGGCGGCCTTGGTGGCGGTGGTGGCGCTGCTGGGCTTCGCGGAGTGGCTGGCCCCGCGCTTTTACCAAAAGCACATCGAGCAAATGGCGGCAGCCATCGGGCCACAAGGCCCCGACCTCCACGCCGACCTCGAGCAGGGCCTGCGCTCGACCCTCACCGCCGCCTGGCTGGCCTCGCTGCCGCTGGCCGGGTTGCTGGCGGCGGGCACGGCCTGGGTGGTCTCGAGGCAGGTTAGCCGGAGCGTGCGGCTGCTGGCCCGCGGCAGCCGGGAGATCGCCCAGGGGCATTACCGCAACCGCCTGAAGGTTCAGGGGCGCGACGAGCTGGCCTGGCTGGCCCAGGATTTTAACTGCATGGCCGAGGCACTGGAGAAAGTCGAACACAGCCGCATCGAACTCATCGGCTCGGTGGCACACGAGCTGCGCACCCCCCTGGCCGGGCTGCAGGGCTACGCCGAGGCCCTGGCCGACGGGGTACTACCGCCCGAGCAGGCCGCCGGGCGCATTAGCCACGAGGTGCGGGCCATGCGCCGCCTGGTCGAGGATCTCTCGCTGGTCTCGAAGGTGGAAGCTGGTGCGGTAGAGATCCGCCCCCAGCCTCTCGATCCCGCCGAGGCCCTCAGGCAGGCCGCGGAGCGCTTCGAGCTGGTCTTTGCCGAGCAGGGAGTGGCCTTGCGCCTGGACGTGCCCCCACGACTGCCCCCGGTATGGGCCGACCTCGAGCGCCTGCAACAGGTGCTCTCCAACCTGCTCGCCAACGCCCTGCGCCACACCCCGTCCGGCGGGGAGGTGGTGCTCAAGGCCGAGCCGGCACCGAGCGGGGTGTGCTTCAGCGTGCGCGACACCGGCCCGGGCATACCCCCTGAGCACCAGGCGCGGGTCTTTGAGCGCTTCTACCGGGTGGATTCAGCCCGCAGCCGGCAGGACGGCGGAAGCGGGGTAGGCCTGACCATCGCCAAGGGCCTGGTCGAGGCTATGGGGGGAACGATGGGCCTGAGGAGCGAAGCCGGGCGCGGCAGCACCTTCTGGTTTACGCTGCCCCAGCCCCCTCACCCTGAGGCCCCTTAGAGCGTTATAAAGGGCTCGAGCCGCCCCTTGACCAGAGCCAACACCCGGTAGGGCTGGGTCTTGGGGCCGGGCATCCCCGGCGTTCCTAGGGGCATGCCTGGCAGGGCGATCCCGTCGATCCTAGGCCGCTCACGCAAGAGCTTTTGCAAGGCTTCGAGCGGGACGTGCCCCTCAACGGTGTAGCCTGCGAGGCGCAGGGTGTGGCAGCTCTGGGCATGGGGCGGAATCCCGTAGCGGCGCTTGATGGGGCTGAGATCGTCCTGCAACACCACCTGCACCAGGGCGCCCTGCGCCTGCAGGAACTTCACGTACTCCCCGCAACAGTCGCAGGTAGGTGACTTGTAGAGGGTGGCCTCGAGCCCCTTCAGAGCCCGCCCCTGCTGCGCCAGGACACCGCTGGCCAGACCCAGGGCGAGGCTGCCGAGCAGCTTCAGCGCTCGTCTTCGGTTGGGTTGATGGATCATAAGCTTCCTCATGGATCAGAAGCTACCGCAGGCGTGTTAAGCGTTGGTAAACCAGCCCCTCTTTACACGGGCTTAACACCTCGGGCTCAGGCTAAAGCCAGGAGGCGTTATGCACCGACGCGAACTGTTGAGGTACGGAGCGTACGGAGCCCTGGGCCTGGCGGGCAGCTACACCCTCTCGAGGCTCCCCGCCTTTGCCCAAAGCCCCTTTCCCCAGCCCCGCACGCTCGAGGTGCGCCGGGCCGAGGGCGTGGTCGAGGCGCAGATTGCTGCTCGACAAAGCAATCTCACTATGGGCGGCA
>NZ_QWKY01000061.1 GCF_003574035.1 Meiothermus hypogaeus | reverse complement strand
GGTCGGCCTGCCGATGGCGGGGTCTTGGGCGCAGGGGAGCAAAGCCCAGGCGGCGCATCCAGCTCCAGGCCCGCCGCGGGTCTACAGGACGTCCCAGCCTCTGGCTGAGCCACTCGGCGGCGTTCCGTATGTTCCAAAGCCCATCCCTGGGATGAGGCTGGAGCAGGGCCTGATAGAAAGCCTCCCGGAGCTCGGGAGATAGGAGAGGGGCCCGGCCTTTGTTCTCGCGCCGGAGGTTCTTCATGGGCAGGTCCTGGTTGTAGCGGTGGATCAGCTGACGAACCCAGCGTTCGCCATAGCCGAGATTGCTGGCGACCTGGGGGATGGACTGACCTTTGGCCAGCAGCCAGAGGGCCTGCCAGCGAGCGCGTTCGACGGGGTCCTGGGACTCGCGATAGAGGGCATGGAGGTTATCCGGATGGTGCCGCAGTTGCAGTTCCAAGCGCGGGCGGCGCTGGTGTTTGGTGAGTTGCATGACACCATACTAATAGATTGAATTTGCGGGATTTCTTATAATCGGTCGGGATCCTTCCGGCTGGCAATGTTGGGTGAACATGGGCATGAAACGTCTGACCAAGCAGCGCAAGGCTGTGCTCGAGGTAGTTCGCAGCGCCAAGGGCCACCACCCCGATGCTGCCTGGGTGTATTCAGAAGTTCGTAAGCTGGTGCCCAGCATCAGCCTGGGCACGGTGTACCGTACCCTCGAGGCCCTCACCGAAGAAGGCTTTCTGATACCTCTTTCCCGCCCGGGGGAGGCCCTGCGCTACGAAGCCAACCTGGACGGCCACCTGCACATGGTCTGTCGCAAGTGCAACCGGTTCTTTGACATCGTGCAGCCCCTGCCCGACCTGCTGAGCGAGGTCAAGGCCCGGTATCCAGGCTACGAGATTGAGGACGTGCAGGTCGAGTACCACGGCATCTGCCCCGAGTGCCGGGCCCAGGGGTAGTTCTACTGCAAAATCAAGCGCACGAGTTCCAAAGGTTTTTCCTGTTGTGGCAGGTGCCCGCAACCCGGAATGATGTGCAGTTTGGCGCCGGGAATCCAGCTTGCCAGGGTTCGGCCCGCCTCAACAGGAATTACAAAGTCCCGCTCACCCCACACAATCAGGGTGGGGGTGGTGAGCTGGCCCAGCCTGGCCGGGCGGGGGTGGCCCAGCAACCCCTCCAGGGCCATCCAGCGAAAAGTCGAGAAATAGGCCCGACGCTGATCATCGCTCCAGACCCGATCCCACACCCGTTCCCGCAAAAACTGGCGGTCTTCGGGGGGCAGGGCATCCAGATTGCCGTAATAGGGCCGCAGGCTTTCATAGGCGGCATCCTGTGAAGCTCGGAAGCTGTTGTAGATTTTTTCACCCTGGCCCGGAATCAAAAACATCATCTGAACCTTACCCAGTTTGCTTCTCACTGGGGGGCCATCCACCAGCACCAGCCGGGCCGCCAGGTCGGGGCGGCGCATAGCCACCCGCAGGGCCACAGCAGCCCCCATCGAGTTCCCCACCAGCACCGCTTGGGGAATTTTCAGGTGCTCCAGAAGCGCCGCCACCGTGTCGGCAAAAAAGTTGAGGGTATAGGCTCGCTTAGGGTGGTCGGAACGGCCAAAGCCCGGCAGGTCGAGGGCCACCACCCGCCCCTGCCCCGCAAGGAGCGGAAAGACCTTTTGCCAGCTATCGGCTTCGTCGCCCAGGCCGTGAATGAGCAGGAAAGTGGGCCCCTGAGACGACGCAACCCCCGAATCGTAGAGGTGCAAGCCGACCCCATTGGCCGCCACTTTGCGCTGGTAGGGTTTCAGATGGTCGGGAACGGTAAATTTGGGTTTCATAAACTCCTGATGGTGGGTTTGTGGGCCCTTTGGTTTCCCTGCAACCGTCACAAGTTGCAGGCCAAAAAGTTGTCGAGGGTCGAGGGTTTCATGGTTCGTTCGCAGGCCATCCACGCGCTCAAGTTTCGATTCCCCTGCTCAAATGGCTTCTACCAGGCGCTGGTAGGCTTCGGGCATGGGGGGCCTGGTGCCTCCATCGGCCCAGCTAAAGCGCAGGTCTATCAGGTGGCCGGGGCCCACACCCATCCCGTTGGGGAACAGAGGGGTGTAATCCAGCGTGCCCCGAACTTCCTCGCCGCCAAAGGTTTGCGCAAAGCGCTCGACCTCGAGGGGATGTCCAAAATGGTAGGCGCAGGTATGGGCCAGCGCCTGCCACAAAAAACGCGGCTTGTGGGGGGGTTCGGCCAGTTCCCCCTTGCGCTGCACAAACACCGAAGCCCGGCCCGGACGCAGCCGTAGGGTGGCTTCCAACACATCGCCCAGAGCTCCAAAGCTCCCCACAAAGGGCCGCACCAGGTCGTAGCCTTGCACGTTCTTCACCGTGAGACCTCCGGCCTGGATGGTATGGCCCCTGGGCGACCTGAACTTGAGCCCCAGCACCTCGCTCCCCACAAAAAAAGTCTGGGCGAAACCGCCCCGTTTGAGCAGGCCATCCAGCCCCCCCGGTAGCTCCACCGGGGGGAACGGCGGGAAAAGCCCCTCGGGCAGGGCCTCCCAGACTTCCAAAAGCCGGGTATCGCCCGTGGCGATAAGGTACTGGTCGGCAGCGGAGACCTTCAGAACCGGCATGTCTTTATGCTATTCGCCCCGGCCTAGCGGAACAACCCACAGCGCAGGGGGTAAGGGTCGGGAATCAGGCCAGGCTGGTCGGCAAGACCCATCGCATAACCGCTTCTGGTCTCGGGCCAGCCCTGCAAATAAGGCTCACCGGTGCGGGCAAAGTGCAGCCACTGAGCCTGAAGCGCCCGGGCCAGGGGCCGGGAACTGTCCAGCGCCTCTGCGGTCAGGAACAAAGCCAGCGAGGGCCAGCTTGTCTCGGTGCCAAAGAGCAAGGGCAGCTCGATGCCGTGGAAACTCCCCAAGAAATCCAGTACCGGCGACGTCCAGGTCACCAAATAACTGTAGGTGGGGGCGTGGCGGGCCTGGGCGGCCCCGGCGGCCAGCGTGGGGCAAAGCAGGATGCGGTCGGTCTGGAAGTAGGCCCAGGCCTCGGCAGGGGAAGCGTAGCGGTTCTGGTAGAGCTGCCGGCCTTGCCCGCCCTGCCCTGGCAGCTTGGACTCGACCCGCTCGGCAAACCCGGCCCAGTCGGAGGGGCCTGCCAGGCGCTCCCCCCAGGTCTCCTGCGCGGTAGCCCCCACAATGAGGGGTATGCCCTCGGCCACGCCCTCGCGTAGCGCCTGGAGGGGTATCTTGTTCAGCCAAACCCCGTCCAGGTGGGGCTTCCAGGGCACCTGGGCGAACTCCCCGGCCTCGACCCGCTGCAACAGCGCCCCGATGCTACGGTCTTCGGGGGGAAAGAGGCGCTCGAGCGGAATCCGGCGCAGGCAGGCCAGGTCGTTCGCACTGCACCCCACCTGGGCAGCCCACCGAGCGCCCCAAGCAAAGCCCTGCTCGAGGGTTCGCACATACTCACACCCGCCCGACTGGATGATGGCCTTGTGAAAAAGCCCTTTGGCGCTGGGGGTTGCCATTAGGGTACAAACCGCCATCCCCCCCGCCGACTGCCCAAACAGGGTCACGTTGCCCGGGTTGCCGCCAAACGCGCTAATATTACGCTGTACCCAGCGCAGGGCCTCGAGCATATCCAGTAGCCCGTAGTTGCCGGTGGAGCCGCGGGGGTCTTCGGCTTGCAGCGCAGGCAAAGCCAGCCAGCCCAGCGAGCCCAGCCGGTAATTGAAGCCCACCACCACCGCCCCCTGTGCGGCCAGTGCGGTGCCGTTGTAGAGAGGTTCGGCCCAGCTTCCGCCGGTGTAGCTTCCCCCATGCACCCAGACCATCACCGGATAGCCCTCCGGTGGGGGCGGCGCCAGGGGCGTCCAGACCCCCAGGTTCAGGCAGTCTTCGCTTTGCGGAGGGATATAGCCGCCCAGCCGGGTGGTAAAAACCCCGCGTTGCGGACAGGCTGGGCCCGGCGCGGTGGCATTGAAGACCCCCTCCAGGCGCAGTACCGGCTCCGGGGCCTTCCAGCGCTCGGCCTGCGCGTAAGGGATACCCAGAAAATATGCCACCTGGGCTTTCTGGTTGAGGCCCCCCTGCAAACGCCCCTGCGGCGTGAGCACCCACACCGGGTGTCCATACGCCATGCCCAGCACAACCACCAGTGCCCAGATGCCGCGCATGGGAGTATTCTGTCGCACTAAAGCTGAAAGTCCAAAGCCGAAGGCCGAGTGTCAGACGAAGTGCAGTTCAACACCAGCCTGGGGGTATCCCACCCAACTAAAGCGCTATTTCTTCAACGCCTAAAGTTTTCAGCCTACCAAAGATACAGCAGTGCAACTTTAAAGGGATAGCGGTCGGAGATGCCCACCTCGAGGGCCACCGGATCCAGGTAGAGCCGCCCCCCCAGGCCATAGGCCACGTTAAAGCCCCCCTCGAGGCCCAGCCCCACATAGCCCGAGATGGCCCCACCGGGAATCTCGAGGCTGGCCACCGGCCCCAGGTGGAAGCCAAACAGGCTGCCCGCCGTGTTGAAGCTCAGGTCAACGCCCAGGCCCGCCGAGAGCGAGAGATCGGCCACCGTCAGGGCCGGTAGCAGGTTGGCCTTGAACAGGGCCCAGACCTCCACATTGTCGAAGCTGGTGGGCACGATGACCTCCACATCCAGCCCGGTGTCAATGCCCAGCGGGCTAAAGGGCAGGCCCAGGCTCCCCTGCGCCATCAGTCCGCGCCCCACCCCAAACCCCACCCCCACAGTGTTTTCTGTATAGGCCGGGGCCTGGGCAAAGGCGAAACCAACCACCAAGGTCAGCAAGGCAACGAGTCGCTTCATGGTTCCTCCAAAATCTGCCTCATCATAACAGGGCCCCTTCAGAGAACCAGTGCCCAGCGCTACGGGGTGTGATGGCCCGTTCTGTTTCGGCTTTCCGCCTGCTCAACGCGTACAGGGCTTGGCCGCATGGTGCTCTATCAGGTACTGCTCGAGGTTGCTCTGCGCGCCCGCAAAGCTCAGGGTCAGGTTCTCGCCCAGGATGCAGTTGCGGTTGGCGTCATCCAGCACCCCTTTGAACTCGGCGGTCTTGCCATCGAACTGCACCGAACCCTTGCTGAAGGCGATGTGGAGAGGGTCGCGGCGAAACTCGGTGGCCTCGAAGCTCAGGGCAAAGGTTTTCTTGAGGTTGCCGAGCGAAGCCAGCGCCCGCATGTTGGTGGCCAGGATGCTGGCAAAGTTGCCACAGCGGGCACGCACCACGGTGCCCCCGGTGGTCACATCCCAGGTCAGGTTCACGGTCTCGCCGCCGCCCCTGGCCACAAGATCGCCCCTGGTGGTGAGGTTGCTGCCAATGTTCCACTCGAGGTTCTTCACTTCAATCAGCCGCCCGGCCCCGGCCTTGTCCAAAAAGGCCGCTATCTTCATCTGGTCGGGCATGTCCAGCACCTTGCGCCCCGTCACACAGCGGCTATCAGGAAAGACCGTGCTGCGGTTCAGGCTAGCCACCACCACATTGTTCACCTTGATGTAACCGATGAGCTTGGTAGGGGCCTCGTAGAGGGCCTCGTTGCTGGCGCTGTAGTGCCCCAGCACGGTCGCCGAGGCCGTGCCACTGGTGGAGCCGTTCCAGTCGAGCAGCAGCTCGGCAGTCTGGCCCTGGGTGGTACGCCAGCGCACCAGATAGTCGTCGCTGTCGGTACGCACACAGCTACCGCTGGTGCAGTCCCAACTGCCCCGGGTCAGGCGGGTCTCGGTAGCCTGTACCGAAACCCCGCCCCCTGGGGCGTCTACCAGGGCCGCACTGGCCGCCCCCGACCCCGGCAACCCCAGCATGCGGCCCAGGTCAATATTGACCGGGGCATTCAGGTTGCGTAAGAAGCCCGCCAGCTCTCCAGGAAGGCTCAGCATCACCTTGCTGGCGCTTTCATCAAAGCTTTTACTGGCCCCGGCGCTCTCGGCTGGAGAGGCCGTTGCATCGCCCCCCCCGGGAGGTGGGTTACCACCCGGCGGGTTCTGGCCCACATTCGAATCTCCACAGCCTGCCAACAAAGCCGCCATAACCAGTACCAGCCAGAAGTTATGTTTCATAGGGGCTCTCTTTCTTTCCTAAAGAAAAATACCCCGGCGGCCCTTCAGATGCGGCTCATGTTTTTGCGGCTGCCTTTAGCCGCACTTAAGAGAAGCAACGCGCTTGCGGCACCGCAGTCTGAGCATTGAAAGCTCCGTTAGCGTCAGGCGCTGATCGGACAGCCAGGGGCACAATCTGCATGTTGGCGAGGCTGCTTCAACTGGTTATCTACACTTTTGTGTAATATTTTTTGGGTGTATTGATATAACCAGTACACGATTTTGTGAGTGTCGCTTATCAAGATATACACACATCGAAATTCTGTTGTTCAGGCCATACTCAAAAAAGGAGGAACTGCCATGTCCAAACTGACCCCCGAGATGAAACTGGAAGCCGAGAAGCTCCGTCGTGAGTGGGAAACCAGCCCCCGCTGGAAAGGCATAAAGCGCGACTATACCGCCGAGGATGTGGTGCGTCTGCGCCCCAGCATTCTGCCCGAGCAGACCTTAGCCAAGGTGGGGGCCGAGCGGCTGTGGGAGCTTTTGCACACCCGCCCCTATGTGAACACCTTTGGGGCCTACACCGGCGCCCAGGCGGTGCAGATGGTGAAGGCCGGCCTCGAGGCCATCTACCTTTCGGGCTGGCAGGTGGCCGCCGACGCCAACCTGGGGGCCCAGACCTACCCGGATCAGTCGCTCTACCCGGCCAACTCGGTTCCGGCGGTGGTCAAGCGCATCAACAATGCCCTGCAACGGGCCGACCAGATTGAGCGCTCGGAGGGCAAAACCGAGCGCTACTGGTACGCCCCCATCGTGGCCGATGCCGAGGCCGGGTTTGGCGGCCCCCTCAACGCCTTCGAGCTGATGAAGGGCATGATCGAGGCCGGCGCTGCCGGGGTGCACTGGGAAGACCAGCTCAGTAGCGAGAAGAAGTGTGGCCACCTGGGCGGAAAGGTGCTCATTCCCACCTCGCAGCACATCCGCACCCTCAACGCCGCCCGGCTGGCCGCCGATGTCGCAGGCGTACCCAGCGTAATCATCTGCCGCACCGACGCCGAAGCCGCCACCCTCTTAACCAGTGACATTGACGAGCGTGACAGACCCTTTGTCAAAGAGGGCGAGCGCACCCCCGAGGGCTTCTATCGGATTCGCAACGGCCTCGAGGCCTGCATCACCCGCAGTCTGGCCTACGCCCCCTATGCCGACCTCCTCTGGATGGAGACCAGCACCCCCGACCTGGAAGTAGCCCGCAAGTTTGCCGAGGCCATCCACCGCGAGTTCCCCGACAAGATGCTGGCCTACAACTGCTCACCCAGCTTCAACTGGAAGAAAAACCTCGACGACGAGACCATCGCCAAGTTCCAGCGTGAGCTGGGGGCCATGGGCTACAAGTTCCAGTTCATCACCCTGGCCGGCTGGCACAACCTCAACTACCGCACTTTCGAGCTGGCCAAGGGCTACAAGGAACGCGGCATGAGCGCTTTTGTGGAGCTGCAGCAGCTCGAGTTCGCCGCCGAAAAAGACGGCTTCACCGCCGTCAAGCACCAGCGCGAGGTAGGGGCGGGCTACTTCGACGAGGTGCTGATGGCCATCACCGCCGGACAGGCCTCTACTGCAGCCCTGGTGGGCTCGACCGAGGAAGCACAGTTCCATTGATTGCTGATTAGCAAATTGCCCATACCTGTAATCAACACTCGCCGTTGCCGGCGGGTGTTTGTACTTTTGTGGGTACCGTCTACCCATAGCGTTTCCGATCTTTGAGGGCGGTTTCAGGAAATAATACCGAATTCAAAAAGACAGTTTAGAAGACCAAAAACCCAGAGGTTGTCTTTTTGAATCCTGGAGCACTCCCCTCCCCGTCGGTCGCGAAAAAAGCATCTACCTTCCCAGGGGCGGTATCGCCCTCCGCTACGCGGATAACTTCGGTCGGGTTGACTCGTTAGCGAACGGTTAACGAATCAATCGAATCCGGTATCACTTTGCGGTAAAGCGGGCGGTAACATCACCATCTAGGAGGCAGTTTACCTCCTCACCACCCTTGGAAGAAACAGGGGCAGCCTATAAGGTTTGCAACCGAAATCGCGCCGCCAAAGCCTGCTGGGCCTGGCGGATACGCCAGAAGACCTGCCGCAGCATCTGCTGCTCGCGGGGGCTGAGGGCTTCCTGGGCCACGCGGTTGGAGGGGAGCTGACCCCGTCCTAAAGCAGCAAGTTGATGCTTCAGGCGCAGGTGGGAAAGGAACAAGAAAGCCTCGCTTAGATCTTCAGCCTCTTCCTTGGGGAGAAGCCGGGCCTCGGCAGCAGCCCGTAAGCGCTCCGGGGTGGGGCGGGCCAAAGAGCCAGCCTCGAGGCCATACACCCGGGCCAGTGCCACGATGGCCGCCAGGCCCCCCTTCTTCAGGTTGATCTGCCCCGCTTCCCAGTGGATGCGGCCTAAAAAGCCCAAGGGCGGGGTAAAGGCCAGGGCCGAGTGGGCCAGGGCGGTGAGGAAAGCACGATTTTTGCTGGCCTGTCGCAGGTAGCCGTGCAAAGGCTCTGGCGAAAGCCCCCCGGCAATCGAGCGGAAATCGAGGAAGACCTGGGCTTCCAGGAGGCGCTCACCTTCGGGTTTTTCCAGCCACTGCTGGAAGCGGGCAGCCCACTCGGACAGGGCATAGCACCACCGATCGGCCATAAAGCCCCCCGGACAAGGGGGGAACCCAGCCTCCAAAAGCCCCTCGAGCACGTCTTGGGCCAAAGCCACAAAGTAGGGCCGGGCCGAGGAGTTTTGGAAGACCAGGGCGTTGTCCTGGTCGGTGAGCAAGGCCTGCTCGGTGCGGCCCTCGGAGCCCAGGGCCAGCCAGGCATAGGGGCAGGGCGGGGGCCCCAGGCGGGCCTCGAACCGGCGCAAGAGGCTGCGGGTGAGGGCGTCGTTCAAAAGGCTCACCTGGCGGGTGATGGCCGGTACGGCGAAGCCGGCGGCGAGCATCTGCCGCACAATGGCGTGAAGCCGCTCGCGGTAGTCCTGCAGGGAGCCCAGGTCGCCCTGCTCGAGGCTCCGCAAAAGCCCCAAGGGGGTCTGGAGCCAGCGGCGCAAAAAGAGCCGGTCGGTGAGGAGGCCCACCACCTGGCTCCCCTCGGTGAGGGGCAGGTGGTGGATACCCTGCTGCTCCAGGTAGGCCAGGGCCTCGTAGAGGGGGCTTGCAGCGGGCAGGGTTTTGGCCGGGGCGCTGGCCACCCGCAGGGCCGGGGTGGAGGGGGAGAGTTCTTCGGCCAGCACCCGGTTGCGCAGGTCACGGTCGGTGAGGATGGCCAGGCCCTCCGGGGTCTGTAGGAGCAAGGCGCTCACCCCGCGCTCGCGCATGCGCCGGGCGGCCTGGGCCACGCTGGCCCCCTCCTCGAGCCACACCGCCGCCTCCGCCGCCTCGCCCGCCGGTTGCCCGAGGTCGGGCAGGCTCAAAGCGGAAGGCTGGAATAGCCTGAGCCGCTCGGCTAGCCGGGCGCTAAAGAAGAGGGCAAAGGAAGGCCTTTCCAGGAGTCGGTGGAAGGCTTCCTTGGCGAGGAGCAAGCACGCCGCCTCGCCCTCGGCCCGCACGGTAAGGCTGGGGGGCTGCTGGCCCAGAAGGGAGGGGTAGCCAAAAGCCTCGCCAGGCTCGAGCCAGGCCACGGCCTGCCCATCCTGTTCCAGGCGCACCTCGCCCCGAAAGACCACATAAAGCCCTTCGGCCTCGGGCTGGGCAGGGGAAAGAATCACCGCGCCCGGCTCAAAGTGCAGGAGACGCAAGGCCCCCTCGAGACCCGCCCAGTCGGCCTCGCTCAAAGTATCGAAAGGGGGGTACTGCTTCAGGAAGCGAGAAAATTCCGAATCCAGCCCGCCACCTCCCTCGCGGTGGGCTCCAGGGCAAAGCTGGCCCTGGCCTCGGTGTAGCGGGCCTCGCCCACCCGCTCGCGCCGCTGTTCCAAAAGGGCCTGGGCAAACGCAACGGGAAACTCGGGGTGTGGCTGCATCCCCAGCACGTTCTCCCCTACCTGAATAATAGCGTGGGGGCTGAATTCGCTTCCCCCCAGCACCAAAGCTCCCGGCGGAAGCACGGTGATCTGATCCTGGCAGGAGAGGATGAGCCAGAGTTCCTTGAGCGCAGGCTCCATCCAGGGGGCCTGCCGGTAGATTGCGAACCGGTGCACCCCCACCCCCCAGCCCAGGGGCCAGCGCTCCACCCGGCCCCCCAGGGCCTGGCCGATCATCTGGTGACCAAAGCAGACCCCCACCAGCCGGCTGGACGAGGCCGCCACCGCCCGCACAAAGTCTTCTAAAGGGGGTATCCAGGGCAGGGGGTCGTAGACCGAGGCGCGAGAGCCTGTAATCAGATAGCCCCCGAAGTCTTCGACCTGGGCCGGATACTGCCCCGTTCGCACGTCGAAGGGGGTGAGGGGCAGGCCCAAAAGCCGCTCGAACATGGCAGGGTAGTCTCCCGCCATGCCCTCCAGGCCCGTTGGAGGGTCGTCGCAGACCAGCACAGCCAGCCTCATAGCCTACGTAGATGATACGACTTGGGCCGGGTGAGCTGCTCGTAGCCCAGCACGGAGAGCGAGCAGCCCCGCCCAGACTCCTTGACCCCCGTCCAGGCCAGGGCGGGATCCAGGTAGTCGCAGCGGTTGAGGAAGACAGTACCGGTCTCTATGGCCTCCCCAAGTGCCAGCGCGGCCCCTTCGTCCCGGCTCCAAATCGAGGCGGTGAGGCCGTAGGGGGAGTCGTTCATGAGCGCCAGGGCTTCCTCGTCGCTTTTTACCGGCATAATGCCCACCACCGGGCCAAAGCTCTCCTCCACCATTATCCGCATCCCGTGGTGCACGTTCACCAGCACCTGCGGGGCCAGGTAGGGCGTGCCCGGCGCGTCGGCAGGGAAGTGGCGGGGGTCTATGAGGGCTTTAGCCCCCTGGGCCACCGCTTCGGCAATCTGGCCCCGCACGAACTCGGCGGCCTCGGTGCGCACCATGGGGCCCAGGGTGGTCTCGAGGTCTAAGGGGTTGCCCAGCTTGAGCTTCAGGGTCTCAGCCACAAAGGCCTCCACGAAGGGCTCGTAAATGGCCTCTTGCACATAGATGCGCTCTACTCCGCAGCAGGACTGGCCGGAGTTGAACATGGCCCCGTCCACCAGGTTCACCGCGCTAAACTCGAGGTCGGCATCTGAGCGCACATAGGCCGGATCCTTTCCCCCCAGCTCCAGGGCCACCCCTTTGAAGTGCCCCGCTGCGGCCCGCTCTACTGCCCGCCCTCCGGCCACCGAGCCGGTAAAGGCCACAAAGGCCACCCGCGGGTCGGCGATGGCCCGGGCCACCAGGTCGTGATCCATGTGCAGGTACTGGAAGACCCCCTCGGGCAGCCCGGCCTCCTGGAAGGCCCAGGCGTAGCGCTCGGCCACCAGGGGGGTCTGGGCGGAATGCTTCAAGAGCACCACGTTCCCGGCCAGGAGGGCGGGCACGATGGTGTTGACTGAGGTCAGGTAGGGGTAGTTCCAGGGTGCCAGCACCAGCACCACGCCCAAAGGCTCGCGCCGGATGAAACGGGTAAAGCCCGGTAGTTCCTCCACCGGCACATCCTGCAGGGCCAGGGGCGCAACGCGGGTCATGTAGCGGGCCCGCTCGACAAAGCCCCCGGTAATCTCCTTGGGACTATAGCGGATAGGGCGGCCCATCTGCCAGGTAAGCTCTTGGGCCACCTCCTCCACCGCCCCAAGCATCACCTCCCCCATTCGGGTTACGATACGCATTCGCTCTTCCAGGGAGGTTTTGGCCCAGGCTTTCTGGGCCTTGGCGGCGCGGGCCAGGGCGGCCTCGAGCTCTTCTGGCTCAGCCAGTTCCCGCTCGGCATAGACCCGCCCATCCACCGGGCTGATGGTTTTTTGAGTGGTCTTGGTCACTGCTGCACTCCTACTCCGGCGTAACGTAGGCCGCGGTGATGCCCCCGTCCACCAACAAGGCCGCCCCGGTCATGAAGGAGGAAGCCGGGCTAGCCAGAAACAAAGCGGCCTGAGCAATCTCGCTGGCCTGGCCGAAACGGCCCATGGGGATGTGCACCAGGCGACGCTGGCGCTTTTCCGGGGTGTCCAGGTACTTCATCAAAAGCTCGGTCTGCAAAGGCCCTGGGCACAGCGCATTAACCCTTATGTTCTCGCGGGCATGGATGACTGCCAGCTCGCGGGTCATGGAAAGCACCGCCCCTTTACTGGCGGTATAGGCCAGTTGCGGCGTGGCCGCGCCCAGGAAGGCCACAAAGGAGGCGGTGTTGATGACCGCGCCCCCCCCGGCTCGGCGCAAGGCGGGGATGCCGTACTTGCAGCCCAAAAAGACCCCCTTCACGTTCACGTCAAAGGTCACATCCCATACGGGCTCGCTGGTGTGGATGGCATCGTCGTCCTCGGCGTGGGAGATGCCGGCGTTGTTGAAGAGGATGTCGAGTTGCCCAAAAGCTTGTTCGGCTTCCTGTATCATGCGCTCAGCATCGGCGGCCTTGGAAACGTCGGCCCGCACGAAGTGGGCCTGGCCCCCTGCGGCCCGGATGCGCTCGGCGGTCTCCTGGCCATTTTCCGAGATGTCCACCGCCACCACCTTAGCCCCCTCGCGGGCAAAGAGCAGGGCCGCCTCGAGGCCAATCCCGCTGGCGGCGCCGGTAATTAGAGCTACCTTGTTGGCTAGTTGCATGAAGCCTCCGAATTAGCTGTTGTATGTCTCATATCGCAGGTCGGGGAGTAAAAGCCTAAACAACCGTCTTCTGGCCTGCAACCCACAATCTCTCTCATATCCGTTCAAAGTACCGCTTGCGCTCCCAGTCGGTCACGGCCCGGTTAAAGGCTTGCCACTCGGTGCGGAAGAAGTGGGTGTAGTGCTCGTGGACGGCCTCGCCCAGTACCCCTTTAGCGAAGGCACTATGGGCAAAGCCCTCCACCGCCTCGCCCAGGGTGTAGGGCACCCGGGGCAGATGGCGGGCCTGGTAGATGTCGCCCTGGAAGATGGGGGGCGGGGTGAGGCCCTGTTCTATGCCCGCGAGCCCCGAGGCCAAGGCTGCGGCTAGGGCCAGGTAGGGGTTCAAATCGGCCCCGCCAATGCGGCACTCGATGCGCAGCGAACTACCGTGCCCTACTACGCGGAATCCGGCGGTACGGTTGTCGTAGCTCCAGGCCAGCCGGGTAGGGGCCCAGGAGCCGTCCTCGTAACGTTTGTAAGAGTTCACCGTTGGGGCGTAAAAAGGCATCAGGTCGGGTACGTGGGCAATCCAGCCCGCCAGAAACTGCCCGAAAACTGTTGACCCTCGGATCGGCCCGTAGCTTTCCTCTCCCGCAAAGGCGTTCTGCCCGTCCTTCCACAGCGAAAGGTGGACGTGGCAGGAGGAGCCCGCCTGGCCGTGGTGGGGCTTGGCCATGAAGGTTACCGAGAGGCCCATGCTGTCGGCAATTTCCTTGAGGCACTGTTTGAACAGGACGTGCCGGTCAGCCATTTCCAGGGCCTCGGCGTAGCGCACATTCACCTCGTGCTGCCCCAGGCCCCACTCCCCCTTGGAGTTCTCCACCGGGATCCCCGAGGCTTTGAGGTGGCGTCGCGCCGCTGCGGTAAAGGGCTCCTCCCGGGTGCCCTGCAACAGGTGATAGTCCTCCAGGTAGTAGCCAGCGGGCTCGAGCCCCGCGTAGCCCTGCCGGTGGGCCTCAGCGTAAGCGACCCGGTACAAGTAGTACTCCAGCTCCGAGGCCGCCATCACCGTGTAACCCAGGGCTTTGGCCCGCTCGAGCTGCCGCCTCAGGAGGGTGCGGGGGGCTACCTCCACGAGCCGGTGGGTGCGCTCGTCTTCCAAGTCGCAGAGGACGATGGCGCTTTTCTCGAGCCAGCTTGCAGGCCGCAAGGTGGAGAGGTCGGGCACCAGGTGAAAGTCGCCATAGCCCAGCTCCCAGTTGGCAAAGCGGTAGCCCTGCACCGGCTCCATCTCCATGTCGGTAGTGAGCAGGTAGTCGCAGCCGTGAGTGCCGTGCAGGGCTACCTGCTCTACAAAGAACTCGGCCTCGAAGCGCTTGCCCATGAGCCGCCCATAGTGGTCGGCGAAGGCCACCAGCACGGTCTCGATCTCGCCAGCATTTACCTTTTGCGCCAGCCAGTTGAGTTTTTCTTCGGCGCTTTGCGCCATTCATAACCTCCTTGCGTTCCCAGTCCTGCGCCGAAGCCTCATCGGCAGCGGGTGGGCTTCTTCGCAGCACAAAGCGTGCGCGTCTGCTATCGGGGCCCCCACGGTAAGCGTCAAAGCTTACAAGGGCTCACCGCTTAACCGGGCATCGTCGTCCGACAAACTTACCTTAGGATGAGCCTAGCGAATCTCCCGCTGCGCCTCGGCAATAAGGGCGGCCTCCTCCTCGGGGGCCTGGGCCACCAAGCGGAAGCGGCTGTAGAACCAGTAGTAGGCCATCATCAGCACCACGAAGACGGCGGTGCCCACCACCCCGGGGCGGTAGCTCTCCACCGCGAAGGTAGCCGCCAGGCAGACCAGGGCCAGAATAGCCCCCACCCAGGCCCCCGCCACGCCCAGCGGGCTCTTGTAGGGCCTGGGCAGATCGGGGCGGGTACGGGCTAAGCGGATGTAGGCGAACATTACCATAGCGTAGGAGATGACTGCGCCGAAGACGGCCATGTTGAGGAGCGCGGCCCCAACGCTATCGGAGAAGGTGCTGATGAGAATACACATAAAAAAGCCCACCACCGCGCCCAGAATCAGGGCGTAGTGCGGGGTGTGGTAGCGACTCACAATGGAAAGCCCGGTGGGCAAGTAGCCAGCCCGTGAAAGGGCAAAGATGAGCCGACCATAGGCGTAGATGATGGCATGGAAGCTGGCTACCAGGCCGGTGATGGCGATCAGGGTCAGGAAGGTACTGGTCGCCGCATCGCCAAACACCGCCTTGAAGCCTAGTTCCAGGGGGGCGCCCGACTCCCCCACCTCCTTTGCCCCAGCTACCCCGGTGTTGAGGATCAGGGTCAGCACCGAGAGCACCAGCAGGGTAACGATGCCCAGGATGAGCGCCCGGGGCATATCCCGCACCACATCATGCGACTCCTCGGCGGCCAGAGGAAGCTGCTCGATGGCCAGGTAGAACCAGATGGCAAAGGGCAGGGCTGCAAAAACCCCGTACCAGCCAAAGGGGAGGAAGCTCGAGCCCCCCTCCGCAGGCGCAATGTTGAAGACCTTGTCCCAGCTAAACGCCCCGGAGAAACCTGCAGCCACGTAGAAAAAGACCAGCACTGCGAGCGCCAGCAAAGTCACGATCAGCGAGATCCGGAGGGTGAGGGCCGTACCCCGGATGTTGATACCCACAAACAGGGTATAAAAGGCCGCCCACCAGATCCAGGCCGGTACCCCAGGAATAAGAGCGTTCATGTACCCCGCAATGCCCACCACAATCACGGCCGGGGTAATCACGTACTCGATGAGATCGGTGACCCCGTTCAGGTAAGCCCAGTTGGGCCCAAAGGCGTTGCGGGTAAAGGAGTAAAAGCCTCCGGCGTGGGGCAGGGCCGTAGAGAGCTCGGCGATGGAAAGCACCATGGTTACGTACATCACCGCTACCACGATGGTGGCCAGCAAAAGCCCACCGAAGCCCCCTGCGGCCAGCCCAAAGTTCCAGCCGAAGAAGTCGCCTGAGATAACCGCCCCCACCCCCAGGCCCCATAAAAGCACCCAGCCCGCGCTCTTGCGCAGGCGCCGCTTCTCCAGATAGGTGTTATCAACATCTACGTAGTGTGCCCCACGTACTTCTTTGGATTTGTTATTCATGTGAGCCACCTCCCACCAGCTCGCTTCAGGCCCGTTCGTGTGAAACCCGCAAACAGATAAGTTTTGCCAGCTCTTTCACCCCCTCTTCCAGACCCTCGGAAGTCTCGGCTCCAAAACACAGCCGGAAGTGCATGGTCTCGTCGGCCTGTACCAAGAACACCTCGCCCGGGGTAATGGCAACTCCCTGGGCCAGGGCCTGGTGGTGCAGCTCGAGGTTCGAAAATAGCCGAGGCAAACTGACCCAGCAGGAAAACCCTCCTTCGGGATGACTCCAACGCACGCCTTCGGGCATGTGGCGCTTTAGAGCCTGCAACAACACATCCCGGCGCTTCTTGTAAATGGGAATGACCTGCCTCAGGTGTTGCTTGAGGCCGCCCTGGCGGATGAACTGGGCCGCAGTTCGCTGCAACAGGGGCGGGGGGCCCGTGATATCGGAGACGTTGTGCAAGGCAGTGAAGCGCTCGAGCAGGACCGGTGGCGCCACCAGATAACCAATGCGCAGCCCCGGCATCAGCGCCTTAGATAGGCTGGCCAGATGAACAACCCGATCCTCCAGGCCCATCTTTTGCGCCAGGGCCAAAAGCGGGGTAGGTGGAATCTTCTCGTAGCTCAAAAGACCCAGGGTATCGTCTTCGACCAGGGTAAAACCGTAGGTCTGGCCCAGCTCCAGAAGCCGCTTGAGCCGCTCTTCATGGAAGCGCAGCCCGGTGGGGTTGTGGTAGCTGGGGATGGTGTAGTAAAAGCGCGGGCGATGGCGTTTCAGAAGGGCCTCGAGCTCCTCCAACCGGGGGCCCTCTGCATCCAAGGGCACCGGCAGGGGCTTGAGGCGGAACTGCTTGAGAATGCCCAACAAACCCAGGTAGGTGGGCTCTTCTAGAAGCACCTCTTCACCAGGTTCCGCCAGGGCCCGGCAGACCAGGGCCAGCCCCTGCAATCCACCGACCGTGACCAGTACCTCCTCGGGGTCGGCCCTCACGCCACGCTGCTCTAGCAGCTCGCTGAGAGAGACCCTGAGCTCCGGCTCCCCCATCACCGAGCCATAGCCAAACACCTCTCTAGCCAGGGGCTTGAACGCCTCCAGGCAAGCCCAAAAAGCCTCGTAAGGGAAGAGCGCCGGATCGGCGGTAGCCAGGGCCAGGTTGTGCAGCACCCGGGTGTGCTGCAACCGGTGCAGGTCAGAGAGCACCGAGTCGGGCTCCAATCGCTCACCAAAGCTGGGCTGCGCGGTGGGCTGGGCTTGCGAACTCACAAAAGTACCCCGCCCCACTACTGACTCGATCAGCCCATCGGTTTGTAGCTCACGGTAGGCGTTGTGAATGGTGAGGCGGGTGGTGCCGACCTCACGGGCCAGGGCCCGTACCGTGGGCAGGCGGGTACCAGGGGGTAACTCGCCCTTGGCAATGCGAGTGCGAAACTCCTCAGCTATATGACGGTACAACGCCATGTGTTTGTCATGCCGAAGCTTGACCCGCATCCCAATGGACCCTCCTTTGGATGGATGGCATTATATGCACAAGGTTAAGCTGGGGGAAAGGTACAAGTGGGCAGATTGTGCTAGGACAATTATATATGTTTGTATACAAATACTAAACTATTTTATGTTTTTATATAAGTCTTTTTGCAGGCGAGAAGACGATGTCCTTGTTGCAATTCTTATCTACCCGAACAGCACAACCCGGGTTCACCGAGCTCAAGCCAAGCCCTCGAGCCCCTCGACCACCTCTGCCCAGCGGCTGAAGGCCTGCTCGAGGGCAGCCTCGAGCCGGTGCTGCTCCTGGGCAATCTGGGCATACTCGCTGTGGTGCAATCCCGGCTGGTTGGCCCGGGCCAGAACCGTCTGGACTTGAGCCTCGAGTTCAGCAATTTGGGCTTCCAGGCGTTCTTTTTCGCGCTCCAGGTGCCAGCGTCCCCTGGCCCTGGGGGGCTTCGGATGCTGCGTTTCGACCCTGGAAGTCGGCCGCTCGAGTTTCCTGGGCACCACCTCCGTCTTGCGGCGCTCCAGGTATTCGCTGGGCGGGGCCGGGTAGTCGGCGAACTGGCCCTCAAAAACGTGCCAGGTGCGCGTAGCCAGCCGATCGAGGAAGGCCAGGTCGTGTGAGACCAGCAAGAGGGTGCCGGGATAATCCAGCAGGGCCTGCTCGAGGGCCTCCACCGTCTCGAGGTCGAGGTGGTTGGTGGGCTCGTCCAGTACCAGCAGGTTGGCCTGCTGCAACGAGAGCGAGAGCAGGGCCAGCCGGGCCCGCTCCCCCCCCGAAAGGCTCTTCACCTGCTTGAACTGGGCCTCGTAGGGAAACATCCAGGCTCCCAAAGCGGCATGGGCCTTCTCGCCCAGCATGCGGTAGAGCGTCTCGAACAGGGTGAGTTCGGGGTCGAAGCCCGAGAGTCTCTGGTCATAGTAGCCAATCCGCACCCCCGGCCCGGTTTTGACCCGCCCCGCCGGGTGGTCGGAGGGCAGCAGCCCCAGGAGCACCTTGAGCAGGGTGGTCTTGCCCGCCCCGTTGGGGCCGATAACGGCAATGCGCTCGCCATTCCGAACCAGCAGGCCAGGAACATGGAAGAGTTCGCGTCCCCCGAAGTTTTTTTGTAAATTCCACCCTTCCAAAACCCGCTCAGCGGTCACCTTCTTCTCCACCGGAAAGCGGATCCGCATCGCAGGGTCGTCCACATCAGGAGCCTGGACGGTTTCTTCTAAGAACTGCTCCATGCGGGCTTCCAGGCTGTGAAGCCGCTTGGCGTGTTTGGCGCTGCTGTGGGCCCAGCGCTGGGCCTGCTCCAGAATCTCCTCGCGCCGCTCTTTCTCTTTGAGCCAGTTGGCGTATTCGCGGGCTTCCTGTTCTTCTTGTAGGGCCCGCTCACGGCGGAAAGCCGTGTAGTTGCCTTCATAAAGCCTGAGCCTGCCCTTGCGCAGCCAGGCCACGCGCTCTGTGACCTGGTCGAGAAACTGCCGGTCGTGCGAGACCGTGACGGTAGCCCCCCCGAACGATCGTAAAAAATTGACCAGCCAGGCCACCATCTCGAGGTCGAGGTGGTTGGTGGGCTCGTCCAACAGCAGGGCATCCGACCCCGATAAGAGCAGCGCCCCCAGCGCCAGCCGCCGGGTCTCGCCCCCGGAGAGCACACTGGCTTTTTCCTGTTCTCGCCCCTCGAAGCGAAGCCCCTTCAGCACAGCCTCGTAGCGGGCGCGCTGCTGATAGCCCCCAATGGCCTCGAAACGCTCGTGCAGCTCTTCCCAGCGATGGTAAACCTCGGGATCGGCCAGGCTGGTTTCCAACCGGGCTAGTTCGGCTTCCATGGCCTGTACCCGGGCAAAACCACGCTTGAGCACGGTTTCTACGGTGTCGCTGGGGCTGTACTGGGGGTCTTGGGGCAGAAGCTCCAGGTGCACCCCCTCGGTGCGGTGAACACGCCCCGAGCTCGGCTGGAGTTCCCCCATCAAAAGGCGCATCAGGGTGGTCTTGCCCGAGCCATTGGCCCCCACCAGGGCCAGACGATCGCCGTGGCGCAGTTCCAGGCTCACCCCGTTCAGCAAGTCGCGTGCGCCCAGGGTATATTCGATATTCTCAGCAAAAACAATCCGCACAACCGCCAGTTTAGCAAGCGGGGCACTTTCGAAAACTCACCAGGGTTGCTCAAACCCTAGGCTGAACCGCTCATTGGTTCTTCCGGATCATCCTTAGACCGCGTAAAGCTACCACCAGGCTTACCAGTAGAAAAGCCCAGAACCCTTTTCCAGTGGGCCAGAAGGCAATCAGGGCATAGATATACCCCACCAGGGCCCCTACCGGAATGGGATACCAACCACCCCGATGGTTTTTCCAGTACAACTGCCAGTACAGGCCCGCCACAGCCAAACCAATCCCTACGGCCATCAGCGTACCGGCGGGATACAAAAAGCCAAAAAACCCCAAAGTGGGGGCAATACCACCCCCACCCCGAAAGCCGAAATAGAGCGGCCAGTTATGGCCCGCCACCACCGCCACCCCCATCAGGGGCATGGCCCAGGGCGCCTGGGCCCACTGGCTCAGGTAGGCCACCAGAACCCCCTTGAGCACATCGGCCAGTGCCACCGCAATACCCCACTTGGGCCCTAATTGACGAAAAGTCCCGCTGGCACCGGGGGTGTCCCGTTCGGCCAGATTGAAACCCCGGATAATCCCGGCAATGCGCCCAAAGCTGAGCGAACCCACCAGATAGGCCAGCACCACCCACACCAGGTCCATAGCAACCGCTTTCTATGGTAAACGGTTTGGGTGACAACCGTTGAGCTGCCCAAGACCGGAAGCAAGCCCGAAAAAAGGTTGATTCAAGGCCCAGACCAGCAACCTTCTATTACGTTGATGTAGCCAGTTCTGTACCCTGGGCAGCAGCATGGCGCCATCGTCAAGTAAAGGTGCCCCTGGGGCCTTGACTCATCTAAAGAATTCGGTTGAGTAACGAAGTGGTGTGATGATGGGTAAAAACCAACATTTTGGAGAGGATTGGTTTGAAAGCCGTTGCCAAGCAGAGAGGGAATGTTGTATTGGACGGTGACG
>NZ_QWKY01000060.1 GCF_003574035.1 Meiothermus hypogaeus | reverse complement strand
CAGCAGGTTATGTCCCCACACCGCAGCTTTATCACTGTTGGAGTACACCCGATCCACTCCCTCGATCCAACATCCTTGATGGGCTACGGGAACCAAGTCCACCCCCAGGTACATCCCCTTGGGGGCTGCTTCCAACCGTCGCCCTCGACTGGACTGGTGGGGTTTGGCTTCCTGTCGTAGCAGGCGACAGCTATAGCTGGGGCTATACCCTATCGTTCCACTGGCTGCTATCGCGCTGGGGGTTTTATGGGCTGATTGCAGCAAGCCCAACACATAGCCTTGTTCCCATTGTTGCAAACGCGATAAACTACACTGTACGTCTTCAAACATCGTACAGAAGTACCGTGCTGACCGGATCCTTTGCAAGGACTCTCGGCACGGTTCTTCTTTATGACGACCTTTTCAGGGGCGGGTCAATCTCTTGAAAACCACCTCATCTAGACGCATTCACAAAGTGCGCTCCTTGTTGAATGCCTGTTTCAAGGTTTTAGATCGGACCGGATGGATATCTTCCAATCGCACGGTGGTGCTGGCCTATCACTCTATTCGCCCCCCAGGACTCTACCAATACTCAACCTCAGCGGCGCTGTTTGAAGCCCATCTGGAGTGGCTGGCTGCCCATTGTGCGGTAGTGGGGTTCGATGAAGTGTTGTTGTCAGCAAAACAACCCCTGGGCAAGCCGAGGGTGGCCATCACCTTTGATGACGGCTACCGAGACAACGTGGAAATAGCGCTGCCCTTGTTGCAAAAGTACCGATTGCCTGCTACATTTTTTGTCACCACAGGATTGCTGCAAAAAGATTCTTCCACTTTGAATCATCTGGCTACTTATTTTGGAAATTCCATTAAGGCCATGGGGCCACTGGACTTTTCGGGCTTGCAAATATTGGATGCTGCCGGTATGACGATTGGCGCCCATACCCATACCCACCGCAACTTGCGCCAGGTTTCACCCAAAGAGCAGCATGAAGAACTGCACAAAAGTCGAGCTATTCTGGAAGATGCGCTGGGTAAGGCAGTGTTGACCATGTCCTACCCCTATGGCCTTCCTGGTTATGCGGTGGATTCCAGGGTATCACGGGCAAGTCTGGAAACAGGTTATCGGCTAGCAGCCACCGTGCATTTGCGCGCAGTCAGGCCTCTGGACAACCCCAGTCAAATTCCACGCTTCGTAGTTACCGACGAGAATCTACAAGACTTGAGAACGATTGTTTTCGGCGGTATGGATGTCGTGGGCTGGTATCAGGATGCTACTTTTAGCTTGTTGCGCAAGTAATGTTTATGGTTGGCTTATGGGTTGACAGTCTATTTGCGCATAGTTTAGGGAAAGATAGATTGGGTATTTTTGCGTCCCCATGCTATGTTTTAGCTACTTTACCGATATGACTTTTGTGCCGATAAAGTGCTATGTTATACCAGATTCGGCTAGTTCGTCACCCTTTGGTGACGAACTAGCCCGACCGAAGTTATCCGCGTAGCGGAGGGCGATACCGCCCCTTGGAAGGGTAAGGCTTTTTTCGCCGACCGTCAGGGAGGGGTGTGCTCTAGGATTCAAAAAGACAGCCTCTGGTGTTTTTGGTTTTGTAAACTGTATTTTTGAATCCGGTATTACCTAAAATACGTTGCGATACTGATAAATACAAATACAGCACTATTGCATAATGATAAATTAATAGTGGTAAACTTTTGTGGACTTGGGTAATGGCAAATGCGTTACTGGTTGTAATCCCCTTCTAAACGATTTATGTATGCTCTGGAACGAGTTTTTGCAACAAGCTCTTCTTCGCATTTATATCCAATCGGCGTTATGCGGTCGTTACTGCGTTAAAAATGCTGGATTTTCCATAGCATTTTGACAGCAATGCTCTACCATTTTTTCATATTTTCGCCGGTGCTGTGTGAAAGCGTTCGCATACAGCTACCCATTTGGACGAGAGGAGGTTATGGCGCAATACGGTGGGTCTTGGACAGTTACAAAAGAAGATAGCCGTCGTATTGAGGCTTTGTTGAGCAAGCCGAGCTCTACATGGGTACCAGCTATTCTGTGGCTGACAGATGTATTGGCACTCGAGCTTTCGCTGGGCCTGGCTGTACTCGTGCGTGAGGTTCTCTCAGGGCTTTGGCCCCACTCCCTGACCTGGAACGATTATGCCCTTCTGGGCCTGATACTCGCCGCCTTCCCGTTGGGTTATCTGTTTTGGGCACTGTATCCTGGCTACGGCATTCATCCAGTCGAACGAATGCGCCGCACCTTTCTGATTACCGTTTTGCTGTTTGCTCTTATGGCGGTGGTTTTTGCCATTTTGCCGGCTACGCGAGCCCTGGTGGGCCTGGTGCTTATTGCGGGCATGTTTGCCGTGCTGCTGGTGCCTCTTTTGAATGCGTTGGCTCGAGAGCTCCTGATTCGAGCGAGCTGGTGGGGTTATCCAGTGGTGATTTTAGGAGCCGGTCTGATTGGGTCAATGGTGGCTCGAGCCCTCCAGCAGGAGCGCTATCTGGGTATGGTTCCGGTAGCCTTTCTGGACGACGATCCCAATAAGCAGCATCGTTTAATTGAGGGGGTTCCGGTGATAGGGGGCCTTGATCGGGCCGAGCAGGTTAGCGAGCTGGGGGTCAAGGAAGCCATTGTAGCTATCTCGAGCATCGGGCGGGCCGAGCTCAAAAAGCTGGTTCATCGCCTTCCCTTTTTGCACGTTACCGTGGTGCCGGATTTGGGCGAGCCCACCATCGATTGGTTTGCAGTGCGCAGCCTGGGGCGTATTCACGGTCTTGCTGTGCGCAAAAACCTCCTGCTGCCGCGAAATCGAGCCATGAAATGGTGGATGGATCGCTTGCTGGGCTGGCCGTTGTTCGTGTTCAGTCTGCCACTGATATGGCTGCTGGCTTTGTGGATCCGCCTGGTTAGCCCGGGTTCGCCCTACTTCACACAGACCCGAGAAGGCCTTGCGGGTAGACCCATTAATATCCTCAAGCTGCGTACCATGTATCCCGATGCAGGCCAGCGCCTCGAGCGCCACCTGTCCGAGAATCCTGAGGCCAAAGCCGAGTGGGAGCGCTCCTTCAAGCTCAAACGAGACCCGCGCATCCTGCCCGGCGTGGGGTTCTTTCTGCGCAAGACCAGCCTGGACGAACTCCCCCAGCTTTACAACGTGGTGCGCGGAGAGATGAGCCTGGTGGGGCCGCGCCCCTTTCCGGCGTATCACCTCGAGCACTTCTCGCCCGAGTTCCGCGAATTGCGTCATAGTGTGTTGCCGGGCATTACCGGCTTCTGGCAGGTGCTGGCCCGCTCCGATAGCGATCTCAAACTACAAGAAGAACTCGATACCTACTACATCCGCAACTGGTCGCCGTGGCTGGATGTGTATCTACTGTTCCGTACCGTGATGGCGGTGCTGGGTTCTAAGGGGGCATATTAAATGATTGAGCGAACCAATGTGCTGGGGGTGGGCATCAGTGCCATTAACATTCCGATGGCGCTCGAGGTTCTGGATACCTGGATTCGGCAACAACACCATACCTATGTTTGCGTCACCGGGGTGCATGGGGTTATGGAAAGCCAGGCCGACCCAGAGTTGCGGCGTATTCATAACCAGGCCGGGCTGGTTACGCCCGATGGTATGCCGATGGTCTGGATGAGTCGCCTGGCCGGACACAAGCATGTCGACCGGGTGTACGGCCCCGATCTGATGCTGGCTGTTTGCGAGGCTTCTTTGCAGAAGGGATACCGCCACTTCTTCTATGGCGGCAACGAAGGGGTGCCAGAACAGTTGCGCGATAAGCTTCAGGAGAGGTTTCCGGGCTTGCAGGTAGTGGGTACCTATTCCCCTCCCTTTCGTCCCCTGACCCCCGAGGAGGATGCGGCCATCGTGGCCCGGATCAACGCGGCCCGGCCCGACATCGTTTGGGTGGGCCTCAGCACCCCCAAGCAGGAACGCTGGATGGCTGCCCACCTGGGCAAGGTGCAGGCCCCGGTCATGATCGGCGTTGGGGCTGCCTTCGACTTTCACGCCGGCCTCAAGCCGCAGGCCCCACGCTGGATGCAGCGGAGCGGGCTGGAGTGGTTCTATCGCATGGTTTCTGAACCCAAGCGGCTGGCCCGGCGCTATTTGCAAAACAACCCCAGGTTTGTGATGGCAGTGCTGATGCAGTTGCTAGGCCTGCGTCGCTACAAGCTAGATATCTGAGGAGGAAAGGCATGAAAACAGCTCTCGTTTGCGGTGCAGGTGGATTTATTGGTGGGCATTTGGTCAAGAAGCTCAAAGCTCAGGGATACTGGGTGCGTGGTGTAGACCTCAAACGCCACGAGTTTGCGGAAAGCCCCGCCGACGAGTTTGTGGTCGGCGATCTGCGCGACCCCCGCCTGGTAGCCCAGGTGATTGACCGCAAGTTTGACGAGGTCTACCAGCTGGCTGCCGATATGGGGGGTGCCGGTTTTGTTTTCACCGGCGAGAACGATGCCGCCATCATGCACAACTCGGCCCTGATCAACCTGAATGTACTGGAGGAGCTACGCCACAAGGGGGTGGGGAAGGTCTTTTACTCTTCTTCAGCCTGCATTTACCCCGAGTACAACCAGCTCGACCCCTCCAAGCCCGTCACCGCAGAGGACTCGGCCTACCCTGCTATGCCGGATAGCGAGTATGGCTGGGAGAAACTCTTTAGTGAGCGGCTTTACTTTGCCTATCATCGCAACTATGGGATGGATGTGCGTGTTGCTCGCTTTCACAACATCTTCGGAATCGAGGGCACCTGGGAAGGGGGGCGCGAGAAAGCGCCTGCGGCCATGTGCCGTAAAGTAGCCGAGGCCCCCGAGGGTGGGGTGATAGAGGTATGGGGCCCCGGTACCCAGACCCGTTCTTTCTTGTATGTCGACGAGTGTTTGGAAGCCATCGAGCGCTTCATGCGCAGCGACTACATTGGCCCCCTTAACATTGGCTCGGAAGAGATGATCAGCATTAACGATCTGGCCCGCATGACCATCGAAATTTCCGGTAAAAACCTCAGCATCCGCAACGTTCCTGGCCCTACCGGCGTACAGGGTCGCAACTCCGACAACACCCGCATTCGTGAGAAGCTGGGCTGGGCCCCTCACCGCCCGCTGCGCGAGGGAATGGAGCGCACCTATGCCTGGGTGGCCGAGCAAGTGGCCAAGAAACAGAAGGCCAAAGAGGCCATAGCACAATAAAACCGATCTAGATTTGACTCCCGGCTTCGGTCGGGGGTCTTTTTTGCGCTTCTAACCCAACTTTCAAGGCTTTCCGTCAAGCTACAAGGGTGCGCTGGATTATCTGGATGGCTATTTTTAGCCTGTTGTGTTCGCTAGTTTTGGCGCAGAAATTGCGTTATATCCCCACCCAGCCTTATGTTCGCGAGGTGGGCGAGTGCAATCCGGCCCCGCCTCCACGAAACCCCAGTGAGCAGTCCAGGTGGGAAGAATGGCCGGGCTATCGGGAGCGCATTGCAAGGCTGGCCCCGCATCTGTTGGGCGAACCCGACCCAGCTTTACTGATGCCCGTGCAGGGGGTTCGGGTGCGGCAGGTCTGGGATAGCTTTGGGGCCATTCGCCCTGGAGGTCGCCGCCACGAGGGGCAGGACATTTTCGCCCGGCGGGGTACCCCGGTCTATTCGGCCACGGAAGGCTTTGTACTGCGGATGGCCTATGGCCCGGTGGGGGGATTGCAAATTTTCGTTCTGGGGGCAGGTGAGAAGCGCTACTACTACGCTCACTTTGACCGCTTTGCCCCAGACCTGCGGGAGGGAGACTGGGTAACGCCCCAAACCCTGCTGGGCTACGTGGGCAATACCGGCATCGCTCGAGGTACGCCGCCCCACCTGCACTTTGGCATCTACGAGGGGGGGCGCGAAACCTGCGACTACCGGGCCCTCGACCCCCTCCCCCTGCTGCGTGACCGCAACTGGCAAACCCTGTCAGGGCGATAAGGAGTCCACTCTTCGTGAAGAATGTCCTCTTGTTGCTGCTTTTATTCGCCCTGTGTGCTTGCGTATGGCCGCGCTCGAGCCAGCAAGACCCTGGGAGCGAAGCACCTGACGAAAGCCCCGGAACCGGCTGGACGCACTTTGACGACTACACCCGCCTGCTGGTGCAGCCCCCCGATAGTGAACTCCTGATGCCGGTGCGGGGTGTGCGGGTGCGTCAGGTAACCGACACCTTTATGGCGCCCCGCCCGGGTGGGCGCTTGCACGAAGGCCAGGACATCTTTGCCCCCAGGGGAACGCCCATCTACTCGGCCACCGAAGGCCTGATTATCCGGATGGGTTATGGGCAGTTGGGTGGGCTCTACGTGATGGTCTTGGGGCCAGGCGGGCGGCGCTACTACTACGCCCACCTCGACCAACATGCCGATGGCCTGCAAGTAGGTGATCGAGTCACACCCCAGACCTTGCTGGGTTACGTGGGCAACACCGGCAATGCCCGCACCACACCTCCGCATCTGCACTTTGGGGTGTATGGGAGTTGGTGGCGTTCGGACGAGCGGGTAGTTAATCCCCTACCCTTATTGGTCAACCGTAACTGGCAGACCCTGGAGGCTCTCGAGGAAAATTCCAGTAACCCGTAGAGAAAGGCCGAAAGCCAAAATGCGCACGATCGCTGCTCGGCTCGGCATAACGCAATGATGCTGCAATACCTGCTTGTTCACATCACAGAATTGATGACTTGTCGCGCCCTTCACAGACGTTGCCACCCGCGAAAACGAGAATGCGCCTGCGCTCAGATGCACGTTACGCACCCAAGCGTGGACCGGGCCCGGCCTTCCGGGCGGCAACGGTTCTGTCTCGGATGGAGGATTCTTGATTCTCGGGAGGCTCATTCTATGTGAAGAGCGCTCTAACCTGTTCTGGGCCGCAGCAGTTCTGCCAGCAAGGCAATTACCACCGCCAGCCCCGCTACCAGCGCAAACGACACCCGCAGCGAGGTGGCGTGGGCAATCAACCCAATCACCGGCGGCCCCACCAGAAAGCCCAGGTAGCCCAGGGTCGCTACCGAGGCCAGTGCAACCCCGGGCTCAACCCCTGGCACACGCCCCGCCGCGCTAAAAGCCAGGGGAAACAGGGTGCAGTAGCCCAGCCCGATCATCACAAAACCCAGCATGGCCACCTCCGGGCGGGTAGCCAGCAATGTGGTAACAAAGCCAGCCGCAGCGAACAGACCGCCTCCTCTGGCCAGGGCCACCGGGCCGAAGCGGTGGGTGAGGGCATCGCCGGTCAGGCGCCCCAACACCATCGCCACCGAGAACGCCGAGAAAGCCAGTGCCGCCACGGCTTCGCTGCTGCCGACCACTTGCTTCATGAAGACCGCGCTCCAGTCGGCCACCGCACCCTCGCCCAGGCCGGTGCAGAACACGATCAATCCCAAACCCAGGAGCACGCCTCGAGGCCATACAAAGCGCGGCCCACTGGGGGCGGGCCGAACCTGTATCAGATACCGAATAGCCCACAGCATCAGCAGTACCGAGACGGCTGTCATCCAGGTGAAAAAAGGGAGTGGTTCCATCCCGGCGGCTGCGGCTGCACCGCCCAGCGCAGCCCCCACCAGGCCCCCCAGGCTAAAGAGCGCGTGGAAGCTGGACATGATGGGCCTTGCGTAGCGTTTCTCGGTCTCCACGGCCTGGGCGTTCATCGAGATGTCCATGGCGGCGTTGGTGAAGCCAAACACGAACAGTGCAAGGGCCAGTGTCCAGCCACTGGGAGCCAGGGCCAGTAGCGGCAGCGAAAAGCAGTTGCTAAGAGAAGCGAACGTCAGTACCGGGCGGCTGCCCCAGTGGGCAATCAGCCAGCCAGTGAGGGGCATGGCCAGCACCAACCCCACCGGTGCGCCCAACAGCACCAAGCCCAGCTCACCGGTATTGAGGCCCAGGCTTTGCTTGATAGCCGGGATGCGCGAAACCCAGGCCGCCAGAATGAAGCCGCAAACAAAAAAGGTCAGGTAGATGGCGATTCTGGCTAAGGGCAGGTGGTCTGGTCTGGGAGGCATCGCATTCACCGCAAAAGTCCTTTCATGGACAGCTCTATTGGCAAGACATCCATTAGTAGAGCCCTACTCCAGCGATGACCCACGCTCACTACGGAGCGCAGGGCTCATCGGGTCAGCCTCTGGATCAGGTTGCGGTGCTGGGGGAATTGTTGAGCCAGTTGTTCACGTTGGGCCAACTCAAAGTCGGCAAAGTCGAAACCAGGGGCCATGGTGCAGCCTACCAGGGCGAAGGTCTCGGGTGCATCCAGGCTGGCTGCAAACCAGTAACCGGCGGGAACGACCCCCTGGAAACTTTGCCCCTGGCCGGGGTCAGGGCCTAGATGCAGGCTGGAAAGCTCCCCTTCAGGCGAAATCAGCCATAGGGTCAGTGAACTGCCGATGTAGAAATGCCAGACTTCGTCGCTTTTAAGCCGATGTAAGGCCGAAAAATCCGGGTATTCCAGCAGGAAGTAGATGGCAGTGGAAAAGGGCCGCTGGCCCGTATAGCGGTGGGGCAGGTGTGGTTTGGCGATGGACTCGCCGGCAATGTAAGTTTGGCGATAAAAGCCACCCTCTGGGTGCGGTTCTAACCCCAGATGATCCACCCAAAATTTCGCACCATTCATGAAGAATCTCCTGCCTTGCGGCCAGATTGGTCACAGGTCAACAGGTCGGTATTCATCGAGGGTCAGGGCTACGGACATGTCCCAATGGGTGATCTCTAGCGACGGCGCTTGCCCGAACGTAGTAAGCCTGAATCGGGCCAGATGCCATCGGCGATCAGGTGCAGCCACTGCGAGGCATAATACCCCAACACCAGTGCCCACAAGACTTCCTGGGGTGGTGCTTTTAGCTGGGCTTGCAGGTTGAAATTGAGGCCCACATAGCCCGTAATTGCGGTGATGATCCAGTACAGCACCACCCCCATCGCACCTAGGTACAGCAGGCGCGTTAGGGGACCCACAATCCAGGTGTGCGAAAGCCCCCGGTGGGCAAACATCCAGCCGTAGGGAACCCAAAACCAGCCCAGCCAACCCCAGCGCCCCTTAGCCCGCACCTGTTGTTCAGCCAGGTCCAGGTCAGGAGTAATCAGAAAGGTGCCGATCAAGAAACTGCTAACAAAGGCGACTGCAATGGGTTGGGAAACAGCAACTTCCTTCTGATAGACCCAATAGGCAGCGGAGGCCAAACCCAACACGCCTATATTGATGGCTTCGTGAACACGACCCGATGGCACCAGTGTAGTTTACGCGTCTGGATGGGGGAGTATGGCTTCAAGCGAACAATTGCGGGAAAATGACTGGTCCACCGGGGGGCCTTTGGGAGGATGGTTTACGATCCGGAGCTTTTGTATACTTATGCGAGGCGTTCCCGATAATTTTGTTTTTATCGGAATGTATGTTAATTTGCTGGGTAGTAAAGTAAATAAAAAATCTCCTCAAATGAATCGCTAGATATCTGACCAATTTCGAGAAACCCTTATTGGGACGGTAATACTAGATATGACCAAGTTTCTATACTGGATCGGTCTCATCTATACCCCTTGGGGTTCTGGTACACTTTGTAGCCGTGACCGTGGAGGCTCGGACTGCCCCCAAACGCGAAGCAATCCTCGAGGCAACCATCCGAGTCCTAAGAGACCGGGGGTTGTCGGGTCTAAAAGTCGAGGAAGTAGCCAGGGAAGCCGAAGTCGGCAAAGGCACGGTTTATCTTTATTTCCAGGATAAACAAGACCTGCTGAAGGCGCTGGTTGAGCACCATACCTTCTCCTACTACCAAAAAGTAGAAGAAGTGGTGAACCAGAATGGCTCCTTTCGCGACCGACTGGCCGAAGTGTTGCGGCTTCGCATCGCCTGGGTGGAGGAGTGGCGTGGTTTGTGGGCAGCGGTAGCACGTGAAGCCCATCCGATGGATACCACCGGTTGGCTCAGGGGCATGCACGAGCACTACCAGCATCTGCTGGAAAAGCTTGTGCAGGACGGCAAGATCAGAGGAGAGGTTCGCGCTGAACTGGACACCAGTCTGACTGCTGCCAGTATCGCAGCCCTGGCCTGCAACCCGCAGCTCGAGTTTCCACGGGAAGCCTACCTCGAGCATCTGCTTGGGGTGTTGTTGAAAGGAGTGGCGTTGTGAGCGAATACCGTCCAGGAGATAAGGTTGTGTTGCCGCCGTATGGCGTAGGTGTGGTGGCGGGGATCGCCCAGCGTTCGGTTGCTGGTTCAGACAAAAGCTATTATCAAGTGGACTTTCCCGGAACACGTTCCAAAGCCTATGTACCCGTAGAAGCCCCGCAAACCACCCGTCTGCGCCGGGCCTTGTCACCGGATCAGGTGAATGAAATCCTGGCCTTGCTGCGCGAGGGCCGCCTGCCCCTGCCCCGTCAATGGGCAGCCCGTCACCGCAAAACCACCGAAATCCTGGCCGATGGCGACCCTTTCCGTATCGCTACCCTGGCGGGTCAGCTCAGGGCCTGGGAACTCGAGAAGGGCCTGCCTGATCTTGACCGCCAGGCCCTGCGCCGGGCCATGCATCTCCTGGCCGAGGAAATTTCCCAGGTCTTGGAGATGAGCCTGGACGAAGCCCGCAAGCTGTTTGAAGAGACCGTGGGCGAAAGCCTCAACTAACCCCATAGCTAAGCAGGCTTTTGAAGAAGCCCCGCCTGCGGGGCTTCTTTTGGATCTCCCTTCTGGATAAATATTCGCCAAACGATATAATCCCTGCATGAAGCAGGCAGCGGGCTGGTTTACGGGCTACAAAAGCCCGGTATTCGATGAGGTATTCGATGCCGAAGGCAAACCCCGTAAGCACTACGTGGAAGTGGTGAACCGCTTCAACGAACTGAGGCTCGAGGACTTCCAGCGCCGCCGGGCCCTGACCGAGCTAGCTTTTCGCAACCAGGGTATTACCTTCCAGGTTTACGGCGACCCTTCGGCTGCCGAGCGGCCTTTCCCGCTGGATATTCTTCCAAGGGTTATTCCGGCTTCGGAGTGGCGGGTGGTGGAACAAGGGCTCATTCAGCGGGTCAAAGCACTCAACTTGTTTCTGAACGACATATACAATGGCCAGCATATTCTTTCAGATAACGTGCTGCCACCGGGGCTGGTCCTCAACCATCCGCAATACTACCGGCAAGTACATGGGGTCAAGCTGCCACACGCAGCCTTTACCCACGTGGCCGGGATTGACCTTGTGCGCGACGAGAAGGGGCAGTACCGGGTCTTAGAAGACAACCTGCGTACCCCCTCGGGGGTTTCGTATGTACTCTCCAACCGCCGGGTGATGAGCCGGGCGTTTCCCCAACTGCTGTCCAAAGCCAGAGTTCGCCTGGTCGAAGACTACCCCGATATGCTGCTCAGCACGCTCAAGAGCTTGTCGCCCCGTGATGTGGCCGAGCCTTGCGTGGTGGTGCTGACCCCTGGCCCTTACAACAGCGCCTACTTTGAGCACATGTTCCTGGCGCAGCAGATGGGGGTGGAACTGGTGGAAGGCTCCGATCTGTTTGTGGATGAGGGTCGGGTCTGGATGCGTACAACTGCAGGTCGGCAACAGGTAGACGTGATCTACCGCCGCATAGACGATGACTTTTTGGATCCCACGGTCTTCCGGCCCGACTCGGTGCTGGGGGTACCGGGGCTGGTCAAGGTCTACCGCGAAGGTCGGGTGGCGCTGGCCAACGCCATCGGCAATGGAGTGGCCGACGACAAGGCGTTGTACGCCTATGTGCCCCGCATCATCAAGTATTACCTGAACCAGGAGCCTATTCTGCCGAATGTCGAGACCTATATCGGGGCTGAGCCCGATGGGGCCGACTACATCCTCTCGCACGCCGCCGAGCTGGTGATCAAGAAAGTGGATCAGTCGGGGGGATATGGAATGCTCATTGGGCCACACGCCAGTAAAGCGCAAGTGGCTGAGTATATCGAGAAAGTGCGGGCTGAGCCGCATAATTTTGTAGCCCAGCCGGTGGTGGGGCTTTCGACCAGTCCCACCTTTGCCGAGGATACCCAAACCTTCGAGCCACGCCACATTGACCTGCGCCCCTTCGTATTGGTTGGGGAGAGCATCAAGGTGTTGCCCGGTGGGTTGACCCGGGTGGCGCTCAGGCGGGGTTCGCTGGTGGTGAACTCGTCGCAAGGTGGGGGGTCGAAGGATACATGGGTGCTGTCGTGAAGGGTAGTCAGAGGGGACGGGGGGTAGGGGAGAGGGGGAGAGCGTTCTTTGCAGGCGTATTTCATTGCTGTTTTGGCTTTGCTCTCGCCCCTACTTTTTCTCTGCATCAAACGGAGTTGTTATGCTGAGTCGAATAGCTGAAAACCTCTACTGGCTGGGCCGTTACATTGAGCGAGCCGAGAACACAGCGCGTTTGCTGGACGTGAATTACTATGCGGTGGCCGAAGCTCCAGTGGAGGGGATCGCGCCCGGCTGGTGGGGACGCATTCTGCGGGCATTGGAGGTGGAAAACCTTGAACCCACCGAAGAAACCGTGGTGCAGTGGCTGGCCTTCGACTTACAAAATCCCAGCAGTATTCGCAGTTGTGTCTGGCGGGTGCGGGAGAACGCCCGTACCACCCGTTTTTATCTGAACCTGGAGATCTGGGAACAGGTCAACCGGCTTCACAATCAGTGCTATCACAACACCGAGCAAGTCATGGCCCAGGAGAGTTTGCACGAATATTGTGTGACGGTACGAGAAGCCAGCCACCAGATCATGGGCATTGCCGAAGTGACCCTGCCGCGTGATCTGGGCTTTTACTTTATGCGCTTGGGGCGCTACCTCGAGCGTTCGGATAACATGCTGCGGGTGTTGCAGGCCTATATTGGCGGGGGCGAGATGTCCAGGGAGGCCGAGATTCAAAACCACTTCAACCGCTCACTCTTGCGCAGTGTAGGCGCACTGGAAGCCTACCGCAAGGTTCATCACAATACCCTCGAGCTGCCCCGCATCGGCGAGTTTCTGCTTTTGAACAGCGGCTTTCCCCGCAGTGTGCGTTTCAGTGTGGATGGCCTTAAGCGGGCCGCTGAGGCGGTGCGTCGCCACAGCGATGGGGTGGGTAAGGAGGCCGTCCGCAAGGTAGGTAAGCTCTCCGCCACGCTGGAATATCTAGAAAACGCCAACCAGGTCTTCAAAAAGCGCGACCCCGATCTGGAGGAGTTGCTAGAAGAACTGGCCGATATTCATGCTGAACTGAGCCGGGTGTATTTTGGCTACTAATGCAAGCGGACGCTAGCGCATCAGATTCCTTACTTCGCTTCGCTCCATTCGAAACAACAGCGACAAAAACCAACTTACCATTCCTTTAGCTCCTGGTGAGTGGTGTTTGCAAAGACTCCACTTTGACCAGCACATTGAGGCTTTCCTTGCCCCCACCTCGCCGCAGCCCCTTGAGCGGTGGGCAATCGTCGTAGTCGCGCCCGTGGGCTTTTTTGACGTACTGTTCGGTGATGGTGGAGTTGTTGGTAGGATCGTAGCCACACCAGCCCGAGCCGGGAACAAAGGCTTCAACCCAGGCGTGGCTACCCTCCGAACCTACCCCCGTGGCCAGATACCCCGAAACGTAACGGGCTGGGATGCCCACACTGCGCAGGACGGCCAGCATGGCCTGGGCATAATCCTGACAAACCCCCGCCCGACCCTCTACAAACTGGATCAGGGGGGTGTCTACCTGGGTGGCTTGGGTGTTGTAGCTGAGGATGCGGTTGAGGTGTTCGGTGACTTCCAGCAGGTAACCGTGCAGGTCTTCGCTGGGTTTGGGGCGGCGCACCTCCAGAAGCTCGAGCCAGTTGTGGTGCAGCGGTATGCGGGGGGTGGGCGCTAGAAATTCAAAAAAACGCGATTCCAGGCTGCTCAATACCTGTACCGGCACCGAACTTGGTTTTGGAACCGCAAATGTGACCACTTTGGCCTGCATTTCTATCCGCAGTTGCTTGTGGGGTCTGGTAACGTGAAAATCGTAGACCCGGTTGTGGAAATAGTCCTGTCGGCTGCGGGGCATCGATTCGGGTGTAATGCTCAGACGGAACTCCAGGAGCCCCTGGCGGTGGTCGTCTACCGGGTAGAGCCACAGCTCATTGAAAGAGTCCCGCGCTTCATCGGGGTAGAAATACTCCGTCAGATGGTATACCGATAACAACACGGCTAATAGCCTATCAAAAAATGCTGAAGGGGTAGGGTCAGACTATAGGCTTTACTTAGGACTCGAGCCTCGCGTTTACATCGTCACGCCAGGGCAGCGAGGCCTGTGCACCAACCCTGGTGGCTGCCAGTGCTCCGGCCACGCAACCCAGCCGGACTGCCTGTGGCAGGGTCTTCCCTTCACAGATCGCTGTAGCCAGCGCACCGATAAAAGCATCCCCCGCGCCCGTGCTGTCTACCGCCTCAACCTTGAAAACCGGCTGATGGCCCCAACCCTCGGGCCCAACCCATACGGCCCCTTGCTCGCCGAGGGTAATCACCACAGTAGGGGTTTTCTCGGATAGCACCTTTGCTACCTCGAGGGCCATTTCGGGCGAATCGGGCAAGACCCCGGTCAGGCCCAGGGCTTCGCTTTCGTTGACCACCAGGATATCTACATACTCGATCAGCTTATCGGGTAATTTCTGTGCCGGTGCAGCGTTCAGAACGACCCTGGCCCCAGCCTGGCGGCCCAGCTCGGCCGCGCGGCGCACCGTATCCAGGGGAATCTCGAGCTGTAGCACCACCACCCGCGCGCCCTCGAACTCGGCAGACGAGAGGTTTTCGGGCCTCAGGCGGTGGTTGGCCCCTGGCGAGACGATGATGGTGTTTTGCCCTTCTTCGTTCACCGCAATAAAAGCCACACCGGTGGGGGCCGCGATGGGAATGGTGGCGTTTACGTTGATGCCCTCACGCTTGAGCGCATTGCGGAGCTGGTTACCAAACTCATCCTGCCCCACCCGCCCAATCATCCGCACCCCTGTGCCCTGGGCGACTGCGCTGGCTCCTTTAGTGGTTGGCGCGGCGCGACCCAGCATACGGGCCGCCGCTACCGCCTGGTTGGCGCCTTTGCCCCCGTGGTGGGTTTCGTAGTCCGAGCCCAGCAAGGTCTCGCCCGGTAACGGATGCCGCTTGACCCTTACCACCAGGTCCATGTTGATGCTCCCCACCACTACGATGCTCATGGCTCATAGCTTACAAGGGCCCAAAGCCCAAGGCCCACTAAATGCCGGTTATAGGCTAATCAATGCGGAGGGTTCGGGGTTGAGTGCCCGATTGCTCGAAGGGGTTTTTGGCCATCAGCTTTTGTAGCGCCCAATGCGCTCTACCAGCAGATCGTAGAAACCCTCGACGTCGATCTCGAGGCCCACCTCGCAGTTGGGCTGCTTGCCGGTTACGCGCCAGTAGTCGCAGACCGTGCGGCCGTAGGCCAGCCCCTCGTTGGCCTCGATTTCCACGTTGAACAGGGCAGTTTTGAACAGGTCGGGCCGCAGCAGGAATGCCACCGCGCAGGCGTCGTGGATGGGGGCCCCGTCCCACTTGTAGCGCTGGATGTGGTGCTCGCGAAAGAACTCGAGCAACTCCGCCGTAAAAGCCCCTACTCGAGTCCCCAGGGCGCGGAAACGCTCCACCCGGTCCGGGTGGGCCACAGTCTGGTGGGTCAGGTTGAGGCCCATCATCACCAGGGGAACCCCCGCCTCAAACACAATCTTGGCCGCGTGGGGGTCACACAGAATGTTGAACTCGGCACTCGGTGACCAGTTGCCGATGTCAATGGAGCCACCCATCAGCACAATTTCTTGAATCTGTGGAATTATTCGAGGCTCCAGGCGCATGGCCAGGGCAATGTTGGTCAGGGCCCCTACCGGGACTAGGGTGACCTGACCGGGGTATTTGAGCACCTGCTCGATGATGAAATGGACGGCATGCTGGGGCTCGGCCTGGCCGGTGGGGATGGGCAGGTGGGGGCCTTCCAGCCCCGAGACCCCGTGGACGGCCTCGGCGCTGATGCGGCCCCGCACCAGGGGGCGGTCGGTGCCGGCATAGATGGGCACACTGCTGCCCAACACCTCCCGCACCACCAGGGCGTTGCGGGTGGTGCGCTCGAGGCTCACATTGCCATAGACGGTGGTGATGCCCAGTACTTCCAGTTCCTCGCTGGCCAGGGCCAGCATGATGGCGATGGCGTCGTCGTGTCCGGGGTCGCAGTCGAGGATGATTTTGCGTGGCACGAATCACAGCTTATCGCAAAAAATCCGCTGTGCAGAAATAGAGGGCTTTCTGATAGCAAAAAGCGTACAATCACTCCATGCACAAATGGATTGGCCCGATGGTGCTGGTTTGGGGCCTGGCCGGTTGTGCCCCACCCTCCCCGGTGAGCCCCAATCACTGGGAATCGGTGCAAACCCTCTATCAAGATCTATTTTTGCTGCGGGAGAAAGTTTCCTACCGCAGCGGTGACCTCAGAATTTTTGGTCAGATTTGTCGTCCCATCCGCCAGGGACGGTTTCCCATTGTGCTCTGGAACCACGGCGGCTTTGCGGGCCTTCAGGTAGGCGATGAGAATCTTTGTCAGAACCTGGCTTTCTTGGGGTATGTGGTTTTGATGTCCTCCTATCGTGGCGAGGATGGTTCCGAGGGTGGCATTGAGGTCTGCCAGGGGGAGGTGGACGATGCGCTAGAGATGCTGGCCATTGGGCGCACCATGCCCTACGCCAACCCGAACCGGGTGGCGGTGGCTGGGGGTTCGCACGGGGGATGTATCAGCTTGCGTGCGGTGCAGAAAGGCGCACCGGCCCAGGTCTTGATTGACCTTTTTGGCCCTACCGATTGGGTCGCGGAGTACCAACAGCTTGAGCAGCTTGCAGCCTCCAGCGAGGCTACCAGGAAACAGGCGGGCCAAACCCTGCTGGCCTTGCTGAACTCGGCGCTGGGTGGAACCCCCGGCCAGACCCTGCAAAACTACAAGATGCGCTCGCCCATAGAATATGCTGCCAATTTGAGCAACTGGCCCGGTTCAATGCTGGTGGTGCACGGAGCCCTGGACTGGCTGGTTTTACCGAATCAGTCGTGCAATCTGGCCAGGACGGTAGGTCAGTTTACCAGCTTCCGCGTTCAGGCCAACAATACCACCTCCACCACCCCACCGACCGGTTGTGAGGCGGCAGGCCTGACCTGGGCCGGGGGTGAGATACCCAGGGGCAACTGGGGCGGGAAGCGCTATCTGCTGGTCTACGACAACTTTGGTCATGGCGATGGCGAGCAGAGCAACCAGGCCCTACTGGATGCGCTCAACTATCTGGGCAACAAATTTCCTGCCAACTGAGCAGCGGGTGTCCGAGAGATGCCGGGCGGTGTGCAGTACGGTACAATCGCCTTATGCTCGAGGTCAAAGAAGCGGTCAAGATTGCCACCGAATACATCCAGACGCTATTTAGTGAGCGCCAGATTCCCGAACTGCGGCTCGAGGAGGTCGAACTCTCGCCCGACAATCAGTTCTGGGAGGTGACCCTTTCCTTTGTGGTGCGCGAACCCACCGCCTACTTGAGCCTGGGCGATGCAGCCCGCACCCGCGAGTACAAGATTTTTCGCATCAACGCCGAAACGGGGCAGGTACAGAGCATGAAGATTCGCAAAGTTTAGATCGGAACGACTAGCGAGATGGGGTCGTGACCTTCGTGACACCTTTGCTTTGATTAATTTTTGGCCAACCTCCCCAGAAGCCTGGTGAGGTTTTCAGATTGCATTGACGCTCCAGTCGTAGGGCCGATAAACCCAGCGCATCCGGGTAATCTCGCTCACTTCGCGCCCAAGGTGTTGAGCCAGTAGATTTGCGATGCCACGCCGCCCGCCGAAATCGACCTGATACCACCAGAGCAGCCGGGGTAGTTTGAGTGTTTGACCCTGAAATTCGACCTCAGAAAGGAGATATGCGGCTGTGGCCAGGTCGAGCTGCTTCTCCAGGCTCTCCGCCGAGTACACCCCAATGGGCGGGCAGGATTTAGCGCCGCAGTTAAGGGCGAAATGGACTCGAGCATCCAGTGAAAGGCTGTATTGTTGCCGGGGGTCGCCGGGGCCAAACGGTGCAAAAGGCAAGAAAGGATTGCGCCGGTTACCACGCAGAATGCCGTGTTCAATGTCATCAAGGCTCCAGCGATGCCCCCCGATAACCCAGTCTTTACGCAAGAAAAACACCAGCTGGCGTAAGGGATTTTGGCCAGGATGCCCTCGCACAACTACAGCGTGCAGCACCAAAACGTTGTACAGGTTAATCCAGAAAGCCCGTTGTACTTGCTTCAGCCAGGCGGTGGGCTTCAGGCCACGCAGTTGGTGGATGCGGTCTTGCAACTCACGCCACAGGGGGCCGTTTTTTAAATTCGCATAATCCACCAAACGCCCATCCTGCTGTATATGCTGGGCCTTGATGCAGGTGATCAGTTCGCGCAGCTCCAGCGCCCATCGAGATTCGATATTCGAATTTTCTAACACCACAAACCCCGCACCAGCCGAGGGTAAACCAGACATCAAAATCCTTCTGTAGGCACCGATGGCTTTTGGGTCTTGGCCTTTGAGCTTAGACTATCTCTCATGCGCCCGGCCTGGTTGGAAGTCAATTTCGATGCCCTGGCCCACAATTTCAACCTTCTGCGCACCACCGCAGGCCATGTGCAGGTGGTCGGAATCGTCAAGGCCAACGCCTATGGTCACGGAGCAGTGGAGGTGGGTAAGGAATTGTTGCGCCTGGGGGCCTGGGGGCTGGCTGTAGCCACCACCCAGGAAGCCCGCGAACTGCGCAAGGCCGGTATTGTGTCCCGCATCCTGCTCATGGGGAGCCTGCACCCTCAGCAGGCTTCAGAAGTGCTCGAGCTGGATCTAATCCCCTCCATTTCTACCCTCGAGAGTGCCGAGGCCCTCAACGCACTGGGTAAGGCAGTGGCGGTACACCTCGAGTTCGATACCGGCATGGGTCGGGTGGGTTTCCAGCCCGAGGAAGCGCCCCTGGTCAAGGAACACTTTGCTCGCTACGAAAACCTGCTCATCCAGGGCATCTACTCCCATTTTGCCGACGCCGAAGAGGACGAACCCTGGACAAGGGAGCAGATTACCCGGTTTCAGCAGGTGCAGCAGGTCTTTGGACCGGGCTACTTCTATCATCTGTGCAACACCGCCGGTACCATCAACTACGGCGAGTATGGCCTGAGCGCGGTGCGCCCTGGCATCGGCCTGTACGGCCTGCTGCCCAACCTGGGTCTGCGGCCCATAGCCCGCCTGCTGGCCAAACCCACCCAGGTCAAAGAGCTTCCCCCTGGGCGCAGAATCGGCTACGGCGGCCTTTACACCACCCAGGGCCGCGAGTGGATTGCCACATTGCCGGTGGGGTATGCCGATGGCATGCCGCGCCTGGTTTTCAACCGGGCCACCGTTCGCTATTTCCCGGGGCCTGAAGCGCAGCCCCCGGAGCCCTGCATCTGTCCGGTGGTGGGGCGGGTCTCGATGGATCAGATCACCGTCCGCATCCCTGCACCGGTGGGGCTCGATCAGGTGTTCGAAGTGGTCACCCCCGACTTTAACCCTACCAGCAGCCTGTGGGGCTGGGCCGAGCTCACCGGCACGGTGAGCTACGAGCCAGCGGTGCGGCTCTCGCCCCGGTTGCCCAGGGTGTATTTGCGCGATGGGGTTGAGGTCGCGCGGGTAGAGTAGAGGTTTTTTGCAGGGCTGAGCGAAACCACTTTTGCTTTTTGATGCTGCGGCGAAAATCAGATACGTGGCTGCGATGAAAGCCGTCAAACTTTTTCAGGGGTATCTGTGGCACCCCAAAGACCTGGCCTTCGACCCCCGCGAGGCCCTGCCCCGCCAACTAGGAGACGTACACGTGCTCGTGGACAAAGTGCGAGCCCCCATGACCTTTTTCGAGGATGGCACCCCCACCGAGACCCAGCAGTTCTACCAGGTGACGCTGCTGGTGCGAACCGAGCAGGAGCCCGCTGCGCTGAAACCCCTGGCCGAGTCCGTGAGCCGGGAGCTTAGCCCGTACCTCGAGGCCACCCCTCAAACGGTGGGCTGGCAACTACTGGAGGATTTGCGGCAGATTTGATGCAGGGTACAGTGCGCCCTCGCAGATAGCCATCGGCAGACTTCAATGAAAGCTAGCTGCTCTCCTCAACCCTCGCTGTCTTTTCGGGGCACAGGCTGGACGAGGCATCTGGTACAGAGAGACGGTAAATACATGGGGACGCTGGGTCACCAGATTCCTCACGCTGTGCGCAGAGTATTGTCTTGTGATCCTGCCTCAATGAGCAAAACATGACGGTAATCCTCAAGGACGGATTAAGGTCTCCTCATGCACCCAGGGGGTGCCCTGTTCTTAGACTATCAGGACGGGATTTGTGCGATGAACAAAAGCCTTAGCCGATTCTTCCTGGCCCTGGGCTTTGCTGCATTCTTGACGGCTTGCAGTGGCCTCGAGACCCAGGTTCCCATCCCGCCCACCCCAACCCCTACCC
>NZ_QWKY01000006.1 GCF_003574035.1 Meiothermus hypogaeus | reverse complement strand
ACCAATGCCACCACCCCCCACAGCGGATAGCGCCGGTTCTGGTAGCGTGGATCGTCCAATGAGGCTAAGGCTTCGCGTAAGTTCATGCCTCTATCTAGCCTCAACCCTGAATAACGGTCAAGTCTGGCCCTGCGGCGCGTGGCCCAGGTGCTCTCGGCCCAGCGCCGCGGCGGCGACCGCTACTTCCGCTGGGGCGGCGACGAGTTCGCGGCCCTCCTGCCCCACACGCCCCGCGAGGGGGCGGTGGGCGCGGCCGAGCGCCTGGCCCGCCACGTCGAGGCGATCGACCTCGAGGGCCGCCTCCTGGGGGTCAACGTGGGGGTGGCCGCCTTCCCCGAGGACGGCACCGACGAGGACGTCCTGCTCAGCACCGCCGACCACCGCATGTACCGGGCCAAGACCCACGGGGTCGCGGTCTGGGCACAATGATTGTGGACCAGAACCTCTCGAAGCGCAGGGGCTGGGGGAGATGACCCCCTCGGCCGTCCGCAGGGGAACGGCCAGAAAACTACGGTCGGAAACGGCGGGTTGCGCCTGCGCCTACAGGGGCCTTTGTTCGGGCACCCCGTTTATACCGCCGGGGGGTATGGCCGCCAACGCGGTAGGGGCGCGACCGGGGCGCCTCGAGCGGAAAAACCCTCACGCATTCGGCGTGATCATCCCGTCGCACAAGCGTCATACCTCTTGGAAATATCCCGGGCCGGGCCCCGTGAAAAATCTCACTCCGCGGTGCCCTTGCCTTTTTCCTTCTAGACCCCTACGATGTAGACTCGAGAACCCCAAACATACCCGATATCGGTATACGCGCCGGTACGGGCAGCCCCAGCGCAGGAGGTGTGGACATGCAGGACGAGAAGCATGACCTACTGGCCCGGATCAACCGCAGGGAATTCGCAGGGAATTCCTCAGGAAGACCGGAATCGCCGCCGCGAGCCTGAGCACGGTCCCCGGCCTGGCGGGCCTCGCCGCCGCCCAGCAGAACCCCACCGCCGACGCCCTGGTGGCGGGCAAGGACCCCGGCCTGATCGTGCGCAACACCAACCCGGTCGAGCTCGAGACCCCCGTCGCCCTGCTGCGCGAGCACCGCTACACGCCCAAGAACATCATGTACATCCGCAACAACCAGGGGGTGCCCCCGGGCATGCAGCTCACCACCGAGCCCCCCAGGGCCGAAGAGTGGACGGTGGAGGTGGTGGGCCTGGTGGACAAGCCCCTCACCCTGCGCCTCTCCGAGCTCAAGGGGCTGCCCGCCACCGAGCTCGAGATGGTGCTGCAGTGCTCGGGCAACGGCCGCAGCTTCTTCTCCCGGTACGCCCGCGCCAGCGGGGCCCAGTGGGAGCGGGGCTCGCTGGCCAACGTGCGCTGGAAAGGGGTGAAGCTCTCGGCGGTGCTGGAGGGCGCCGGGGTCAAGCCCGAGGCCCTCTTCCTCACCGCCGAGGGGGCCGACCAGCCCGCCAACCCCCAGGCCCCCGACATCGAGCGCAGCGTCCCCCTGCGCGACGTGCTCGCCAGCGCCCTGCTGGCCTACGAGATGAACGGCGAGCCGCTGCCCACCGTGCACGGGGGGCCGCTGCGGCTGATCGTGCCGGGCTACTACGGCATCAACAACATCAAGTGGGTCAACCGGCTGCGCCTCGAGGCCGCCGCCTCGACCAACAACACCATGATCCCGCGCTACCGGGTGCCCTTAGCCCCCGTCCCCGTGGGCAGCGCCTTCACCTTCACCCTCGACAACAGCCGCCCCAACTGGCGGCAGAACGTCAAGGCCGTCATCCTCAGCCCCGCCGAGGGCCAGAGCGTCAGCGGCATCATCGAGGTGCGGGGCGTGGCCTGGAACGACGGCTCGGCGCCGATCACGGGGGTCGAGGTCTCCACCAACCAGGGCCGTAGCTGGCAGTCGGCCAGCCTCGAGAAGCCCTCCTCGCCGTATGGCTGGTACCCCTGGCGCGTCCGGGTGATGGTGGCGACGGGCGACACCGAGGTCTGGGCCCGCGCCACCGACGCCCTGGGGCGCAGCCAGCCCGTCGACGGGGCGATCCTGTGGAACCCCAACGGCTACGAGTGGAACGCGGTGGACAAGGTCAAGATCAAGGTGGGCTGAGGGCTTTGGCTATGGGTTCTTCACGCGTGAAGTGGCTCGCGGCCGCGGCCGGGGCGGCCCTCGCCCTGGCCTGGGTGATGGCCCAGGGGCTGCCGCAGGGCGAGGGCAAGGCGTTGGTGGAGCAGCGCTGCAGCGTCTGCCACGGGCTGGAGGTCATCACCAGCAACCGCCTCAGCGCCGCCGAGTGGGACGCGGTGGTGGGCAGCATGATCGGCAACGGGGCCCGGCTCGACGACGCCGAGCGCAAGGTGGTCGTGGCGTACCTGGCGACCCACTTCGGCAAGGAGGCCGCGCAGGCCGCCCCGGCCCCCGCCGACGAGGGGGCTAAGGTGTACGCGGCGTGCCAGGGCTGCCACCAGGCCAACGGGGCCGGGGTCCCGGGGGCCTTCCCGCCCCTGGCCCGGCACGTCCCCGCCATCCTGGCGGCCCCCGGCGGGCGGGCGTATCTGCCGCTGGTGGTGCTGGGCGGCCTGCAGGGCCCGATCGAGGTCGAGGGCGTCGCCTACAACACCCCCATGCCCGCCTTCGCCTCGCTCAGCGACGCGCAGGTGGCGGCGGTGCTCAACCACGTGGCCTCGAGCTGGGGCAACGCCGCGCTGCTCAAAGACTTCAAGCCCTACACCGCCGAGGAGGTCCGGGCCCTGCGCCGGCCCCTCACCCCGCAGCAGGTCTACGCACAGCGGGCCAAGCTGGGGCTGAAGTAGCATGGGACGGGTCCTTTCGCTGCACGTGGGCGAGCGGCCGGGGCTGCCCAAGGCCGGGGTGGGGGAGCTGCGGCTGGTCGCCGGCTACGGCGCCGTGGGCGACCGGCACGCCGGCGGCGACCCGAGGCGGGCGGTGCTGGTGGCAGGGGTTGGGAGCTACCGCCGCGCCCTGGAGGCCGGGGTCGCGCTGCCCTACGGCGCTTTGGGGGAGAACCTGCTGCTCGACCTCGACCCCCACGCCTGGGTGGGGCGGCGGCTCGAGGCGGGCGGGGCGCTTTTGGAGCTGGTCGCCGTCTGCCCGGTCTGTGCCGCGCTCACCCGCCTGGACCCCCGCCTCCCCCGGCTGCTGTACCGGGGGCGGGGGGTGTACGCGCGGGTGCTGCGCGGGGGGGTCGTGCGCCCGGACGACCCGGTCGAGGTGCAGGCCCTCGAGGACGACCTGGCGTTGGCTGGGCGAACGAACTGACCGAATCGGGTATCAGCCGTGCAAGAACCTGGGCAGGCTCTGCCACAGGATGAAGGCCCCCATCAGCACCAGAAAGCCCGCGAAGCCGCGCCGCAGGCCGAGCTGGGGGATGCCCGCGGCGATGCGCCCGCCCAGGAAGCTCCCCGCGACCCCCAAGGCCGCGAAGAGCAGCACGACGTCCCAGTGGACGCTGTAGCCCTGCGCGGGCAGCAGGTGCAGGTACTTGTAGAAGCCCACCCCCGACTTCAGCGCGACGACGAGCAGGCTGGTGCCCACCGCCAGGTGCATGGGCAGGCCCCCCAAGAGCACCAGCGCCGGCACGATCAGGAAGCCCCCGCCCACCCCGACCAGCCCGGTGAGGACGCCCACGCCCAGGCCCTCGAGCACGATCTTGAGGGGGGAGCGCTCGCGGGGGCGGGGCTGCCCGGGGAGCTTCTGCGGGCGGAACATGAAGTAGGCGGCCAGCAGCATCACCAGCGCGAAGAGCCCGAGCTGCCACACGCCGGGCACCCACTGGGAGAAGTAGGCCCCCAGGTAGGTCCCGGCCATCCCCGGCAGGCCGAACCAGACCACGCTGGCCCAGTCGATCTGGCGCCGCAGGCCGTAGGGGAGGGCCCCCACCAGGGCGATGAGGCCCACCACGGCCAGCGACTCCGCGACGGCCAGCTTCTCGGGCTCGCCCACCAGATAGACCAGGATGGGCACGGTGAGGATGGAGCCCCCCGAGCCCAGCATCCCCAGGGCGATCCCGACCAGCACCGCGCCGGCCCAGGCTAGGAGCATGCGGCCTCCGCGGGCGCAAGGCGCCCCGCCAGGGGGTAGCCGTGCCGGGCGTAGCCCTGGATGCCCCCCAGCAGCCGGCCCACCTCCGCGAAGCCCTCGTAGCCCAGCACCTCGGCGGCGAGCGCGGCGCGGCTGCCGGAGGCGCAGACCGTCACGACGGGGCCCCGGATCTCGCCGAGGCGCCCCAGCAGCTCCCCCAGCGGGACGTTGAGCGAGCCGGGCACGTGCCCCTGGGCGTACTCCTGTGGCTCGCGCACGTCCAGAAGGGTCGCCCCGCGGCGCGTCCAGAGCGAGAGTTCGTTGGGGAAGACGTCCTGGTACATGGCCCTGGTCACTTTACGGGCAGCCCCGCCCGCCTCCAGGCCTCGAGGCCCCCCGCCAGGTTGTAGGCCTTGAAGCCCTTAGACGCCAGGAAGCGCGCCGCCGTAGCGCTGCGGCTGCCGCTGCGGCACTGGCAGATGATCTCCTTGTCCCTGGGCAGCTTCTCCCACTCGGCGGCCAGCCTGTCCAGCGGCAGGGCCTGCGAGCCGGGGATCTTGGCCTCCTTGCGCTCCGGCGGCGTGCGCACGTCGAGGAGGAGGGCGCCGGCCTCGAGCTTCTGCCGGGCCTCGGCGGGGGAGAGGCGGCCGGGGGCGGGGCCGCCGAGCGCCTTCTTGAGCCAGCCGATCAACGCTCCACCTCGAAGCCCGCGCTCATCCAGCCGTAGGTGCCGCCCTCGAGGTTGCCCACGAGCTCCTTGCCGAAGCCCTGGCCCACCAGGTAGGCCGCGGCCTGGGAGGAGCGGTTGCCCGAGGCGCAGGCCAGCAGGATCTTGCGGCCTTTGGGCAACTGCCCGGCCTGGGCCACGAAGCGCCCCAGCGGGACGTTGACCGCGCCCGGCAGGTGCCCCATGGCGTACTCGTAGGGCTCGCGCACGTCCACGACGTAGGCCCCTGCGTCCACCCAGGCCTTGGCCTCGTGCGGGGTGAGCTCGGTGAAGGCGGTCTCGCGGTAGGTCACCTCCACCGGGACGGTGTCCAAGGGCAGCCCGGCGCGGTACCACGCCAGGATGCCCCCGTCGAGGTTGAGCACCCGGGCGTAGCCCTTGGCCGCCAGCCAGGCCGCCGCCTGCGCCGAGCGGCCCCCGCTGCGGCAGTAGAGCACCACCGGCTCGTCCTCAGGCAGCTCGGCGGCCCGCCCGGCGAACTCGGACAGCGGCACCAGCTTGGCGCCGGGGATGCGGGAGTTGGCGAACTCCTCGGCCTCGCGCACGTCCACGAAGAGGACCTTCTCCTCGAGCAGCTCCTGCGCTTGTTGGGGGGTGATGTCCTTGTAGGGCACGGTCAACATGGTTCTCCTCCGTCGTTTAGATCGGGTTGGCGCAGGGGATCCCCGTCTCGCGCCAGGCCTTGATGCCGCCCTCGAGGTGCCAGACCTTGCGGTAGCCCAGCGCCAGGAGGGTCTTCAGGGCTTCTTGGGAGCGGTTGCCGCTGCGGCAGTACAGCAGCACCGGCTCTTCGCGCTCGAGGCGGAGCGGGGCCAAGGCCCCGAGGGTGCCGAGGGGGAGCCGCAGGGCGCCCGGCAGCACCCCCTCCGCCCACTCCTCCGGCTCGCGCACGTCCACCACCCGGTAGCGCTCGAGGGTGCGGTAAGCCGTCTTGGGGTCGAGGTTTCGGGTCATGGTGCGTCCCTTCAGGAGACCCCCGGGCCCGCGGGCTCGGGGTCAGGCAAATCTTCCCTCAGGCCCCCACCGCCTGGCGCGCCTCCCCCTTCTCGGTGGGGAAGCCGTGCTCCTGCCAGGCCCGGATCCCCCCGGTGAGGTTGATGACGTTGGTGAAGCCGGCGGCCAGCAGGGCGCTGATCGCGGTGGAGGAGCGGTCGCCGCCCAGGCAGTGCAGCACCACCGGCTTGTCCCTGGGGATGCGGCCCAGGTGCTTCATCACCCGGCCCGCGTGGAGGTTGAGGGCGCCGGGGATGCGCAGGGCCTGGTGCTCGTCGGCGGCGCGCACGTCGAGGATGACCGCCTCGCCCCGCTCCCACAGCGCCTTGGCCTCGGCGGCGGTGAACTGGGGGACGGTCTCGAACTCGCCCTGCACGTAGCCGTCCAGGCTGGGGATATACCCCACCACCCGGTCCAGCCCGATGCGGACGAGCTGGGTGGCCAGCTCCTGCACCCGCCCGGGGCTGGCCAGCAGGATGAAGTCGCGGTCGTAGGGCAAAAGCCAGCCGGCCCAGGTGGAGAAGCTCTTGCCCGCCGGGATGTTAATCGCCCCCTCGAGGTGCCCCCCGGCGAAGGCGAACTTGTCGCGGGTGTCCACCAGCAAAGCCCCCTCGGCCAGCTTTTGCTGGAACTGCTCGGGGGTGAACGGGTGGGGTTCCTTGAGCTCCCCCAGGATCGGCATGCCGTCGCGGTTGAGCCGCTTCATCTGGGCGAAGTAGTAGGGGGCTTCGGGCTGGCCGGAAAGCAGGGCCCTCACGAAGCCCGCTTCGTCGTCCTTAGCCAGGTAGTCGGCCCACCAGGCGAAGCGGCGCTCGTAGCCCACGGTGGTGCTGGCTACGGCCCCCAGCCCCTTGCCGCAGGCGCTGCCCGCGCCGTGGCCGGGCCACACCTGCACGTAGTCGGGCAGGGTGAGGAACTTCTCCTTCAGGCTCTTAAACATCCGGCGGGCCCCCGGATCGGCGGTGCCCAGGATGCCGGCGGCCTCCTCGAGGAGGTCGGGGCGGCCGATATCCCCCACGAACACGGAGTCGCCGGTCAGGATAAAGCCGGGTTCGGTCGCGGTCGCCCCGTCCCGTACCAAAAAGCTGATGTGCTCGGGGGTATGGCCCGGGGTGTGAACCACGGTGAGGGTGACGTTGCCGACCCGGATCTCGTCGCCGTCTTTGACGAGCTGGTAGTCGAAGCCCTCGAGGCCCCTGTACTTCCAGTTCTCGTCGCCCTCGTCGGAGAGGTAGAGCTTGGCCCCGGTGGCCCTGGCGAGCTCGCGGGCGCCGGAGAGGTAGTCGGCGTGGATGTGGGTCTCGGTGACGGCCACGATCTTCAGGCCGTTTTTCTGGGCCTCCTCGAGATAAACCTGGATATCCCGCCGGGGGTCTACCACCACGGCCGTGCCCTGCGCTTGGCACCCGATAAAGTAGCTGCCTTGAGCCAGCCCTTCCTCGTAGATCTGTCGAAACAGCATCAGCAAACCTCCTAAGCGCAAGGCTATATCCCCGGGGGGTATATGTCAAGTACCCCTAGGGGGTATTGGATGGCCTCGAGGTCGTGCGGCACGGTACGGCCTCCCACCAGGGCTCGAGCCCCCCGCCCTCGCGTAACCCTGACCCCGGCCCACGCGTGGGCCGGGGCGGAAAGCCCGGCTCATCCAGGTCCTCCACCCCGGCCGCGCGTGGCGCCCGCTCAGCGGCGCAGCAGGCGCACGGCCTCCACGATGCCCCGCGTGTCCCCCTGGCCCTTGGCTAAGTCGGCCTGGCACTCCTCGAGGTAGGTCTCGAAGATGATGTCGCCGGTGGCCTCGAGGGCGCTGCGCACGCCGGAGAGCAGGGTGAGGATCTCGCGGCAGTCGCGGCCCTCCTCGACCATCTTCTGCAGGCCGCGCACCTGGCCCTCCAGGCGCTTGAGGCGGTTGAGCACCTGCTCCTTGGTCGGGGGAGCGGGCCGGGGCTTGCGCTGGGTTCGGGTTCGGTTCGCAACGGCACTCAAGGTTCACCTCGCGGGCTGGGTATCCCTCAGGGGTATCCCCCGCGTATCAGTCTATCCCACGGGCGCGCCGGGGGTGGTCTACCGCAGCCGCTGGAGGAGCTCCTCGAGCTGCGCCCGGTTGACGGGGCCGAGGTGGCGCGCCAGGACCCGCCCGTCCGCCCCGATCAGCAAGGTGGTAGGCAGGCCGCTGACCCGGAAGCTCTCCCGCAGGTTGGCGCTGTCCAGGAAGACCCGCGCCGACAGGCCGGCCTCGCGCAGGAAGCCCTCGACGGCCCCCGCACCCTCCCCGGCGTTGAGCAGCACGACGGGGTAGCCCTTCTGCTGGTACTCCGCCAGCAGGGGCATCTCGGTGCGGCAGGGCGGGCACCAGGTGGCCCAGACGTTGAGCAGCATGGGCTTGGGCAGGTCGCCGAAGCGCGCGGGGGAGGGCTGGGAGCGGCCGGGCTCGAGGTAGGCCAGCGGCCGCGCGTCGAGGGCCGGGCTCTCGAGGGCCAAGCCGGGGCGCAGCAGCGCCTGCTGGAGCCCGAGCGGGAGCGCGGCCAGGGCGAGCGCGCCGGCGGCGGGGACCAGGAGCCGGCCGGCCTCCCGGCGCAGCAGGGCCCCGGCCGTCAGCGCGCCCCCGGCCAGCCCCCACGCCCAGCTCCAGCCCCCGCTGCGGACGTCCACGACCCCCAGCAGGGCCGAGGCGGGGTCGGGCCAGGTCCCCAGGTGCTCCAGCACGTACCCCAGCCGGGCCGCCAGGAGCGCCGCCAGCAGCACCCACCACCCCCGGGCCTCCAGGCCCCGGCGCGCCGCCAGCGCGGTGAAGGCCAGGGCCCCCAGCAGCAGGGCCAGGTTGGGCCAGCTCAGGGCCAGCGGCCCCAGCAGGAGGGCGTCGGGGGTCAGGCTCATCGCTCCAGAGGATAGCCCGCCGACTGCCAGGCCAGTATGCCGCCCTGCACGTTGCGCACGTCCTTGAAGCCGAGCTCGGCCAGCGTCCGGCTGGCCTGTACCGAGCGGTTGCCGCTGCGGCAGATCACGTACACCGGGGCGTCCTTGGGGAGCTGCCCGGCCCGGGCGGCCACCTGCCCCAGGGGCAGCAGGGTGGACCCCGGCACGTGCCCCTCGGCGTACTCGTAGGGCTCGCGCACGTCCAGCACGACGCGGCCGGGCTCGCTGGCGGCCCGAAGCTCCTGCACGCTCACGTCCTTGTAGCCCGGCTTGGGGGCGCAGCCGTTGAACAACATGAGGACCGCCAGGACCGCCAGGAGCCAGGGCGTCACCCGGCACGGCGAGAAGCCCTGCACCCGGCAGGCCAGGAAGGGGCGCAGGCGGCCCATCAGCGCACGCCTCCGATGGTCTCGAGAACGGCCTCCACGAAGGCCCGCCCGGGCCGGCCGTCCAGCGCCTGCTGCACCTGTTCGCGGATTTCGTCGGGGAGCATCTTCTCCATGTCCATGGCTTTTCCTCTGGGCTCCGTAGAGCCTCGCTCCACTATACCCCGGGGGGATATATCTGTAAAGCAAGCCGTAATCGGCCCGGCAATACTTGAACAAACGCTCATGTATTGCTAGACTCCTGCTATAGCTGAGCGGTTGCTCAGATATTGAAACCGCGTTCTCAAGGAGGAGCCCTGATGAGCCGCCCAACGCCCGCACCCCCCGCGCCCCCCGCGCCCGAGCTGTGCTACCGGGTCGAGGGGATGGACTGCGCCGACTGCGCCAACAAGATCGAGGCCCTCGTCCGCAAGACCCCCGGCGCCAGCAACCCCCGGGCGGTCTTCGCCACGCAGCTCCTCCGGCTCAACCTCGACGAGTCGGTCACGCCGCGCCGGCGGCTCGAGGCCGACCTCCGCGCGCTGGGCTACGAGCCGACCCTGCGCAGCGCCGGCGCCGAGGCGCGGGAAGCGCACGCCCCCGAGGCCCCGCCTGACCCCGCCCACCCGCACGAGGGCCGGCCCTGGCACGCCACCCGCCAGGGGCGCGGGGTGCTCCTCAGCGGGGCCCTGCTGGCGGCGGCCTTCGCCTTCGGCTTCCTCGAGCCCCGCCTCGCGCACTGGGGCTACGTCGCCGCCACGCTGATCGGGGCCTGGCCGCTGGCCCGCAAGGCCTGGGCGGGGGTGAGGCTGGGCAACCCCTTCGGCATCAACACCCTGGTCACCATCGCTGCCATCGGCGCGGTCGTGATCGGCGAGGCCCCCGAGGCCGCGGTGGTGGTCTTCCTGTTTGCGGTGGGCGAGCTGCTGGAAGGCATCGCCGCCGGAAGGGCCAGAGCAGGGATCAAAGCCCTGGCCGCCTTGGCCCCCAAGACCGCCTTCCTCCTCGAGGGGGAAGGGGAGGACATCCGTACCCGCGAGGTCCCCGCCAGTAGCCTGCGGGTCGGGCAGGTGGTGCAGGTGCGCCCAGGCGGGCGGGTCCCCGCCGACGGCACCATCCTGAGCGGGTTCTCGGCCCTGGACGACTCGCCGGTGACCGGAGAATCGGTGCCGGTCAGCAAGGGCCCCGGTGACCGCGTGTTTGCTGGCTCCATCAACACCGACGGGGTGCTCACCGTGCGGGTGGACAAGGACCCCTCCGACAACACCATTGCCCGCATCATCCACCTCGTCGAGGAGGCCCAGGGGTCCAAAGCCCCCACCGCCCGCTTCATCGACCGCTTCAGCCGCTACTACACCCCTGGGGTCCTGGCGATCGCGACCTTGATCGCGGTGGTGCCCCCCCTGTTCCTGGGCGGAGCCTGGCACGAGTGGCTCTACAAGGCGCTGGCGCTGCTGCTCATCGGCTGCCCCTGCGCGCTGGTGCTCTCGGTGCCGGTGGCCATCACCTCGGCCATCTCGGCGGGGGCGCGGCGGGGCCTGCTGATCAAGGGGGGCGCGGTGCTGGAGACCCTCGCCCGCGTCCGCACCGTCGCCTTCGACAAGACCGGCACCCTCACCGAGGGGCGGCCCCGGGTGACCGATGTGGTTGCTCTGGAAGGCTCCGAGGCCGAACTGCTGGGCCTCGCCGCTGCGGTCGAACAGGGCTCCTCCCACCCCCTGGCCAAAGCCATCGTGGAGAAGGCCGACGAGGTGGGGGCCACGCTGCCCCCTTCCAGCGACCAGCAGGCTGTCCAGGGCAAGGGGGCACAAGCCATGGTGCAGGGCCGAACCCTGGTGGTCGGCTCGCCCAGGTACGCAGCCGAACTCGCTCCCCTGGCCGCAGAGGTAGCCGGGCAGATCGAGGCGATGGAACTCCAGGGCAAGACCGTGGTGGTGCTGCTGAACCCGCCCACCCCGCTGGGCCTCATCGCCCTGCGGGACGAGCCGCGGCCCGACGCCCGCGAGGCGCTGGCCCGGCTGGAGGGCCTGGGGGTGCGCTGCGTGATGCTCACCGGCGACAACGCCCGCACGGGCAGGGCCGTCGCCGAGGGGCTGGGCCTGGAGGTGCGGGCCGAGCTGATGCCCGAGGACAAGCTCCGCGCCGTGGGCGAGCTGGGGCAGGGCGGCCCCGTGGCGATGGTGGGCGACGGCATCAACGACGCGCCCGCCCTGGCCCAAGCCGACGTGGGCATCGCCATGGGAGGGGGCACCGACGTGGCCCTCGAGACCGCCGACGCCGCCGTGCTGCGGGGCTCGGTGCGGGGGGTAGCCGAGCTGGTGCGGCTCTCGCGGGGCACGATGCGGGTCGTGGCGCAGAACATCGCCTTCGCGCTGGGCCTGAAGGCGGTGTTCCTGGCCACCACGCTGCTGGGCATCACCGGTTTGTGGCCCGCCGTCCTAGCCGACACCGGGGCCACCGCGCTGGTCACGCTGAACTCGCTGCGGCTGCTGCGCTTCCGCTAGCCGCCCGCGGCCTGTGGCATACTCGAGACGAGGTTATCGCGATGCCGACCGCTTTAGACCGAGCCGCCGCCTGCGAGGAGCGGGGCATCCACCCCGAAGCCCTCGAGACGGCCCGCCGGGCCGCTCCCGACGAGGCGCGCGTGGCGCGGGCGAGCAGCCTGCTCAAGGCGGTGAGCGACCCCACCCGGCTGCGCATCCTGGCCGCGCTGGCCGCGACCGAGCTGTGCGTGTGCGACCTCGCCGCCCTCACCGGCACCAGCGAGTCGGCGGTGAGCCACCAGCTAAGGCTGCTGCGGGAGGAGCGGCTGGTGGCCTTCCGCAAGGAGGGGCGCATGGCCTACTACCGGCTGATGGACCACCACGTCACCGAGCTCATCCGCAGCGCGCTCGAGCACGCCCAGGAGCCCGGCTGAGCCGGCCCCGCTGCGATGGTCTGAAGACATGAGGGAAGACCGCCCCTTCGCCCGGGCCCTGCGCCCCGTCCTGCGGGGGATGGTCTACTCGAGCCTGCGGCGGCTGCGCGGGGTCTACCTGCGCGGCGAGCTGCCCGGCGGGCCGCTGGTGCTGGCGGCCAACCACCACAGCTTCTTCGACGGCTACCTGGCCTATGCCCTCCTGCAGGCCCACCGCTGCCCGGGCCGGCTCATGATCGCGCGGGAGAACCTCGAGGCCTTCCCCCTCCTGCGCCTGCTGGGGGCACTGGGCACCCACGAGCTGCGCCCGGCCCTGCGCGCCCTGCGGAAAGGGGAGAGCCTGGCCCTCTTCCCCGAGGGGGCGCTGCGCCCGCAGGGCGGGCTGGGGCCGCTGGAGCGGGGGGCCGCCTACTTCGCCGCGCGGGCCGGGGTGCCGCTGGTGCCCCTGGCCCTGCGGGTCTACGTGCGCGGCTGGGAGCACCCCGAGGCCTACCTGCTGCTGGGGCCGCCCGTGGAGCCCGCCACCGCCGCGCTCGAGGCCGGCCTCTCCCGCGCCCTCTCCGAGCTCGACGCCCTCCACGCCCGCACCCACCCCCGCGAGACCCTGCCCGGCTTCCGGACCCTCCTGCGCGGCGCCCGCGGCGTGGACGAGCGCATGGCCCGCCTCAGCCGCCTCTTCCGCCCATGAGCTGGTTCTGGCAGGGGGTCTTGCTGCTGCTGGCGCTGCGGCTCTTGGTGGCGCTGCTCAACGCCTTCGCCTTCCCGGTGCTGCGCCCGGGCCGGGCCCCCGCCCCGCCCGCCGTCTCCCTGCTGGTCCCCGCGCGCGACGAGGCCGCCAACCTGCCCCACGCCCTGCCCGGCCTCCTGCGCCAGGGGGCGCTCGAGGTCGTCGTCCTCGACGACGAGTCCCGAGACGGCACCCCCGCTTTGGTCGAGGCCTTCGCCGCGCGGTGCCCCGGGCTGCGCCTGGTCCGGGGCGAGCCCCTGCCCCCCGGCTGGGTGGGCAAGAACTGGGCCTGCCACCAGCTCGCCCAGGCCGCCCGCGGCGAGGTGCTGGTCTTCACCGACGCCGACGTGCGCTGGGAGGAGGGGGCGCTGGCGGCGCTGCTGGGGCGCTACCGGGGCGGCCTGCTGTCGGCGATGCCGCGCCAGAGGACGGGGGGCGTGCTCGAGGCCGCCGTGGTGCCCTTCGTGGTCGACGGCCTGCTCTCCTTCTTCCCCCACCCCCTGCTGCGCCTGCCCTTCGCCTGGGCGGGCGCGAGCAACGGCCAGGTGCTCGCCCTGCGCCGGGAGGACTACCTCGCCCTGGGCGGCCACGCCTCGGTGAAGGGGTCGCTGCTGGAGGACGTGGCCCTGGCCCGCCGCGCCAAGGCCCGGGGGATGCGGCTCGACCTGGTGCTGGGCGGGCCGCTGCTGTCGGTGCGGATGTACCGCGGCTACCTCGAGGCGGTCGAGGGCTTCGGCAAGAACTTCCTGCCCCTGCACGGCAGCCGCGCCGTGCTGCTGGCCTCGGCCTTCTACCACCTCTCTGCCTACACCCTCCCCTGGCTGCTGGGCCAACCTTTGCTGGGGCTGGTGGGGGTGCTCGAGCGCCTGCTGGTCCAGGCCAAGGCCGGGGGCCCGCTGGCCTACGCCCTCCTCACCCCCCTGGCCCCCGTCCTGCTCCTGCCGGTGTACGCGCGGGCGCTGTGGGGGCCGCGGCGCTGGAAGGGGCGCGTCTACCCCGGGCCGTGACGGCCGGGCTCGCGCGCCGCCTCAGGCCATACTCAGCTCGAGCCCCTAAGGTACTCGCCGGTACCCTGACGGTGCGCCCCTAGCATGGACCCCCTCCGCCCGAAGCTGCCGCCCGCCCTCGAGGGCCTGGGCCTGGTGCAGGTGTGCGAGCTGATCCCCCACCCGGCCTACCTGGCCGACGCCGAGGGGCGGGTGCTCTACGTCAACCGCCGCTGGAGCGCCTACACCGGCCTGCCCTTCACCGAGTCGCTGGAGCTGCACGGCGGCGAGGCCCTCCACCCCGACGACCGCGAGGCGGTCTACGCGGCCTACCTGCGCGCGGTGGACCGGCAGACCCCCTTTGAGCACCGCCACCGGCTGCGCCGCAGGGACGGCGAGTACTGCTGGGGCCTCTCCCGCGCCGAGCCGGTCCACGTGGACGGGCGGGTGGTGGCGTGGGTGGGCACCTTCACCGGGCTCGACCCCGACGCCGGCGCGCTGGCCCCCGCACGGGCCCTGCCGGGGGTGGCCGAGGTCCTCGACTCGCTGGAGGCCCAGGTCGTCGTGCTCGACGCGGAAGGCCGGGTCGTGGCGGTCAACCGCGCCTGGCGGGAGTTCGCCGGGGCGGGCGGGGAGGGTTGCCTGGGGCGCGACTACCTCGAGGTCTGCGCGCGGGCCAACGGGCTCGACGCCGAGGGGGTGGCGCAGGTGGCCGCCCACGTGCGGGCGGTGCTGGGCGGCGGGAGCGGCCCCTTCCGGCTGGAGTACCCCTGCCCCACCCCCCGCGGGGAGCGCTGGCTGGCCCTGACGGTGAGGCCCCTGGCCGGGGGCCACGGGGGGGCGGTGGTGCTTTTGGAGGACGTCACCGGCTACCGGCAGGCCGAGGCCGCCTCGGCGCACCTCGCCGCCATCGTCACCTCCTCCACCGACGCCATCGCCAGCAAGACGCTGGAGGGCATCGTCACGAGCTGGAACGCCAGCGCGGAGCGGATCTTCGGCTACAGCGCTCGGGAGATGGTCGGGCAGTCCATCCGCCGGATCATCCCCCCCGAGCGGCAGCACGAGGAGGACATGATCCTCGCCCGCATCCGCGCGGGGGAGCGGGTGGAGCACTACGAGACGGTGCGCCTGACCAAGGACGGGCGGCGCATCGACATCTCGCTCACCGTCTCCCCGGTCCGCGACGCCAGCGGGCGGATCATCGGGGCCTCCAAGGTCGCGCGCGACATCACCGAGCGCAAGCGGGCCGAGCAGGCCCTGCGGGAGAGCGAGGAGCGCTACCGCGAGCTCTCGGAGGCCCAGAAGCGCTTCGTCAACGACGCCGCCCACGAGCTGCGCGCGCCCCTGACCGCCATCGTGGGCAACCTCCAGCTCCTGGCCCGCTTCAAGAACATGAGGAAGGCCGACCGCGAGGAGGCGCTGGCCGAGGTGACGCGCGAGGCCGCCCGCCTGTCGCGCCTGGTCAACGACATGCTGGCGCTGGCCCGCGGCGACGCCGGGGTGCGGCTGCGGCTGACGCCGGTGCGGCTCGACCGGGTGCTCGAGGCCGCCTTCGCCACCGCCCGTTCCCTGGCCGGGGGGCGCCGCATGGAGCTGGGCGAGCTGCCCGCAGTGGCCCTCACCGGCGACGCCGACCGCCTGCACCAGCTCGCGCTGATCCTGCTGGAGAACGCGGTGATCTACACCCCCGAGGGTGGGCAGGTTCGGCTGGAGCTCGCCAGGGGCGAGGGCTGGGCCGAGCTGCGCGTCAGCGACACCGGCGTCGGCATCGCCCCCGAGGACCTGCCCCACGTCTTCGAGCGCTTCTACCGCGCCGACCCCTCGCGCAGCCGGGAGGCGGGGGGCACCGGGCTGGGCCTCTCCATCGCCAAGTGGGTCGTGGAGCAGCACGGTGGGGAGATCCGGCTCGAGAGCGAGGTCGGCAAGGGCACCACCGCCATCGTCCGGCTGCCGCTCGAGCCAGGCACACCTGGTTTTCCCGGGGGCCCCGGGTGAGCCGCACGTACCCCGGCTCGAGCACGAGGTGGTGGTTGGGCGGGGCTACGTAGACCCGCCCGGCCGTGACGGGCTCGCGGTCGAGGGTGTGGCCCGTTGGCAGGGTTCCGGCCTTCGGCAGTAGCCGGGGGACGGGGAGGTGGACGCCATCATCGTGGCGACGCCGTACGAGCGGGTCCGCTACTTCGGCTACCTCGAGGCCCTCCAGCGCCGGCCCGTCACCGACGCGGCCCTGAACGCGGTCGTGGAGCGCTACAGGAACAAGATCACCTTCGTGGTCTTCACCCACAGCCCCTACACCGTCGATCAGGAGGTCGAGCAGTGGGTGCGGGCTTACGGCAACGCCCGGGTCCAGGACGAGGAGGGCGGCACCCGCCAGCGCAGCTACCTCGACGAGTACAAGGAGGCCACGCTCGAGGTCGGCGGCAAGACCTACACCGCCAAGCCCCACGTGGACGGGCCCTACACCGACATCTTCTCGGTCCAGGGCTCGCGCCCGCAGTCGCGCTTCCTGGGGCTCATCAGCTACAGCTTCGACCTCAGCGAGCTCGTGCGGGACGGGAAGGTCGCCGGCGGCGGGACCCTGCGCTTCGCCGACAGCCAGGGCAAGGCCGTCTACACCGAGGCCGTGGACCTGGGCAAGTACTTCTGAACGCCCTCGAGCCCCCCGCTCAGGCGGCGTCGGCGGCCCGGCCCAGGGAGTAGGCGTCGTAGACGTTCCACACCCACAGCGCCAGGAAGGCCGCCCCGAAGCAGGCCCCCACCGCCGCCGGCGGCCCGGCGGGCTCCGCGGCGGCCGGGCCGGGGGGGTACGCGGCCGAGGCCCCGGCGTACAGCGCCCCCAGCAGCAGCACCCCCGCCATGACCAGCAGCCCGCGGGGGTGGTGACCGGTGAGGAACTGGCCGCCGCCCGGGATCAACGCCGAGACCGCCGCGGCCAGGCTCGAGCACTTCATGCGCACCTCCCCATCCGCCCCGCCGCCGAGCCCCCCGGCGCACCCTGCGCCGGGCCGGCTCGCTCCGGCCTGTCGGGCAGCTCGAGGCTAGCCCCCGGGCGCAACGGCGGCGCAACGGCGCGGGAGCCCGGGCCCTAAAGCCCCGCCCCGGCCGGCTTCGCCCCCGTGCGCGAGGCGATCTCCTTGCGCACTACTGGCGCGACCTCGGTCCCCAGCAGCTCGATGGCCCGCATCACCTTCGCGTGGGGCAGGGTGCCCACGCTCAACTGCAGCAGGAAGCGCTGGTGGCCGAAGAGCCCGTGCTGGAAGAGAATCTTCTCGACGATCTGCTCGGGGTGGCCCACGAAGTTGGCCCCGCGCAGGGTGGCGGCGAACTCGTACTGGGCGCGGCTTTGCGGGGGCCAGCCGCGCTCGCGCCCGATGCGGTCCATGATGAAGGAGGACGCGGCGTAGGAGAGCTCGAGGGCCTCCTTCGGGTCGTCGGCGATGAAGCCGTGCGAGTTGACGCTCAGGGGGAGCCGCCGCGGGTCGTGGCCCGCCTCGCGGGCGGCCTGGCGGTACAGCCCGAACAGCGGCGCGAAGCGCTCGGGCATCCCCCCGATGATGGCCAGGGCCATCGGCAGGCCCAGCGACGCGGCCCGCACCACCGACGCCGGCGTGCCGCCCACGGCCACCCACACGGGCAGGGGGTCCTGCAGGGGGCGGGGGTATACCGGCTGGTCGGCCAGGGGCGGGCGGTGCCGGCCCGACCAGGTCACGCGCTCGGCGGCGCGCAGCTCCAGCAGCAGCCCCAGCTTCTCCTCGAACAGCTCGTCGTAGTCGTCGAGGTCGTAGCCGAAGAGCGGGAAGGACTCGACGAACGAGCCCCGCCCCGCCATGACCTCGGCCCGCCCGCCCGAGAGCAGGTCCAGCGTGGCGAACTGCTGGAACACCCGCACGGGGTCGTCGGAGCTCAACACGCTCACCGCGCTGGTCAGCCGGATCCGCCGGGTGCGCTCGGCGATGGCGGCCAGGATGGTCGCCGGGGTGGAGGAAAGGTACTCGGCGCGGTGGTGCTCGCCGAGCCCGAAGACGTCGAGGCCCACCTGGTCGGCGAGCTGTGCGCTCTCGACGAGGTCGCGCAGGCGCCGGGCGGGGTCCTGGGTCGCGCCGGTGTAGGGGTCGGGGGTGTTCTCGGCGAAGGAGTAGAGGCCGATCTCGAAGGGCTGAGGCTCCATGGGCCTAACTATAATCTCCATAGCGCGATGGAATCCAAACCAAGTCACCATGCCCTCGAGCCCGTGCCCCGCCCGCGCCGCGCGCCACTCAGCCGCCAATCAGCTTGGTGTGGATCAAATATTCGATAATGAAAGGTTATCCGGAAACCGTCGTCTACAGCGGGGGGTCGGCCGGCTGAGCCCCGGCGCTGGTCCGGAGGGGCTCGAGCCGGGGTCGCAGATGAGGGGTGGTTCTGGCGTCGTGCGGACCACCCCGTTTCGGGGCACGAACCGGCGCAGGCGACCGCGGGGGATTTCAGCACGGAGGTTATGCAGGGGGTATCGGGTATGGAAGAAGCCGTTACGGGGACCACTGATCACGCCGAGGGCGTCGAGGCCGGGGGGCGGGCGTACGCGGGCCCGGCGCCCGACCTGAGGATCCTGCTGCGCGGGCTGCAGGCGGTGCGGGACGGCGACTTCTCGGTGCGGCTGCCGGGCGACTGGACCGGGCTCGAGGGCAAGCTCGCCGACGCCTTCAACGACATCGTGGCCGCCAACCAGAAGATGGCCCTCGAGCTCAGCCGGGTCGGGCAGGTGGTGGGTAAGGAGGGCAAGGTGCGCGAGCGGGCCCGCTTCGACCAGTCGCGCGGGGCCTGGGGCCAGATGGAGGCCTCGATCAACATGCTCATCGAGGACCTGCTGCGCCCGACCGCCGAGGTCACGCGGGCCATCGCCGCCGTGGCGCAGGGCGACCTCACCCAGACCGTGCGGCTCGACGTGGACGGGCGGCCGCTCGAGGGGGAGTTCCTGCGCTCGGCCACCATCGTCAACACCATGATCGAGCGGCTGGGGGTGTTCACCTCCGAGGTCACGCGCGTCGCGCGCGAGGTGGGCACCGACGGCAAGCTCGGCGGGCAGGCCCAGGTGGGCGGGGTGAGCGGGGTGTGGAAGGACCTCACCGAGAGCGTCAACTCCATGGCCTCCAACCTCACCGCCCAGGTGCGCAACATCGCCGAGGTGACCATCGCCGTGGCCAGCGGCGACCTCTCGCGCAAGATCACCGTGGACGTGCGCGGCGAGATCCTGCAGCTCAAGGAGGCGATCAACACCATGGTCGACCAGCTCCGCTCCTTCGCCTCGGAGGTCACGCGCGTCGCGCGCGAGGTCGGGACGGAGGGCAAGCTCGGCGGGCAGGCGATCGTGCCCGGGGTGGCCGGCACCTGGAAGGACCTCACGGACAACGTGAACCTGCTCGCGGCGAACCTCACCACCCAGGTCCGCAACATCGCCGAGGTGACCACGGCGGTGGCCCGCGGCGACCTCTCGAAGAAGATCACGGTGAACGTGAAGGGGGAGATCCTCGAGCTCAAGGACACCATCAACACCATGGTCGACCAGCTCAACGCCTTCGCCTCCGAGGTCACGCGCGTGGCGCGGGAGGTCGGGACGGAAGGGAAGCTGGGCGGCCAGGCCGTGGTCCCTGGGGTCGCAGGCATCTGGAAGGACCTCACCGACAGCGTGAACTCGATGGCCGGCAACCTCACCGCGCAGGTGAGGAACATCGCGGAGGTAGCCACCGCCATCGCCAGCGGCGACCTCTCGCGCAAGATCACGGTGAACGTCAGCGGGGAGATTTTGCAGCTCAAGGAAACGCTCAACACCATGGTGGACCAGCTCAACGCCTTCGCCGGGGAGGTCACGCGCGTGGCGCGGGAGGTGGGCACCGAGGGCAAGCTGGGCGGGCAGGCGGTGGTTCCGGGCGTCGCCGGCACCTGGAAGGACCTCACCGACAGCGTGAACTCGATGGCGGGCAACCTCACCGCGCAGGTGAGGAACATCGCCCAGGTCACGACCGCCGTGGCGCGGGGGGACCTCTCCCGCAAGATCACCGTGGACGTGAAGGGGGAGATCCTCGAGCTCAAGGACACCATCAACACCATGGTGGACCAGCTCAACGCCTTCGCCTCCGAGGTGACCCGCGTGGCCCGCGAGGTCGGGACCGAGGGGAAGCTGGGGGGTCAGGCTCTTGCGCAAGGAGCTGCGTCCGTGGCCCGCGCCGGCCTCGGGCCAGAGCAACTCTGCCAGCCGGGCTCGAGGGCCAGGTAGGCCAGCAGGGCCAGGGCCTTGCGGGTCCGGAACGCCACCGGCCAGCCGCCACAGCGAACCTGCGGGCTGCCCAGCAACAAGACCTCGACCTCCGCCACGACGCTGCACCTCCGATCGCACGCTGCGGGAACGTTAGAGGACGATGTGAAATCGCCCGAATTCCAGCATGGGGCGGGTCCGGGGTGGCAGTGGCGTGCCGGGAGGGCCTGAGGGCCTGCCGCCCGCTGACCGAACGTCCGTGCCGAAGGTACAGGCAGGGACGGCAGAGCGGTGGCAGAACTCTCCACATTACCATCAGGAATAAAAATGGTATACTGAGTTCAGCATGGCAACGGTTCTGCGCAAGGAGGTTGAGCTGGGTACGGGAGGGCGGCTGGTGATCCCGCGGGAGATGCGCGAGGCCCTGGAGCTCTCCCCCGGCGACCGCCTGGTGCTCACGCTGAGGGAGGGGCGCCTCGAGCTGGTCACCCGGAGCGCGCGGGTGCGCGAGCTGCAGGGGGTCTTGGCCCGCCCGGACGGGCGGGATCTCACCGCCGAGCTGCTGGCCGAGCGTCGCGAGGAGGCCGAGGGCAAAGGGTGGTAGGGTGAGGGGGAGCGGCGGAGGGGTGGTCCTTGACGCCTCGGCGCTGATCGCCTTCCTGCGCGCCGAACCCGGGCACCTGCGGGTGGCCGAGGCGCTGGAGGCAGGGGCGGGGGCAGTGTCGGCGGTGACCCGCACCGAGGTGCTGGGCAAGCTGGTGGGCAGCGGGAGCTACACCGAGGGTGAGGTGCGGGGGGCCCTCGAGGCCCTCACCGACGTGCTGGAGGTGGTGCCCTTCGACCTCGAGCAGTCCGACCTGGCCGCCTTCTGGTACGCCCGGCGTCGGCCCTACAACCTCAGCCTTGGCGACTGCGTGTGCCTGGCTCTGGCCGAGGCTCGGGGGCTGGGGGTGCTCACCGCGGAGAGGGCCTGGGCCGGGCTGCCCAACCTGCGGGTCGCGGTCCACCCCGTCCGCTAGGCGTCCGCTCCCGGCCCGGGGAGATGCCCACGGGGCGGGGGTCACCGCCGCGCGTAGCGCCGCAGCAGCAGCCACAGCGGGAGAGGGCTAAGGGTGATGAGGACGAACAGCGGCCAGCCCCAGCCGTAGGACAGGCTGAGGTCGCGGATCAGCACCGCCCTGCGCGGGTCGCGCGGGTCGTAGTACACCGTCACCCGGGTGCCGCGCCCCCACCCCCGGGCCAGGGCGTCGGCGTCCACCGGGCCCACCGAGGTGCGCCTGCCCCGGTAGGTCTTCCCGCCCACCTCGTAGGCGTACTCGAAGCCGTAGGAGACCCCGCCCCGCAGCGTCGTGGCGGTGGCCCGCTCGATCATCCCCTCGGTGGCGGCGTAGCTCCGGGCGACGGCGTACTGGTACAGGGCCTCCAGCGTCAGCAGGGCGAAGACGGCCCAGCCCATCAGGTACAGGATGAGCACCAAGCAGGCGGTCGGCGACAGGCTCGAGAAGGCGGTGTTCTGGGATTTTCCCATGGGCTCAACTTAACCGTGTTCGGCCGGGGGTGCGGGGCGGGACCGCCAGGGTCCGGCCCACCCGGCGGGCTCAGCGGGGGGGCGTAGCGCCGGAGCAGCAGGTAGGCCAGGAGGGGGCTGAGGGTGAGGAAGAGGAACGCGGGCCACTGCCAGTCGCGCAGCAGGCTGAGGTCGCGGATCAGCACCGCGTCGCGGGGGTCGCGTGGGTTGTAGTACACCGTCACCCGGGTGCCGCGCTCCCACCGGCGGGCCAGGGCCTGGGTGTCCACCGGGCCTACCGAGACCCGCCGGCTGCGGTACACCTGACCGCCCACCTCGTAGCTGAACTCGAAGCCGTAGGCCGGCCCCCCGCGCGGGTAGTTCACGATGAGGACATCCTCGATGACCCCCGGGGTCGGGGCGTACCGCTGGGCCACGGCGTAGTCGTAGAGCGAGCGGAAGGTCTGGAAGGCTACGAACCCCCAGAACAGCAGGCCGACGACGGTTATGAACCCTGCCACCAGCTTGGCGGCGGCGGGGTCGATGTCCTGGCGCCGGTTCACGCCCCCTCCTCCGAGGCCGCCATCGCGGGGGTTGCAAGGGCCACGGCACCCTCCCTAGGCGACCACCTGGTTCTTGCCCCGGTGCTTGGCCTGGTAGAGCCGCTTGTCGGCCTCGGCCAGCATCCGCTCGTGGTTCTCCAGGCTGAGGTCGCTGCACACCCCCACCGAGAGCGTGACCCGCAGCTCGGGGTGGAGGGTGTGCCAGGGGTAGGCCTCGACCACCGCCCGCAGCTTCTCGCATGCCGCCCGAGCCTGCGCAGCGTCGGCCCCCGGCAGCAGCAGGGCGAACTCCTCCCCGCCGTAGCGGGCCACCACGTCGGCGGGGCGGGCGTGCTCGCGCAGCAGCCGGGCCACCCCCTTGAGCACCTCGTCGCCGACCATGTGCGAGAGGTGGTCGTTGATGCGCTTGAAGTTGTCCAGGTCGCACAGCGCTACGCTCAGCGGGCGGCCGTGGCGCCGGGAGTGCTCGAACTCCCGGGCCAGGGCCTCGTCGAGGTAGCGGCGGTTGAACAGCCCCGTCAGGCCGTCCTCCAGCGCCATGCGCTCGAGCCGCTGCAGCAGCGCGCCCTTCTGCCGGTCGGACTCCTTCAGGGCCGCGTGCAGCGCCTCGAGCTCGGCGTAGGCCCGCGCGAGCTCGGCGTTCTTGCGCCGCTCCAGCTCGGCCTCGCGGCGGGCCTGCTCGAGCCCGAAGCTCACCTGGAGGTTCTTGAGCTTGCGGCCGGAGGCCTCGTCGAAGACCTCGCGCTCCAGCCGGCGGCCGGCCTCGAGGTGCCCCAGCGCGGCCTCGAAGTCGCCCCGCTGCTTGTGGAGCTCGGCCAGGGCCAGGCGGGCCTCGGCCTCCTTGGGCCGGTTGACGCTGGCGCGGCTGAGCTCTTCGGCCTGCAGCAGCAGCGGGCCGGCCTCGTCCAGGCGGCCCTGCGCCACGTAGAAGCGCCCCAGGCACAGCACGGTCTCGACCGCCAGCGCCGGGAACTCCTTGCCCTGCAGCAGCTCGCAGGCCTGGCGGTGGCAGGCTTCGGCCTCCTCGAGCCGCCCCAGCTTCTCCAGCACCAGCCCCAGGTTGCTCAGCACCGCCCCGCGCATGCGCCGCTCGGGGGGCGCAGACAGCGACAGGGCCTCGCGCAAGACCCCCTCGGCCTCCTCCAGCCGCCCCAGGTTCTTCAGGTTGATCCCCATGTTGCTCAGCGCCGCCGCGCCCTCGAGGGGCCGCCCCAGCCGCCGGTGGGCCTCGTAGGCCCGGCGGTAGTACTCCAGCCCCTCCTCCGGGTGGCCGCTGCGCGAGTAGACGATGCCGATGCTGTTGAGGGCGCGGGCCTCGGCGGCGGGGTCGCCCAGGCGGGTGAACAGCTCGAGGCTGTCGATGAAGTGGGCCAGGGCCCGCTCGAAGTCGCCCAGGCTGTCGTAGACGATGCCCATGCCGCGCAGGCAGCGGGCGGTGTTGGCCAGGTCGCGCCCGGCTTCGAACAGCGCCAGGGCCTGCCGGAAGGCCTCGAGCGCCTGGGCCGGGTCCCCCAGCGCGGTGTGGGCGTAGCCCTGCTCGAGCCAGGCTGTGCCCTCGAGCCCGGCCTCCCCCAGCGCGCCCGCGAGCTCCCGGGCCTCCTGGGCCGCGGCCAGGTGCCCCGCGGGGTCGCGGTCCCCCTGTGCCTCGCACCACTCCAGCAGGAGCCTCAGGCGCTCACGGGGCTCGGAAGCCTGCCCCGGTCGGGGGGAGAGTTCGGGGGTGTCGGAACTCATGGAGCGATTATAAGGAGCCCGGGCCACCGGGCCGGGTCGGCGTGCACGCGGGCCCGCGAGGGGCCCGGCCCCTCACCCCCCGAGGCCGTGCCCCCCGGCCACCTCGGTCTCGTGCCGCTCGCCGAACCCGGCGATGAGCGGCCTGCCGCGCTCCACCGCCTGCCGGACGGAGGGCAGCGCCAGCGAGGCGCGGTGGCTTTCCCGGGAGTCCCACACCTCGGTGACCCAGAGCGCGTCGGGGTCGGCCGGGTCGCGCGCGACGACGTAGCTCAGGCAGCCCGGCATCCCCGCCGACCCCTCCAGAAGCACCGCGACCAACTCCTCCCGCCGCCCCGTCACGGCCTTCAACCTGCTGATCAATCCGTACATCCCCACCTCCGCCGGGCCCGCTGCGGGCGCCCGTGTCCGCTAACTAGCAAACCCGTAGGGGTGCGTCCCCAGATCAACCCGAAAGGCTAGGCTGCCGGGAAAGCGACATGGCGCACGGTGTTGAAGGGGAGGATTGGACGGAGTGAGAATAGCTGGGAGCGGCCAAAAGCCTTGGCATGGGCCCCGTTGACCGACCAGCGAGCCCCGGCGATTTTGAGGCGCCCCTGAATCACATGCTTGTTGGCCCCCTCAATCTGGCCCGAAGCGATCACCTCCAGCCCCTCGCGCCTGAACTGGGGGTAGTTGGTGTGGTTGAGCAAAGCCTGCTTTTCCAGGAAGCGCAGGGCTTTCTGTGCTTCCGTTGGCAGGGCGGCCAGCAGGGCAGGGTCGTTGAGATGGTTATTGAGCCAGCGCTGCAGGTCGATCTCACCCCGCAGCAGAGCCCTGCGTTGCTGCGCTCGCTGGGCCTCTGAAAAGCCCAGCCCCTGTAGCAGCGTCTCGAAGTAGGTACTGGCGTGGTAAACATCCAGAATATGCCGTTTGACCCCCAGATCCCCCAACAACTCGGCAATCCAGACCGCCCCGTCACTGATCCCGATCAGGCGATCGGCCTGACGAACCCCTGCCTGGCGCAGCAGACCATGCACCAGGGGGGCAAACTCCCCCGCAGCTACTAACGCGCTGACGTAGTAGCGCTGGCTGGGCGCGCGCATCGGGTACAGTACCGCGCTCTTGACCTCCCGCCACTCCACTCCCCCCTCCACCCGGGTTGGCACCAGGCTGCCATCCACCTCGATACACCAACGCCTGCCCCCTTCCTGCGCCCGTCCCGGCAGGGCCTGGTGGGCCTGCTGCGCCAGACACTCCCTCCCCAGCGCCTGGGCCGTCCCTTCCAGGGCCACGCACAGCCGCTGCAGCTGGCTCTTGCTCACCTTGACCCGCCACCGCCCCAACCACCCTGCTGCCTCCCGGTAAGACATCCGCATCCCTGCCTCCTGCAGCCGCCCCAGCAGCTCGGGAAAGTATCCGCTCTCATCCAGGCTGTCATCGCCAAACCCATATCCCTGGTATCCACAACCGCAGCGATACTGGTAGCGTCGAACCTCCACCGGCCCCCACAGGCTGGCAACCTTCTTCCCATAGCGGTAACAACCCCTCAGGGTTCTCTGGCAGTCTGGACAGTTTTTTTGACCCCTTGATCCGCCTCTTGCACTTCCCGCTGCGTGACCAGACCCTGCAGCAGGGTTTGCTGTATGACCTCCCCATACTCCAGCACCAACTGCTCCAGCTGGGCCAGTTTCATCCCCTTACCCTTCGCTTCCGCTTCCCCAATCAGCACCATCAACCGCTCTTGTAGTGGGCTCATGCCTCAGTTTAGGCTACTGGGTTGTTTTGGGGACACACCCACCCGTAAACCCGTAGCCTATAGTTGTGATTTAGGAGTAGATACGCTATAATCAGAATGTACACGGTTGATCTGCATTTTAGCGAATCGGCAAGGGGCGTTACAAGCCGCCTGCGGGCGGGAAAAGGAGGACCGGCATGCGCAAGATCGTGGCCTCGCTGTTCATGACCCTCGACGGGGTGGTGGAGTCCCCCAACCTCTGGGCCTTCGACTTCGGCAGCCCCACCCTGGTCGGGGGCCTCGCCGAGCGGGGGCTGCTCGAGGCCCGCGGCTTCGGCTCCGGCGTGGTGCTGCTGCGCTACGCGCCGGCCGGGGGCCAGCCGTGAGCGCGACGGATTGGAAGCTCGAGGTGGTCCAGGTCCCCGTCTCCGACATCGACCGCGCCAAGCACTTCTACGCCGAGCAGTGTGGCTTCGCGGTGGACCTCGACGCACAGGTCAGCGACTCCGTGCGCGTCGTGCAGTTGACCCCGCCCGGCTCGGCCTGCTCGATCCACCTCAGCCGCGGGATCCACAGCATGCCGCCCGGCTCGCTGGAGGGCTTGCAGATCGTGGTGGGCGACATCGAGGCCGCGCGGCGGGAATTGCTCGAGCGGGGGGTGGGGGTGAGCCCCGTCCGGCACGTCGAAGGGGGGGTGTGGGTGGAGGGGAAAGGCGGGAAATGGAACTCGTTCGTCTTCTTCAGCGACCCCGACGGCAACGGCTGGGTGTTGCAGGAGCGCCCCAGGGCTTAGCCGCAGCGGGGTGCCGGCACGACCGAGAGGACGGCCCGTGAAAGGTGCCTGGGCCCGGAGCGGCCAACAGCCCAGAGGTCAAGGCTTTCGGGCCTCTGGGCCTTCGTACGGGGGCCGCAGCAGGGCGGCGGCTTCGGCGATCGGCACGGGGCGGCCCAAGAGGTACCCCTGGGCCATGTCCACCCCCAGCCCGAGCAAGGCATCCCTCTCGGCCACGGTCTCCACCCCTTCGGCGATGATCCGGCTGCCGGTCTCCTCGGCGAAGCGGATGAGCGCGGCCGCGAGCGAGCGGCGCGTGCGGTCGGCGTCGATGTTACGGGTTAGCGCGACGTCGAGCTTGATGAGGTCGGGGCCGAGCTGGAGGATGTGGCTAAAGCTGGCGTAGCCGGCCCCGGCGTCGTCGACGGCCAGGCGCAACCCCCGGCGGCGCAGCGGCTCGAGGGCCGCCACGAACCGCGGGTAGTCGGCGATGGGGACGTGCTCGGTCACCTCCAGCACGATGCGCTCCAGCGGCGCCCCCTCGAGCGCGCGCTCGACCGCGCCGCTGAGGAGGTGGGTCGGGGAGACGTTGAGCGAGAGGTAGACCCCGGCGGGCAGGCGGTCCAGCCCGGTCAGGGCCTTCCCGACCGCCGCCATCTCGAGCTGTTCGCCCAGGCCGACCTCGGCGGCCTCGCCGAACCACACGTCGGGGCTGCGGGCCGGCTCGGCCGAAAACCGGGTCAGGGCCTCAAACCCCAGGATCCTCCCCTCCACGAGGTGGAAGATAGGTTGATAGACGATGGAGAAAGCCCCGGCGTCGAGCACGGCCGCGACCCGTTCGGCCATCGCCTGGCGGGCCCGGTCGGCCGCGAGGCGCCGCTCGATCTGCTGGGACACGAAGTTGGCGAACAGGTGCAGCAGGGCCAGGTCACGCTCGTTGAGGGTGGGATCAGGCTTGGAGCTGAAGCAGCAGATGGTGCCGTAGACCCGGCCGTCGCTGAGGCGTAGGGCCACGCTCAGGTGGGCCCCCACCGGCAGGGCGGTGGTGGCGGGCAACTCCAGCGCCACCGGGACCTGCGAGGCGTCACGGATGAGCTCGGGCAACCGTCCGTCGACGACGTACTGGCAGTAGGACTCCTCGAGGGGGTCGGAGTCGCCCACCGTGACGGGAGGGTTCTCCGTCGCGGAGTCGATGAAGCGGAAGTAGCGCCTGCCGTCCCGGAATTGCGAGACGAACGCCACCTCCATGCCGAGGTGCTCGCGGATGGCGCGCAAGGCGTCCAGCACGATCACGTCGAGCGGTGCGTCGGCTGTCCTGGAGGCGGACAGGAAGATGTTGGGCATCGGGGACTGGGCGCCGGGGGCGAGGTCCGGTCGTGCGTCGTCTCGGTCCATAGGGTTCTACCACCTCTTGACGCTTAGCGTGAGTTAGCCTCAGCTCCCGTGGCGTCGCTCGCGAAACAGTCCCAGAACGACCGCTGCGGGAAATGCTCCCGGAAACGTCCTGAGGCCCGGCCGTGCCCGCGGTGGACCCCTCGAGGGGCGGGCAGCCGGGCCCCCGAAAACCGCACCAAGACTGGTGTCGGCTGGCATCCCCACGCCCCCAGCCGCAGTAGCTCCGCCGCCCGCTCACGCCCGGTGAGCTGCCGTGTCCGGGGGATACTTTGGATTATATGCGCTTTCGCGACGATATCCCGGCTGCCGGCACATTGTAGAGTTTCCGTCTACCGAGGGACCGCCGACGGTTTCTTGTAGATAGCCGCTTTTCGGGCCAATTCCGCGAACAAGCGGGCGGCCCGACCGGCAGCCGCGTCCGCGGCTGCCGGTATGGTAGATTTCAGCTTCTAAGCCAGCAGGAGTGCCGAAAAGCCTACCGCCACGACGAAAAGCCCCAGCCCCAGCTTGACCCGGCCCCGGTGGGTGATGTGCAGCCGGCTCAGGCGCTGGAGCACCGGTCGGCTGCCGGCTATGCCCACCAGCAGCAGCAACGGCAGCACGAAGGCCAGGTTGTAGCTCGTCAGGAGTGCGTAGGCGTAACCTTTGCTGGAGAGACTGCCGATGAGGGCGGCCACCGCCAGGTACATCCCCCCGCCGCACGGCAGGGTGCACGTGCCGATCAGCACCCCGCCCACGAACGCGGCTCCTACGGTAGTCCGGCGCGTCCAGCGGTGGGCCAGGCCGTGCAGCGCAGCGGGCATGCTGAGCTTGATAGGGCTTCGCGGGAAGACGTACTCGGCCATCATGAGAAGACCGAACATCACCGCGACGAACGCGGCCAGCCGGGTGACGAGGTGGGTGTTGCCGAAGACCCGCAGGCTGGAGATCTCGACAAAGCCCACGCCCAACACCAGGTAGAGCAGGAAGATCCCCAGGATGTAAGCTCCGGCGACCACCCAGACATAGCGGGCGCGGCGGGCCACCTCCAGCCGCGAGGCTCGCTCCACCGTCGCCAGCAGCGCGCCGATGAAGAGCAGCAGGGTGGTGATCGCGCAGGGGTTGATGCCGTCGGCGAAACCCGCAGTGAGGGTCAGGCCCAGGGCCGGCAGGGGGTTGGCCTCGAGCCAGGAAACCGTGGGCATCTGGTGCGGGCGCCCCACGGCGACCAGGGCCAGCCCGAGCAGCGCCGCCGCGAGCCCCGTGAAGAGGCCGGCCCTGGCCCAGGGGAACGGTCCAGCAGGCTTGTCGGCCATATTAGCTGCTCACCACCACCTTGCCGCGCATGAAGGGGTTTTCTTTGCCGCCGCAGCAGATGTCACAGTAGAACAGGTACTCCCCCGGCTGGTTCAGGACGAAACTTACGGTGCCGGTCTGCTTAGGGGGAACGCGCTGTTCCAGGTTCTGGCCCTCGAGCACGAAGTTGTGCCAGCCGCCGCCGTCGGTATGGTAGGCGTTATCCAGGTTGACGATGGAGACCGTGACCGCTTCACCCACCTTCGCCTCCACCACGCTGGGCTGCCAGCCGGACATGCTGATGCGCAGCACGGTTCCCTGGGGGCTCTCCCCGGTGGGGAAGTAGGGTCGCAACAACAGCCCAGCCGCCGCCAGCAGCACCACCCCGCCCAGGATCAGGAAACCCAGCCGCAGCGGGTCCATTGCGCCTCGAGAAGACTTCGCCGTCCCTAACCTTCCCATCCGTCATCCCTTTCCTTTCGCCGGAAGAGTTCCCCTGCCACGCCAGGTACTCCTACCTTGGGGAGCACCCAGCGGTCCAGGCCCCAATAGCCCGCCGTCCGCCAGGCCAGCACCAGCCAGGTCGCCACGATGAACATCCAGGGGTTCGAGCTCACGGTGCCCGCCAGCAGGAAGGCCGCGTTCATGAGGCCGGCGAAGAAGGCCGCGAAGCCGGTGAAGAGCCCGACGATCAGGGCCAGCCCGACCAGGATTTCCCCGTAAGTCACCAAGTAGCTGAACAAGGTGGCGTTGGGCAGGGCCACGTTTTCGATGAACCAGGCGTACCAGCCGGTCACGTCGGGGCGTTCACCCTCCGCCTTGGTGAGCGCCCGGGAGAGGAAACCGGAAACCGCGGTGCCGGCCTTCTCGCCCACCCAGGCCGGGTTGTTGAACTTGCCCCAGCCGGCCTCGAGCCACTGCCAGCCCAGGTAGACGCGAAAGATCGCCCACAGAGGGGCTAGCCGGGTATCGGCGAACAGGAAGCGGGAGATGCTGGGCTCGGGAATCTGCGTGGATCTAGCGTTCATGCTTTCTCCTTTCCCTCCAAGAAGGGTATCCCACCCCTATTGGGGTGGGAAGGGTGGAATGTCCTCAAGGGAAAAGCAGAGGCGAGAAACAGCCCGCGTCTTGCTAGCGGCCGGCGCGGTAGCTGATGCCGTTGGCGCCGTAGGCGGCGGGGACCGTGGCCACCACCGCCTGCCTGGCCACCTCGATCACCGTGACCGTGCCCGCCTCGGTGTTGCTGACGTAGACGAAGCGCCCGTCGGGCGAGATCACCACCCCGTGGGCGGCCTTGCCCGCGGGGATGGTCTTGACGACGCTGCCGCTGGCGGTCTCGATCACCGAGACGTCGTTGCTGCCGGTATTGGCCACGTATACGAACCGGCCATCCGGCGTAACGTAAACCTGGATGGGGGTCTTGCCCACCGCGACGTTGCCCACCACCTGCCGGGTCGCGGTGTCGATGACCGAGACGTGGCCCTGCACGTCCTCGCCCAGGTGGGCGTTGCTGGCGTAGACGTAGCGGCCGTCGGGGGTGAAGCCCACCTGCGCGGGCTTGGAGAGCACCGCGACCTCGGCGACGGCCCGGAGCGAGGCCACGTCGATCACCGTGACCGAGTCGGATTGGGTGTTGGCCACGTAGACCTCGCGCCCGTCGGGGCTGATCCGCAGCCCGTGGGGGCTCTTGCCCACGGGGATGGTCGCCCTGACCTTGCGGGCCCGCAGGTCCACCACCGAGACCGTACCCTCGCCCCCGTTGGTAACGAAGGCGGTGCGGTTGTCGCGGCTGACCACCACGTGGGCGGGGTGCTCGCCCACCCTTATCTCGGCCACCGGGGTGTCGGTGTAGGCGTCGATGACCCCCAGGGAGTTGGTGCCCGCGTTGGCGGTGTAGACGTAGCGGCCGTCGGGGGACACCTGGATGTTGTGGGGGATGACCTTGGCATCCTTGTGGTCCTCCCCGTCCCCCGCCCGGCCGTGGCCGGCCGCGCCGGGGCCCTCGAGCCGGATGTCCTTGATCTTGCGGTTGGTGCGGGCGTTGATGACGCTGACGGAGTCGGAGTACTCGTTGGCCACGTAGACCTTGGGGATGCCCGACAGCAGCGCCAGCGCCCGCTGTTCGGGGATCCAGTAGGCCTGCAGCCCCAGGAAGCCGGCCACGGCCTGCGCGGGCACGAGCAGCCCGTCCTTGCCGGCTTGAGCCGGTGTTTTCAGCTCGAGCGGCGACCCGTTCAGCAGCGCCCTCTTGGAACCGGCCTGGAGCACCAGCCTGTCGGGGCCTCGAGTGAGCGTAGCCGCTTTACGGCTTGCGTCCCACTGAAGGCCGGCCCCGCTGGCCTGAGCCAGGGCCCGTACCGGCACCAGGGTTACCCCCTGATCGACCCGGGTGCCGCTTAAGGGGAGGCTATCCAGGTAGACCTGTACGCCTTTGCTCCCCTCGGTGGCTGTACCCAGGGCCAAGCCTGCGCCCACCAGGACCGCTGCCGATGCTAATATCCGTAGGAGTTACGCAGTTGCAGTTGACTGGACATTCTTCTGTGTGCTAGGAGGAGAGTGCTTAGCCAAGCTTCTCCAAAGGGGGTGATGCCCATGAACCCACCGAAGTGCGATGACCTGGACTACATCCACTTTCTCATCGCCGCTCAGCGGGTCTTCACCTGTACCGAGGCCGCTCGCTGTAGTCCAAAGGAGAAGAGCCCTCCCGCCCATGATGCCTTTACCCGCCTGCTGCAAAGACAGCCGCCCGACACGGCGGCGCTGTGGCAGGAGGCGAAGGCGTTCGTGAAGCTCAGGAAGGGGCTGCTGATCCTGGACGACACCACCCTGGATAAGCCCTACGCTCGGGACATGGATCTGGTGAGTTACCACTGGAGTGGCAAACACCAAAGGGTGGTTAGGGGCATCGCCCTCATGACCCTGCTGTGGACGGAGGGGCAGGCCCTGATCCCCTGCGACTTTCGGGTCTACGACAAGCCCCAGGATGGGAAGAGCAAAAACGACCACTTTCAGACCATGCTCCAGAAAGCGAAGGAGCGGGGGTTTCAGCCGGAATATGTCCTGATGGACAGCTGGTATGCCAGCTTGGAGAACCTCAAGGCCATAGTCAGCTTTGGCTGGCGGTTTCTGACGCGGCTGAAGGGCAACCGCCTGGTCAACCCGGAGGGGAAGGGAAATGTACCCATCCGTGAGGTGGAAATCCCTGGGGAGGGGAGGGTGGTTCATCTTCGGGGTTTTGGGTTCGTGAGGGTGTTCCGAACGCTCTCCAAGGACGGGGAGGCGGAGTACTGGGCCACGAACCATCTGGGGATGAGCGAAGAGAAGCGGGCGGAGTTAGAGCGGCAAGGATGGGGGATCGAAGTGTACCATCGGGGGCTCAAGCAGTGCTGTGGGGTGGAGCGGGCCCAGGTGAGGAAGGCGGTCTCCATCCTGCGGCACCTCCTCCTGGCTTTGCGGGCCTTCCTCCGGCTGGAGGTCTACCGGCTGCGCAGGGGGGTGAGCTGGTACGAGGCCAAGGCGTCCATTGTTCGCGAGGCAATACGAAGTTATCTCGCCCATCCCCTCCACATCCTTCAGCCAACTGCGTAAGTCCTAATCCGGACAAACCCGTCCATATATCACCTCAGGCGCTATGATGCGGCTAGCCTATTAAGCTCGTATAAAGAGCCCCGACCCCGCTTAAAGGTCGTGGCGCGTCGGTGAAGGCGCCTCATTCCCGTTCTCGGGCCGTGGCCTTCCCGAAGCGCTGAGGTCCGGCCAGGAACTCCTCGCGGCAACCCCGGCAGCAGAAGTAGTAGCTCTTCCCCTCCCACTGGGCGGAAACCGCCTTCTCCCGCTCCACCGTCATCCCGCAGACCGGGTCGGTGGCCAGGCTGCGCATCTCCTTGAACTCCCCGTCCTCCAGCCACAGCACCCGGTCGGCAATGTCCTGGATGCGGGCGTCGTGCGAGACGATCAGCACGCTCTTGCCCTGCTCCTTGGCGATGCGCCGCAGCAGGCGCATGGTCTCGTGGCCGTGGTGGGAGTCCAGGTTGGCGGTGGGCTCGTCGGCCAGGAGCAGCGCGGGCTCGTTGACCAGAGCCCGGGCGATGGCCACCCGCTGCTTCTCCCCGCCGGAGAGCTGCTCGGGCAGGAAGTGCAGCCGCGCCCCCAGGCCCAGCTCCTCCAGCAGCGCCCTGGCTCTGGCCCGCGCCGCCTTTCGTCCCAGGCCGGCCAGCTCGGCCACGATGGCCACGTTGTCCAGCGCGCTCAGGGCCGAGAGCAGGTTGAAGTCCTGGAAGACGAAGCCGAAGTGCCGCAGGCGGATGTCGGGCAGACGGCCCTCGGAGAGTTCGCTCAACACCAGGCCGTCGAGCTCGATGCGCCCTTCGGTCGGCCTCAGGAGCGCCCCCAGCATGGAGAGCAGCGTGGTCTTGCCGGAGCCGGAAGGCCCCATGATCAGCACGATCTCGCCGGGGGAGACCTCGAGGCTTACCCCCTTCACGGCCTGGACCGCGGTCTCGCCCGAACCGTAGCGCTTGCTCAGGTTCTGTACCCGTAGGGTGGCTGCCCTTTCCGTCCTCATCTCGCACCTCCACGATAGACCCGGGCCGGGTCCAGCCCGGCGATTTGCCGCATGGGCAGGGCCGAGGCTGCCCCCGCGACCACCAGGGCCATTCCCCCCGCTTTCAGGAGCGAGGCCCAGGTGAGTTGCAGGGGCAGGTTCAGGCCCAGGGCGGACAGGACCAGGGGCAAAACGAGCGTTAAAGCCACCGCCAGGCCCAGCCCCAGGCCCACGCTGTAGAGGGCCTGGGCCAGGACGACGCGGTACAGGTGGCCGCTGCTGGCCCCCAGGGCCTTCAAGACGCCGTACTCGGCGCGCCTCGAGAGCGTCGCGGTGTACATCACCAGGGCCATCACCGCCAGGCCGATCAGGAGGCCGGCCAGGTTCATGATGTTGATGGCGTCGGCCCCCATGTCCCGGACCACGGCCCGCTCCCGCCGGGCAAAGGCCGCACGGGACAGGGCCGAGACCCCCTCCACCTCCTCCTCGATGCGCCGGGCCACCTCTTCCGCCGAGCGCCCCGGCCCCACCCGCACCAGCACGAAGCTCACCGTGTCACGGCTGCGGCGCAGGCGGGCGAAGTCCTCCAGCCGCAAGAAGCTGACCCCGTTGAGGGGGTTGGAGAGCCCGGTGGCGAACCCGGCCACCCTGAAGTTGCGGCCGAAAACCCGCGCGGTGTCGCCGGCCTCGAGGCCCAACACCTGGCCCAGGCCGCTATCGAGGATCACTTCCCCCGCCCCCGGCGGCCAGGCCCCCGCGGGCTTGCCGGCCTGGGCATCGGCGGGCAGGCCGAAGACGTAGCTCGAGCGGCTTCCCCTGGGCCCCCTGAGCATCTGGGTGGTGTAGAGCATGGGGGTCACCGAGGCCACGCCGGGCACCCCGGCCACCACCTCCACCACCCCCTCCGGCAGGGTGGAGAGCACCATGTGCAGGTTGCGCACCCCCTTCTGTGAGACCCACACGTCCGCGCCGGAGCGCTCGATGGGGGCGGCCAGGGGGCCCTCGAACCCGGCCAGGATCGCGTCCAGCACCAGGACCAGCGCGAGGGCCAGGGCCACCCCGCCCACCGAGAGGAGGAAGCGGGTCTTGCTCTGGGTCAGGTTGCGCCAGGCCAGGTAGCCCATCTCGCTCTCACCTCCTGAAGACTTCTGCCGGGGCCAGCCCGGCGACGAGGCGGGCCGGGAGCCAGGCCGCCAGCAGGGCCATGAACAGGCCGGTCAGCAGGGTCAGCCCCACCACCCCAGGCTCGAGCGCCACCAGGATCTGGGGGCGCAGGGCCAGCACCAGCCGGGCGGCGGCGAAGCCCAGCAAGATCCCCGAGAGCGATCCCAGGGCCGCGACGGCGAGGGCCTGGGCCAGCACCAGCCCGTAGAGCCGGGCGTTGCGGGCCCCCAGGGCCTTCAGCACCCCGTACTCGCGCTGCCGTTCGACGGTGGCGCTGTAGATCACCAGGCCCACCACCAGCGTCCCCACCAGGAAGGCGATCAGCGACATCAGCCGCACCGGTTTGAAGAAGGCCTGGTAGAGCCTGAGGTCGCTCTCGATCAGCTCCGACTTGAGCCAGACCTCGACCCCCGGCAGCCCTTTCAGCCGGGCCCGCAGGGCCTCCGGCGCGACCCCCGGCGCGGGCGTGACCAGCGCGAGGCTGGAGAGGCCCGGGGTGAGCAGGTAGGACTCGAGGTCGGCCTTGCGCACGAAGACCAGGGCGGTCATCCAGGAGGCGGTCCCCTCGGAGAGGCCTACCACGGGGAACTTCTGCCCCTGCACCTCGACCGTGTCCCCCACCCTGACGCCGTGCAGCCGGGCCAGCACCCGGTCGAAGACCACCTCGCCCCTTTCCCGGGGCTCCCGCCCCTCGCCGATGCGCCAGGGGCCGCCTCCCAGGGCAGGGTCGTAGCCGATCAGGAAGGCGAAGATCTTCTTGTCGTGCAGGTCGAAGATGGCGGTCTGGGTCAGCACCGGGACCACCTTAGCCACCCCCGGCACCTGGCGCAGGTCCTCCTCCAGACCGGGGGGCAGCAGCGAACTGCCCCCGCCGAAGCTGTCCACCCCGGCCTGGGTCACCGCGATGGAGCCCGGGGCCTGGCGCAGGTAGGCCGTGACCTGGAGCCGCAATCCCTGCTCGAGCCCCAGCAAAAACAGCACCAGCATCACCGCCAGCGCCACCCCCAGCACGTTGAGCGCGAAGCGCAAGCGGTCGTGCAGCAGGTTGTGCAGCGCCACGTACATCCCCGTCCTCCTCACTGCGGCCTCCAGCACGGTCGGCGGTGTCCGAACTGCCCTATCCCACGGGATACGGACGGACGCCCTGGGGCTCGAGCCGCCGCCTTTGTCGCCGTATTCACCCAGAGGCACCGGCCGGTAGACCTCACGACCTCAGCGCCAGGTCCAGGAGCCGCGCTCCAGGACCAAGGCCTCCGCCGCCGGACGCAGGGCCAGCACCTGGGCGCGGTAGCGGTGGCGACCGTCGTGGCCGGACCCGGCCACCGCGCCCACCAGGTCCTCCGGCCCAGCCCGTTCGGGGTCGCAGGCCACCGCCGCCAGCCCTTCCTGCAGGAAGACCTCGGCCAGTAGGGTTCCCCCCAGGGCCAACAACCCGTTCCTCACCCGCGTGGCGCAGCGCGGACAATCCATCCCGCCGACGGCCAGATAGGCCACCGCGGCCTGGTCCAGTCGTCCAGGATCGAAGGGCTTTTCCAGCGCTTCCGATTCCACCTGGCAGTTCTCGTGCTCGTTCACCTGGGGCCTCCTCCGGCTCTGGCTCAATCCGCAACGCAATTCGGTAGTTCTTATGCGAATCTTATCCCACCCCGGGTGGGGTGGGTATGGACGGATGTCCCTGACCCCACCTAAGCCTGACCGCACAGGCCCAGCGCATAAGCCGCCTGTAGGACCCGGTCGGCCCGGCCAGGGGGGTAGAGGATTCCCCCCTGCGCCCGGACCCAGGACACCACCTCCGGGTGGGCTCCCTCGGGGCAGGCCGGGAGGCCCCAGCGGTGGCGGGCCACGGCCTCGAACATGGGCAGATCCTGACCCCCGTCGCCCAGGGCCAAGACCCAGGGCTCCTTCAGGCCCAGGGCCTCGATCCCGCGTTCCAGCCCCTTGCCCTTGTCCAGTCCCTGCGCGGTGAGCACGGCGGCGTCCCCGGGATAGTGCAGCAGCCGCAGGGCCTCGAGCAGGGGCACGTGAGGCGGGGGCGGGTCGCCGGGGGCCTCACCCAGGAGCTGTTTCCGGGCGGCCCGCCGTGCCTCCGGCAGCGGCAGGCCCTCGGCTTGGGCCACCACCTCGCCCAGGGTGTCGAGCAGCACCTCGACCAGCCGGTGGGCGATCCGCACTGCCTCGGGCGAGCCCGCAGGGTAGTTGGGCTTGAGGCTCAAGTTGAACTCGTCGGCCTGGAGGCTATAGTCCCAGCAGGGGCAGTCCATGCCCACGAGGCAGGCCGCCGGGAGCCGGGCGCGCACCTGGGCAAGCACCCCCAGCACCGCCTGGGGCAGTTCGCGGTAGAGCGGGATGCGGCTATGGCGCCCCCGGCCGGGGATGAAGATTCCAGCACCCCCCTCGTAGATCACCATGACCCGGCTGGTGTTGGCTCGCCCAGCCCCCAGAAGCTGCACCAGCAGGCCTCGAGCGTGCTCGAGGCTGCGCGCGGTGTTGGCCACCAGCACCAGCTGAGGAAACCGGTCCAGCAGGGCTCGCAGGATGCCCACCGTCTCGGGGGGGACCTCGGCCTCGGTCTCGCGGCGGAAGCGCAGGGTCTCGTCGAAGTCGGTGGCGATCAGGTTAAAGGGTTTCTGCCCGCGCGAAGCCCACGCGCAGGCCAGCGCCAGGCCAGAAGGGTCGCAGCGCGAGAGCAATTCCTCCAGCAAGCCCTGCCCCAGGCCCAGGCCGGGCAGATCCAGCTCGGCTTTGGCCCGCCTCAGGGTCCGGAGCAATTCCTCCCGTACCGAACCCTCGGGAAGGGTCATCGCCTCACGCTCGACGTGCAAGAACCGGCGGTAAATCCCCAGCCGTGGGGCGTACGCGTACGATAGCAGGGGCTCGAGGCCCAGGACGCCCGCGCTCATGGCCGCGCTCCGGACACCCCGGGCAGACCGGCCTCGTAGCCGAGCCCTTCCACCGCCTGCCGGATGGACTCCAGGGAGGTCAGCGCGGGGTCGTACTCGAGGTAGGCCCGCTCGGTCAGGGGGTTGACGTAGACCCGCTTCATCCCGGTCAGCCTGGCCAGGGCGCGCTCGAGCGTCGTCGCGCCGGCTCCGCCGCAGCCCAGGCCGTACACGTTAAAGCTCAGCTCTCGCTCGGGCATAGACCCCTCCTTTACTCCAAAAGCACCAGCCGGTGAGGCTCACCGCCCACCGCGAAGCGCGCCACCACCCGGCGGCTGCGGGCGTCGATCTTGACCACGCTGCCCTCGCGCATGTTGCTCACGTAGGCCCAGCGTCCGTCACGGCTGAAGGCGATGCTGAACGGACCCTGTCCGGTCTTGATGCGGGTGGTGTAGCGCCTGGGCATGAGCACCTGTTGCCCGGCTTGCAGCGTCAGGTGCAGCACCTCGACGTAGTCCGACGCCAGCGAACTGATCCAGAGCTCGGTGTCCGTGCGGAAGGCCAGCCCTTCCGGGGCAGCCTCGCTGACGTAGGTGGAAACCACCCGCAGGGTCTGGGCGTCGATCAGCAGCACCTCGCGGGAGTCCAACGCCCCCACCGCCAGCCAGCGCCCGTCGGGCGAGAGCGACCAGCTATGGGGGCCGCTCCTCGTCGCTACGGTCTGCTCGAGGCGAAGGCTCTGTGCGTCGAGCACGCTGAGGTCCTTGCTGGCGTAGTTCAGGCTCGCCAGCCAGCGCCCCTCCGGGCCGAGGGCCACGCCCTGGGGGTTTCGCCCCACGGCGACGGCCTCAGCGCGGAAGCTGGCGGTATCCAGCACGATGAGGCTGTCGCTCCTGCCCCCGGCGATGTAGAGCCTCGAGCAGTCCGGGCTCAGCGCCAGTCCCCAGGCAGCCGCGCCCACCTTCACCGTGTGCAGGACCTCGTTGCTGGCAGTCCCGATCACGCTGACTATGCCCGCGTCACCCCCAGCCACGTACAGCCGGCCTTGGCCGGGACACAGGGCCAGCCCGCGGGGCGAACTCGGCAGGGGGATGGTGGCGACCAATTGGCCACGCTCGGCGTCCAGGACCAACACGCTGCGACCGAGGCTGTTTTCCACGTAGAGCAGCGGCGCTGCGAGGCTGCGGCCCAGAAGCAACGCCATTGCCAGGGTGAACAGGACCCTTCGCGGTCGTGTGCGAGGAGCTGCTTGAGTTTTCATCAGGGGTTCTCCTAACTGGCTCGCAACGAGCCGTAAGCCAATCGGGCTGCTCGTGCCGGGAGGCGGAAATTGGGGTGGCGGCAGCCGGTCGTCTATCCCGCCGCGGTCTTCAAATGGTCTCCCGTATGTGAAGAGGATAGCCCACCCCACCTGGGGTGGGCAGGGACATTTATCCCGAAGAGGATTAATTCAGCCAGGTCGCCGGTCTGGAACCCAGGCCGTGCGTCATGCCGGAGGCTGGGCCAGGCCGATGGCTGGAGCCTCCCCGAAGCGCCTGGGGCGGCCTCATCAAGGCCGCTGAGGCCGGAGGTAGCCTTACACCTCCGGCCTCGCGGAGCTCGTAACCCGTTCGACCCGGCAGCGGGTGCCGCCGAACACCGGCATCCCGGTGTGATGCCCGGGATTAACGCAGGTTGGCGAGCTTGAGCCGCATCTCGTAGACTTCCTGAGCCTGTGTGCGGATGATGTCGCTGGCCAGCTTGACGATGGCCGGGTTCCGGGCCTTTTGCAGGGCGAGCGTGGCCATCTCGATGGCCTGCACGTGGTGGGGGATCATCCCCTGTAGGAAGGCCCGCTCCGGGCTGACGGGGGCCTGCGGGGCCTGCGTCGCGTTGCCCGTGGCGGGGTTTTGCATCATGCCGCCCGGGGCGGGGGCCTGCGTCATCCCCTGCATCATCCCGCCCGCCCCTTGGTCCGGCATCATGCCGCCCATGCCCTGGGTCATCGCGCGCTGAGCGGCCAGGTTGGTGCCCCCCAGGGCGACCAGCAGCGCCTTCATCTGGGTGATCTCGCGCTCCTGGTCGCGGATGATGGCGTTGGCCCAGCCGCGGATCTGCGCGTCCTGGGTCTTGCCCAGCACGTCGCGGGCCATCGTTACCGCCGCGCGGTGGTGGGGGACCATCATCGAGAGGAACGCTTGCTCGAAGGGGGCTCCCTCGAGCATCATCAGCCCCGAGCCCATCATGCCCTGCATCATCTGCATCATCTGCATCATCTGGGCCATCGGCATCTGAGCCGCCCCGCCGGGCATCGGAAGCGCCTGCGATTGGGTGGTGTTTTGCGTCGCAGGAGCCGTCTCAGGGTGGTGTGGGTCGGTCTGTGCCAGCGAGAAGCTGGCCAGGGCGGTGACTGCGAAGAGGGCTAGCTGTCGTTTCATTCCTATCACCTCGAGGCCGAGTGTAGCGGGTTGTTGTAAAGCCCTTGTAAACCCCCTAGGGGTATTTGTCCCTTGACAGGTGCTGAACAGCGGCACTGCTGGAGCATGGCCGATACCGACTTCGAAAAAGCGGTCACCTGGGCCGAAAACCCCGAGGAGCCCACCCCCCACCGCGTCCCCCCCGGCCGGGTGAGTTCCCCGCTGCCCGGTGCCGAACTGGCCGGATCCGGTACAAGATCTCCACCGAACGCGTTGGGGAGGGCGACGGTGGCGAGGACCTGCCCGCCATCGGCACCCAGGACTCGCACGCTCCGAACGACGCTGTTTTCCACGCGAGGGGTGACGGCGAGGTTTTGGGCCCGGAACAACCCCGGTAGCATCGGAGCCGACCAGAGGGTAGTGGGCGTAAAACGGAAACAGGGCGGGTTTTCCCTGGGTTCACCTTCGCGCTACAAGCCTCTCTTGGTCTTGTGCCGCCGTTGGCTAGGTGGCCCGGCTGGGTTTACCCCGGCCCCGGTGACCCGGGGAGACACGGCCGTCGCGGCCCACGCTCGCTCCCTCGCGCGGTTCGGGACGGTCGGCCTGGGCTAGGGGTCGCGAGGAGGCCAGGTTGGGGTGGCGGCGGAGGCGCTCTTCCAGCGAGGGGTCGTCACAAGCAATCGCCTCGAGGGCCTCGCCAGGGGTGTTCGGGTTGCGCAGCAGCGCCAGATGCAGCGGGCTTTCCTTGCTCTGGGCCAGCCGCCAGAGCAGGTGGGGAGGGGTGCTGGGGTTAAGGGCCACCTTCCTCCGCACACCCGGCTCAGGGTCGTGGACCAGCAGGGCCAGCACCTCGGCAGGGGTGTTGGGGTTCGCGGCCAGTGCCTGGCGGACGTCCAGGTCGCCGTCGAAGGCTAGCCCTTTCAATAGCTCGGCGGGAGTGCAGGGGTTAAAGGCCACCGCCAGCCGTCCGGCCCAGTTGCCCACCAAGGTGACCAGGGTAGAGGCGGGGGTGGACGGATTGCGAGCTACTGCCAGCCGTACTTCCTGTTCGAGGTCATGAGCCAGCCACTCCAACAAGGCCGTGGGGGTGCGGGGGCTCTCGGCCAGGGCCAGGCGGAACCGGGGGTCTGCGAGCAGGTCCGTCCATAGCCGCTCGAGCCCGGTCAAGGCGGCCTCGAGGGCCTCCAGATAGGCCCGGACCTGGCCGACCCGACCCCCGGCCCCCGCCCGCAGCTCCAGCAGCCGCTGGTAGTCTTCGATCAGGAAGCGTAACCCGCTCACCCCGCCCTCCCTCGCCGCCTATGGTTGCTCTCCTTTTGCCTCGGGCACCGCCTCAACGCCGGGCACGTAGCGGCGATGTGCGTAGCGGTTCATGAGCAGGCAGCCCACAAGCAGGACAAACGCGCCGATCAGCGCCAGATGAGGCCGGTGCTCCAGCACGGTGAAAAAGGCCGCTGCCGCCAGGAACCCGAGCAGCACCCAACTGCCGGGTCGCCGTAGCCAGCTCCGCCGACCGCCCGGGGTCATGGTCTGCTCCTCTCCCGTAGCCCGAGGCGGGCTCGGGCATCCGCCCGCAAAACGCGCACCAGTACGGCAACGCTGAAGGTAAAAATCAGGGCCAGCAGCACGCTCGTCGTGGCAATTCCTGCCGAGCCATGACCCTGGAAAAAAGCCGCGATGTAGCGTCCCAACAGCCCACCCGACAGCACAGCGGCAAAGAAGAACAGCCAGAAAACCTTGACCACGTGGGTCATACCTACCTCCGGTGGATCACTCCAGGTGTGCCGTACCTGGGGCAAACTTGGCGTAGAAGCCCAGGGCGACCATCGCCAGAGCCAGAAGAGCGTAGACGATCAGGAAGGCTATACGGCGTGAGGGGTGCAGGTAAGGGCTTCGGTCCAGCAACGGCACCAGGGCCAGGGCGATGAACAAGGCGGCGCTGGCCCACACCAGGCCGCGCAGGCCGATCCAGTTCTCCAGCGCAAACAGCGAAAGGAAGGGCCACCAGGGTCTGGTGATCTCCACCCCCTCTACCGGAGCCGGGCCAAGCTGGGCGGGTAGGGTGACCGACAGGAAGACCAGGACGCCCAAGCCCACCAGCGCATAGGCCCCCACCACGCCCATGTGCTGGAGGAAGGTGGCGTGGGTGGGCTCGCTCGAGGTCTTGCGGGTGGTGGCCTCGCGGTGGGCGAAGGCGTTGGGGGCCAGCCCGTGCAGCTTGATGAGCAGGAAGTGGGCCGTTAGCAGCAGCACCAGCAGTGCGGGCAGAACCGAGACATGGGCGGTGAAGACGCGGGTCAGGAGAGGGATGCGCTCGGCGAACTGGGGTGAGAAAAAGGTGCCGATGCCCCCCAGCAGTTGGGCGGCCTCGACGTTATGCTCCAGGGCTTCGATGGCTTCTTGGTCCCATTTCAGCACGGTGCCGGTGAACACGAAGCCCACCGTCACAGCCAGCAGTCCCACCCCCACCAGCCAGTTGGCCTCGCGGGGGCGTTTGAAGCCCCCGGTAAAGAGCACCCGCAGCATGTGCAGGAGCACCGTGACCATCACCACGTTAGCGGCCCAGTAGTGCAGGTTGCGCATGAAGAAACCGCCCGGAGCCTCGCGGAGGATGGACTGCATGGAAGCCCGTACGTGCTCGGGCATGGGATCATAGAACTGGGACAGCCAGATGCCGCTGAGCACCAGCACCACGAAGCCCACCAGGCTGACCCCACCCAGGGAGTACCAGATGCCCTGGGCATGCTCGGGCACGTCGTATTTGAGGGCGGAAATGCCCAGCCGTTCGTCCAGGGCTTGCCAAAAGCCTCTAGGGGCGTTGCTTGGAAGAACCGCCATGGCCTAGGTCTCCTTTCGCACCGGATGGACAGAACTGCGCCCCAGGGCGTAAGCGCCCAGGAACACCAGCACCCATCCGGTCGCGAAGGCCCAGTAGATGCCGGGGCCGAGGCGGACCTCGACAGCTTTGCTCCCCTCGACGGCTCCGGGGTCATCGCCCACCGCCTTGGCAACGAGCGGAGGAACGGCCTGGGGAACGCCCGCCTCGAGCGCCTTCTGGGCGAGTTCCAGGGCCTTCACGTCCAGCCCTTCTGGCTTTTCCAAGGCATCCTTGAGCCGGTCCAGGGCCATCTCGAGGTTGGGGGGTTCGGCTTGCAGGAAGCCCGTTGCCGACCGGGCCAGCTCCTCGCCGCTCATCTTTGCCTCGTCGGGAGAGTCGGCGAGGGCTAAGCCAGCCAGCAAAGCCAGGACTGCCATCCAGGCCCGCGCTCGTGTTAGCATGACTCACCTCCTTCTAAGATTCGACCTGTGCTTAGGAATTGAAGCCGCTGGTGGCTAATCTTTGTTCCTTAGCCCACGGCCCACCCCACTCTAAGTGGGGTGGAGCAATACGTCCTTTCATAAGCGCACTCAGCAACAGCGATTTGTTGGTGGATTCCAGGCTGGCGAGGCCAGAATATACCAAGGCTGTTAAGCTCGTGTAAAGCGGCTTCATCAGCCCGTGGAACTGCCAGGCGTGTTTTTACAGCGACGTGACCGGGTAGGGTGGGTCAATCTGCTCCCGGCAACGGTCGAGCGCTGGGCGTGGCTAAGGAGCGCTACGCCAGAGGCGAGATCAGCAGGGAAGAGGTTGGCGGGCTAAGAGGCTGTTCCCGCCGTTCACCTACAGCCCGGTAGGGTGGGGATAGGGCACGGCGCGGGTTTCAGGTTTTTACGTGCAGCAAGGACATCAGGGACTCGAGGGTCTGCTGCCGGGGCTTCTGGGGGGCTTGCTGCAGGCAGGTTCGCAGCCCTTCCCGTACCAGCAGCTCTTCAACGCGGTACAAGGCCCCGCGCAGGGCCCGCACCTGTTGGATCAGCTCCGAGGGAGACGCCCCGCTGGTCACCATCCGCCGCACCCCGGCCAGATGACCCTGCACGCTGTCGAGTCGGTTGAGGAGCTGGGGCTGGAGTTCTTCCATGGCAGCCCCTTCAGTGCGGGTGATTGTGGTGATGGACGTGGTCATTGCCTCGTACATACCTTTCCGGATCCGCATCAAAGGCCTTCTTGCAGCCGATACCGCAGAAGTAGTAGGTCTGGCCCTGATACACCGACTTCCCTGCAGCTTTCTCGGGGTCCACCATCATCCCACAGACCGGGTCCCGTACCTCCTGTGCCATAAACTTCACTCCTCTCCTCAGCTCCAGGCGCCGGGGCAATCGGCCGGGCAGGGGGTTGGCCAGCACCACCAGGGCTCGCCGCCGATGATCTTCAGGGTCTCCCGGGCAGGCCGGGTCTCCCTCACCTCCGCCCGGAAGAAGCGGGTGCCGTCGTTCACCGCCCCCGCCACCGCCGCGGCCAGTTGCTCCGGCTCGACCCGCTTGGGGTCAAAGGCGACCAGGGCTGCCCTTTCCCACAAGAACACCTCGGCCAGCCACACCCCGTCCAGGCTCAGTAGGGCGTTGTGTACGTGGGCGGCGCAGTTGCTGCAGCCCAGCCCGAAGAGGCTCAGATAAGCGCTGCTTCCCTTGAGAAGGGCTTGCAGGTCGAACGGCTTGTGCCGCCGCTCGACGTGTCCGAAGGGTTCGGGGTGTAAAACCATGCCTTGCCTCCGCTAACTCGTCACCACTACCTTGCCGCGCAGCATCCCCATCTGACACTGGAAGGGGATTTCGCCGGCTTGCTGGGGGGTGAACTCCAGCGTCACCGTCTCGCCCTCGGGCAGCTTGGCCGACCGGCCCAGCGTGTCGAAAACGACCATCTCGCTGCACAGGGCCGACTCCCGCCGGGTGAAGTGCAGCCGCACCGCCTTGCCCTTCTTGACCACGATCACGTCGGGGTCGTAGCCGCCTTTGACGGTAATGTTGATCTCCTGTACCCCTGCCACCTCGGTCACGGCCACCCCCTCCTTCTTGTAGAGCCAGAAGTACCAGACGATCCAGGCGACGAGCGCCAGCCCTAAGAGATTGACCAAGGTCAACATAGTTCCCTCCTGTTAAGCCCGCGTAAAGCTCCTGGCCCTGAAAAAGCGCAGGCGGTTGGCGTTGGAGACCACGGTGACGCTGGAGATGGCCATGGCCGCTCCGGCCAGGATGGGGGAGAGCAGGATGCCGAAGAAGGGGAAGAGGATGCCGGCGGCGACCGGGATGCCCAGCACGTTGTAGACGAAGGCCCCGAAGAGGCTCTGCTTGGCGTTTTGCATGGTGGCCTTGGAGACTTCGATGGCGTAGGCCACCCCTTTCAGGCTCCCGCCGATCAGGGTGACGTCGGCGGCCTCGATGGCCACGTCGGTGCCGGTGCCGATGGCGAAGCCCACGTCGGCCTCGACCAGGGCGGGGGCGTCGTTGATCCCGTCGCCCACCATCCCCACCTTCTTGCCCTCGGCCTTGAGGGCGTGCACCTGGTTGGCCTTCTCTTCCGGCAGCACCTCGGCCAGCACCCGCTCGATGCCGACCTGGCGGGCGATCGAGCGGGCGGTGCGCTCGTTATCCCCGGTGAGCATAACCACCTCGAGGCCCATCTGCCGCATCACCCGGATGGCCTCGACGGAGTCCTCCTTGAGGGTGTCGGCTACGGCGACCACCCCGGCGGCCTGGCCGTCCACCGCCACGTACATGGCGGTCTTGCCCTCGCCCTGGAGCCGCCCTACAGCCTCAGCCAGGCTCGTGGTGTCCACTTTTTCCCGCTCCATCAGCTTGCGGTTGCCCACCAGCACGCGCTTTCCATCCACGGCCGCCTCCACCCCGTGCCCGGGAACGGCCTTGAAGGCGCCGGGCTCCAGGGGTTCCAGCCCCCTGGCCTGGGCCCCCTTGACGATGGCCTGGGCCAGGGGGTGCTCGGAGGGCCGGTCCGCGCTGGCAGCCAGGTGGATCAGGGTCTTCTCGTCAAAACCGGGCGCGGGAAGCGCGTCGGTGAGCTCGGGCTTGCCCTTGGTGATGGTGCCGGTCTTGTCCAGCACCACGGTCTTGAGGGCGCTGGCGGTCTGCAGGGCCTCCCCGTTGCGGATGAGCACCCCGTGCTCGGCGGCCTTGCCCAGACCCGCCACCAGCGACAGCGGCACCGCCATGCCCACCGCGCAGGGGCAGGCGATGATCAGCACGGTCACCGCCGTCACCACCGCGTAGGCCAGGGCCGGGCTGGGGCCGAAGTTGAGCCAGGCCAGGAAGGTCAGGACGGCGATGATCATCACCGCAGGGACGAAGTAGCCCGAGACCACGTCCACCAGCCGGGCGATGGGGGCCTTGGAGCCCATCGCGTCCTGCACCATCTTGATGATCTGGGCGAGCGCGGTGTCCTTGCCCACCTTGGTGGCCCTGAACTTGAAGCTTCCGGTGGTGTTGACCGTGGCCCCGATCACCTCGTCGCCGGGCTGCTTGTCCACCGGCAGGCTCTCGCCCGTGACCATGCTCTCGTCGAGCGCGGACTGTCCCTCGATAATCACCCCGTCCACGGGGATCTTCTCGCCGGGGCGCACCACCACGACGTCACCCACCTCGACCTCCTCGACCGGGATCTCCAGTTCGCGCCCCTCGCGCAGTACCCGGGCGGTCCTGGCCTGCAGGCCGATCAGCTTCCTGATGGCCTGGCTGGTCTGTCCCTTAGCCCGCACCTCCAGGGCCTGCCCCAGCACCACCAGTGCCGTTACCACCGCGGTCACGTCGTAGAAGGGCTCGGCGGTGCCCGCGGGGAAGAGCCTCGGGAAGGTCAGCGCCGCCGTGGAGTAAAGCCAGGCCGCGCCGGTGCCCAGGGCGATGAGGGTGTTCATGTCGGCGGCGTGGTGGCGGAAGGCCGAGGCGGCCCCGGTGAAGAACTGCCGTCCGGAGTAGAACATCACCGGCAGGGTCACGAGCCCCGACAGCACCCACAACAGCCAGATGACCCCCTCGGAGATCGCTGAGGAGAAGAGGTAGGGGGCGTAGAGCCAGCTCACGTTGGGGTAAGCTACCAGCACGGTCGGGACTGAGACCGCGGCGGCGAACCAGAACTTGGCCATCAGGCTCTTGTACTCCCGGGCGTGGGCTTGAGCCTCCTCGTCGGGGGCCGGGGGCTGCTCGAGGGGGTGGGCGGTCTGGTAGCCGACAGATTCCACCGCGGCCTGGATCGACCTGAAATCGGCGGTACCTGGAACGTACTCGACCGTGGCCACCCCGGTGGCCGGGTTGACGCTGGCGTCCAGCACCCCGGGCACGGCCCGCAGGACGTCTTCGATGCGGGCCACGCAGCTCGCACAGTGCATCCCGGCGATGTGGGCCCTGAGCTCGGCCCGGCCCACCGAGTAGCCCGCGCGTTCTACGGCCTCGACCACACCGGCCACGCTGATGGCGCCGGGGTTGTAGGTGAGGTGCGCCTCCTGGCGGGCCAGGTTGACCTGCACCGCCTCGATGCCCGCGACCTGTCTTAGAGCGTGCGACAGGGCTCGCGCCCGCGCGGTGTCCTTCACCTGCGGCAGGGGCAAGCAAAGCGAAGCGGCACCAGGCCCAGGTGGTTGCTTGTTCCGGGTCACCTCCATGACGTTGACCTCCTGTGGCGATCATAGCCCACCCCACCTGGGGTGGGTATAGGACAAAAGCCCTGGCCGGGAGCGGGCCTTGCTGGGGGCAGGGCCCCCAACCTTCGCGAGCCGAGGCTTTACCGGAGCTTAACGCGCCGGGGCTAGCCTGGCACTCAGAGGTGGCCGCGATGACGTGGAACTGGGGACATGGCATGGGGGCAGGGATGTGGCTTTGGGGCTTGCTCGAGCTGGCTGTCCTGGGGTTGCTGGTCTACGCCTTGGTGCGGCTGATCGGTCCGAAGGATAAACCGCAAGACCGTGCGCTTTCGGTCCTGCGCGAGCGGTACGCGCGCGGGGAGATTGACGGCAGCACCTATGAGCAAATGCGGCGGGAGTTAAGCGGGTAGCGAGTCGCCCGGAGCGAGGGTTTAGAGAGCGAACTGCCGCTAGCCCCTCAGCTCGCTTGCGAGGCACGAGACATGGCGAACGTGTTGATTGTGGATGATGACCCGGCGATCCAGCAGATCCTGCGGGCCTATCTCAGCCACGAGGGTTACGGACTGCTCGAGGCCGGCGACGGCCAAGAGGCCCTGGATAAAGCCTCGCAAGCCGACCTGGTGGTGCTTGACCTGATGCTGCCCAAGCGTTCGGGCTGGGAGGTGGCCCAGATCCTCCGGCGGCAATTCCCCAGCCTGCCCATCCTGATGCTCACCGCGCGCAATGAAGAGCAAGAACGCATTCAAGGCCTGGACCTGGGGGCCGACGACTACGTGACCAAGCCCTTCAGCCCGCGCGAGGTGGTGGCGCGGGTGCGGGCCCTGCTGCGGCGCAGCGGGCTCAAGGACGAGCTGGTCTTCGGCGACCTCAGGATTCGCGTGCGCGAGCACGCCGCCTACCTGAAGGGCGAGGCCCTGCCGCTGTCCAAGCTCGAGTACGACCTCCTCCTGACCCTGGCGCACTATCCTGGCATGGTCTGGAGCCGGGAACGGCTGATGGAGCGGGTCTGGGGGAGCGATTTCCCGGGGGTGGACCGGGTGGTGGACGTGCACATCGCGGGCTTGCGCAAGAAGCTGGCGGAGGACAGTGACAATCCCCGCTACATCGAAACCGTCCGGGGGGTAGGCTATCGCTTCCGGGAAGTGACCCCTGAGGAGTCACCCTGAGGTTTTAACAAGCCCGGGGCGCAAAGTGGCTGAAGCTGTGTCCTACGAAGCCAGGCGCATTGTGTACAGCTGAGGAGGGGGATCCATGCGGGTCGTGCCCAGAGGGCTTTTCGCGCGGCTGCTGGCGGCCAATCTGGTGGTGGCGGGGGTGGCGACCACGGTGATGCTGGTGGTGGCCGATCTGCTCAGCCCGGCGTTCTACCGGGGGCATCTCGAGCACATGATCGAGGTCATGGGGCCCATGGGTCTTAGCCTGCGGGCCGACCTCGAGGGCGGCCTGCACGACACCCTGACCCGGGCCCTGTTGGCCGCCTTTCCCATCGCCTTGGCGCTCTCCGCGCTCCTGGCGTACCTGCTCGTCGGCCGTATCAGCCAGACGGTCAATCTGCTGGTTCGTGGGGCCCAGGAGATCGCCAGGGGCCACTACAAGCTACGCCTCAGGGAAACGGGAGAGGACGAGCTGTCCGAACTGGCGCGGCAGTTTAACCGGCTCTCCCAGGCCCTCGAGCAGGTTGAGCAGCGCCGGATCGAGCTCATCGGCAGCGTGGCCCATGAGTTGCGAACCCCCCTGGCGGCGCTACAGGGCTACAGCGAGGCCCTCGCCGACGGGGTGTTGCCGCCTGAAGTAGCCGCCCAGAGCATCGCCCGCGAGGTTCGGGCGATGGGACGGCTGGTAGAGGATTTGTCGCTGGTCTCGAGGGTTGAAGCAGGTGCGGTGGTGGTTCATCCCGAGCCTCTGTCGCCACAGGTCATCTTGAACGAGGCCCGCGAACGGCTGGCCCCAGCCTTTAGCGAGAAGGGCCTGACCCTTGAGCTGGAGGTCGGCGCCGACTTACCCAAGGTTCAGGCCGACCCGGAGCGGCTGCATCAGGTGCTTTCCAACCTGCTCTCCAACGCCCTGCGCTACACACCGGAGGGCGGCCGGGTGATCCTGGGGGCGACACTCAAGCCTGAAGGGGTCTGCTTCTTCGTCCGTGACACCGGGAGAGGGATCGCGCCCGAGCACCAGGAGCGGATCTTCGAGCGCTTTTACCGGATCGACCCCGCCAGAAGCCGCAAGGATGGGGGGACGGGGGTGGGTTTGACCGTGGCTAAGGGTTTGGTGGAAGCCATGGGAGGACAGATGAGCCTGCACAGCGAAGTCGGCGTCGGCAGTGTGTTCTGGTTCAGCCTGCCGGCGGCGAAGGGGACTGCAAGGACGGGTTAGCCGAGGCGGCGGGCCAACGACTCGATGGCCTTGAGGCCCGTTCCGAAACGGGCGATCACCTCTCGGTGGCGCTCGAGTTCGCCGTAGGGCAGGTAGCGCACGTGCAGCCGAGCCACCTGCTGGAAAGCGGGGCGGCTGAGTTGGTCGCGTACCTCCTTCTCGCGGGCATCGGGGGCCACCAGGTAGAGTCCTTGAACTGCCTGGTCGGGCGCACCCAGGGCCAGATCCAGCATCCGCACGATGCCAGAGTAGATCGAGGTGCTGTGTTCGACCTCGAATGCCGCGACCACCCGCGCCCCCTCCGGCTCGAGCCACAACACGTCGATCAATCGCACCGCATCGGCCCCGGGCATACCGGCAACCGAAGCGGGAAGGCTGTCGATACAACCATCGCTCAGCTTGCCTCCGGCGTACTCACGGCTACGATCGTTGGCGGCGACCCACACCGCAAACCCCAGCGCTCGCCCCAGGTCACGCAGCCAGCCCTGCACCTCGGTATGGGTGCGGTCACTCTCCCGGGCCTCGGTCTGTGCCCTGGCTTCCTCCCGCGCCCGGGCCAGATCGGCTTCCCATGCCTGTATGGCGGATGGATCATCGGTGGGTGGTGGGGCGTACCGCCCCGAACCGATGTCGAACAGCAGCCCGGCCAGCGCTCCGAGGTCGTTGGAGAGCAGGGCGCGATGCTCCTGGTTGAAGCGCACGATCCCTGAACGCATGGCCAGGTACTCGTCCCAGCGCCCCAACTTGACCTTGGTGCCCATCAGCGCGTTGTACCCCTTGACTATCGCGGTGTTGAAGGGTGGTGTGTGAGTCGGATGGAGGAAATACATCAGGTTGGCTACGGCAGGCCCCAGACCCTTGATGCTTTGGGCATCCAGCTGGTGTACGGCCGCGATAAGCTCGGCCTCGGTATGACAGCAGACACAGGTGTCCAGGAAGCGCCCGAAAGCAAGCTGGTTTTCGCGGTTCTCGTAGATGTCGGGGATACGCAGCTTGGGCTTCCACAACAACGCATGGTCGGCCCCCTTGAACATCTGGCGCTGCTCGGCGATGGAGTGCACCACGGTCTCGAGGCTCGAACCCCTGTACTGGTTGCCGAAAGTATCCCGCTCGATCTCCTGTACCACCTGCTGCAACCCACGTCGGATGGAGCGGAAATTCTTCAGCCGCTCCTCCCACAAGAACCAGGTGCGGTAGGTGCCGCCGGGGTCGTTTTTCCACCGCGAGATAAGGGTTTGAACCGGGGTCATGGACAGAGTCTAAGGGAAGCCACCCAGGCCGCAGCGCCCAGATGCACCAATCGCCAATTCCCCTTTGTCACCAGACACGCAACCCCGACCAGAGGGCGTAAAGGGGGTGCTCGCGATCCGAGTGCATAGCACCCCCTTTTTTCACACCTCGGGGGTCCAGATCAAGTAGCACACGAAGGAAGTTGTTAGAGACTGTCCGAAAACCCTCCCGGGCGATATAGTTGCTTATGGAGTCTAGAGAAAGCCGCTACCCGACTGATCTTTCGGACAAGGAATGGGCGGTGCTAGCGCCGCTGATGCCGCAGCCTTCGCCCTCTCCCGGCCGCCCCAGAGAACATAGCTGGCGGGAAATCCTCAATGGCATCTTCTACATCACGCGTGGAGGCTGTTCCTGGCGCAGGTTAGCCGCACAGCGGCTATGGCCTACGGCCACCCCCTGCATGATGCCGAGTGACCTGCCGCACTGGAAAACGGTGTACCACTACTTTCGCTTGTGGCGCAGGAGTGGTTTTCTCGAACGCGTTCACGCCACTTTGCGGGAGAAGACCCGGCTGAAGATGGGTCGGGAAGCTGAACCCAGCGCGGGGAGTGTGGACAGTCAGAGTGTGAAGACCGGTGAAAAGGGGGGATACGCGGTTATGACGCTGCGAAAAAGGTGAAAGGCCGCAAGAGGCACCTGCTGGTGGACACCCAAGGGCTGGTATTGAAGGTCAAGGTGTTGCCCGCTAACCTCACCGATGCCCAAGGAGGCCAGGTCGTATTACAAGCGGCCCGGGCTGCGTTCAAGCGCCTAACTCACCTGTTTATCGACGGCGGCTACAAACGCCAGTTCGAAGACTGGGTCAAAGAAACCCTGGGCTGGACGCTACAGGTCATGCAAAGACCCGATGCTAACTTTAGGGGTATCTGGTGGCCGGAGGGCGTACCCATGCCCCCCGATCTGATCGAGGAGCTTGGCAAAAAGACCCGAGGCCGTCGCTCTTTCGTAGTCATCCCCCGCCGCTGGGTAGTGGAGCGTACTTTCGCCTGGCTCAGCTTCAACCGCAGGCTCAACCGGGACTACGAGCTTCTGCCCGAAACCACGGAAACCTTCATCTACGTCGCAATGATCCGTCTTATGGCTAGAAGATTGGCTTCCTAGAGCCTTCTCAGACAGTCTCTTAGGCTCCCTGGATCTCCGGGTGCAGGGACTCAAGCTGGAGGTAGTCGCACAAGAACGCGCTCTTCCGCACTGCCCAGGTTTGGTCTGGGCGCGGTAGGTGGGGTAGAGCCCTGCCCGCACCCCTCCCTCGAGGGTGTGGAGGAGAGCTGCGAGGGCGATCAGGGCGCTGGGGGTGTGAGCCCTGAGCCCGCCGTTCGCGTTGTGCTACCTTATTGATATGGCCGTCTCAACACCCACCGTCCCTGATCCGGCAGTCTGCGAGGTCAAGGTCGTCCACGCCGAGGCCGTGGCCCGGGCCCGTCAGGGGATGCCCGCCCCAGGGGCCATCGCCGGAGCCTCCGAGCTGCTTAAGGCCGTCGCCGACCCCACCCGCATGCGCATCCTCTCGGCGCTGTGGTCGGTCGAGGAGTTGTGCGTGTGCGACATCGCGGCGGTGGTAGGCATGAGCGAGTCGGCAGTGTCGCATCAGTTGCGTTTCCTGCGCTCCATCAACCTAGTAACCTTCCGCAAGGAGGGGCGGCAAGCCTTCTACCGCCTCGTAGACGCCCACGTTACCTCGATCCTACGGTGCGCCCTCGAGCACGCCGCCGAGTAGGGCGTAGCACCGACCTGGCCAAGGACACCGGAGGGCCGCCACTCGGCGGCCCTCGTGTTCTCCTTCCGCGTCTATTGTTGAACAGTTGCTCATATGTTATCCTCGGGGCAGTGGTTGAATGATCGTTCATGTGTTGAATGGTTATTCCCGACAGGAGGCCCGATGAACCCCAACCCCCGCCGAACCGCCCCCGCCCCCGTGCAGGACCCCGCCCCGGAGGCCCCCGAACTGTGCTACCTCGTCGAGGGCATGGACTGCGCCGACTGCGCCAACAAGATCGAGGCCCTGGTGAACCGCACCCCCGGAGCGTCTAACCCCCGCGTGGCCTTCACCACGCAGGTGCTGCGGCTCAACCTGGACGAGTCGGTCACGCCGAGGGAAAGCCTGGAGGCCAGGATACGCTCCCTGGGCTATAAGCCCACCCTGCGGGTCCCGGACGGTACCAAAAGCCATACCCACCCGGAAGAGGCCGCCCATCACCCTGACCGGGGTGAGGCTAGGGCCCAGGACGGCGAACGCGTCCACGAGCTGGAGGACAAGCCCTGGCACGCCACCCGCCAAGGGCGCGAGGTGATCACTACCGGCGTATTGCTGGTGGCGGCCCTCGTCTTCGGCTTTATCGAGCCGCAGCTTTCACGCTGGGGCTACATCGCTGCCACCCTGATCGGGGTCTGGCCGCTGGCCCGCAAGGCCTGGGCCGGGGTGAGGCTGGGCAACCCCTTCAGCATCAACACCCTGGTCACCATCGCCGCCATCGGCGCGGTCGTGATCGACGAGGCCCCCGAGGCCGCGGTGGTGGTCTTCCTGTTCGCGGTGGGCGAACTGCTGGAAGGCATCGCTGCCGGAAGGGCCAGGGCAGGGATCAAAGCCCTGGCCGCCTTGGCCCCCAAGACCGCTTTCCTCCTCGAGGGGGAAGGGGAGGACATCCGCACCCGCGAGGTCCCCGCCAGCAGCCTGCGGGTCGGGCAGGTGGTGCAGGTGCGCCCGGGCGGGCGGGTCCCCGCCGACGGCACCATCCTGAGCGGGTTCTCGGCCCTGGACGACTCGCCGGTGACCGGAGAATCGGTCCCGGTCAGCAAGGGCCCCGGTGACAGCGTGTTTGCTGGCTCCATCAACACCGACGGGGTGCTCACCGTGCGGGTGGACAAGGACCCCTCCGACAACACCATTGCCCGCATCATCCACCTCGTCGAGGAGGCCCAGGGGTCCAAAGCCCCCACCGCCCGCTTCATCGACCGCTTCAGCCGCTACTACACCCCTGGGGTCCTGGCGATCGCGACCTTGATCGCGGTGGTGCCCCCCCTGTTCCTGGGCGGAGCCTGGCACGAGTGGCTCTACAAGGCGCTGGCGCTGCTGCTCATCGGCTGCCCCTGCGCGCTGGTGCTCTCGGTGCCGGTGGCCATCACCTCGGCCATCTCGGCGGGGGCGCGGCGGGGCCTGCTGATCAAGGGGGGCGCGGTGCTGGAGACCCTCGCCCGCGTCCGCACCGTCGCCTTCGACAAGACCGGCACCCTCACCGAGGGGCGGCCCCGGGTGACCGATGTGGTTGCTCTGGAAGGCTCCGAGGCCGAACTGCTGGGCCTCGCCGCTGCGGTCGAACAGGGCTCCTCCCACCCCCTGGCCAAAGCCATCGTGGAGAAGGCCGACGAGGTGGGGGCCACGCTGCCCCCTTCCAGCGACCAGCAGGCTGTCCAGGGCAAGGGGGCACAAGCCATGGTGCAGGGCCGAACCCTGGTGGTCGGCTCGCCCAGGTACGCAGCCGAGCTCGCTCCCCTGGCCGCAGAGGTGGCCGGGCAGATCGAGGCGATGGAGCTCCAGGGCAAGACCGTGGTGCTGCTCCTGGACCCTCCTGCCTTGCTGGGCTTGATCGCCATCCGCGATGAGCCCCGTCCCGATGCGCGGGAGGCCTTGAGCCAACTCAAGCAGCTGGGCGTGGAGGGTGTGATGCTCACCGGGGACAACGCCCGCACCGGCCAGGCCATCGCCGAGGGGCTGGGCCTGGAGGTGCGGGCCGAGCTGATGCCGGAGGACAAGCTCCGCATCATCGGCGAGCTCAGGCGAGCGGAGAAGGGGAATCAGAAGGTGGCGATGGTGGGCGACGGCATCAACGACGCGCCCGCCCTGGCCCAGGCCGACGTGGGCATCGCCATGGGAGGGGGCACCGACGTGGCCCTCGAGACCGCCGACGCCGCGCTGCTCAGGAACTCCGTAACGGGCGTGAGCGACCTGATCCGGCTCTCGCGGGGCACGATGCGGGTCGTGGCGCAGAACATCGCCTTCGCGCTGGGCCTGAAGGCGGTGTTCCTGGCCACCACCCTGCTGGGCGTCACCGGGCTGTGGCCCGCCATTTTGGCCGACACCGGGGCCACCGCGCTGGTCACGCTGAATTCACTGCGGCTGCTGCGCTTCCGGTGATCCTGATGGCCGGCTTTGCACCATGCTTCCGGCGCCGCCCCCGACTGGTCGGGCCCCGGGCGCGGGCGGCCCGCGGGGAGGGGGGCGAATGAGCCGCGGCACGCGCTGGCTCCCGCTGGTCCTGGTGGGGCTGTGGGTGGGCCTGGACTTTGCCCTCAAGGGGTGGTCGCTGGGCCACCTCGAGCCCGGCCACCCCCAGCCGCTAGCCCCCGGGGTGCTCTCGCTGGCGCTGGGCTTCAACCCCGGCGCGGCCTGGGGGCTGCTGTCGGGCCAGACTGGGTTGCTGGTGCTGGTCCGGCTGGGGGTGGGGCTGGCCCTGCTGGGCTACCTGGCCTGGAAGGCCCCGCCCCCAGCCGCCGGCGTGGCGCTCTCGCTGATCGCGGGCGGGGCCTTGGGCAACGGGCTGGACCAGCTGGTCGACGGCACGGTGGTGGACATGCTCTACTCGCACACCCTGTCCGTGCTGACCCGGTCCCTCTATGGGCAGGACTACCCGGTCTTTAACCTGGCCGACGTGTGGCTGGTCTCGGGGGTTGTCCTGCTCTTGGTCCCGCGGGCGCGTCCTGTACGCTGGAAGGAGGATCGGCATGGGCGGTAGCCCTGGCGCTAAACCCGTTGGCCCCCGTTCGCTCCGTCCTCGATGCCACGCTCCTCGTTGCCGTGCTGGCCCTGGTGGCGGTGGCGGCGGTACTCTGGAAACGGGTTGGGCGCGGGAGGTAGGCGCATGAGCCGGGGCCACGAGCACGGCAAGGCCGCCCGTGAGGTGCCCGAAGCCCGGCTGCGCTGGGCTTTAGCCCTGACCGGGGGTTATCTGCTGGCCGAGGTGGTGGGCGGGCTGGTCTTCGGCAGCCTGGCGCTCCTGTCCGACGCCGCCCACATGTTCACCGACGTGATGGGGCTGCTGATCGCGCTCCTGGCGATCCGGCTAGGCCAGCGGCCGGCGGACCCGAAGCGCACCTTCGGCTACCGCCGCCTCGAGATCCTGGCGGCGGCCGTGAACGCCGCGGTGCTGTTCGTCGTGGCCTTTTACATCCTCCTCGAGGCCTACCAGCGCCTGCGCGAGCCCGCCGAGGTGCAGAGCCTGCCCATGCTCCTGGTTGCCGTCGGCGGTCTGGCGGTGAACCTGATCGCGGCCCGCCTCCTGATGGGCGGGAGCCGGGAGAGCCTCAACGTGCGGGGAGCCTACCTCGAGGTGCTCTCCGACCTGCTGGGTTCGGTGGCGGTGATCGCCGGGGCGGTGGTGATCTTCTTCACCGGCTGGGGCTGGGTGGACCCGCTGCTGGGGGCGCTGATCGGTCTGTGGGTGCTGCCCCGCACCTGGGTGCTGCTCTCGGCCAGCGTGAACGTCCTGCTCGAGGGGGTGCCCGAGGGGGCGGACCTTTTAAAGCTGCAGGCCGAGCTGGAGGCGCTGCCCGGCGTGCAAGAGGCCCACGACCTGCACGTCTGGGCCACGACCGGCGGGGAGCACAACCTCTCGGTGCACTTGGTGATGGACACCCCAGACGTCAACGTGATCCCCCTGGCCCGGGCGGTGGCCGAGGGCCACGGGATCGGGCACGTCACGGTGCAGCTGGAGACCCCGGCCCTGCGCGCGGCCGAGGAGCACGCCCACCCGCGCTGGGAGTAACCCTAGGAGGTAAAGGGGGTGCTCGAAAATGCGCTTTCGAACGGCGGCATCACCGCCGGCGGGGATCTACGGAATACGGATACCTCACCGTGGGGGCCTTTGCGGAAACTTAACACACCGCCGCTACCCTTGTCTTCGTGCCCTTTTGTGCCTCCGGAGGTAAGCATGTTCATGCGAGTGTGGATGCTGCTGTTGCTGGGGGGTTTGTCACTGGCCCATCCCTTTCCGGCTCAAACTGCACAGACTCAAGGCGGTCGCTGGGGTCTGCTAAGCCCACAGGGGCTTGAGCGCCAACTCGCGGACAAGGATTTCGTCCTGATCAACACCCATATCCCCTATGAGGGGGAAATTCCCGGCACGGACCTTTTCATCCCCTTCGACCTCATCGCTAAGGCCAGCAATCTGCCCAAGGACAAAAACGCCGAGATCGTGGTCTATTGCCGGTCTGGGCGGATGAGTGCGCTATCGGCACAGGCCCTGGTCAGGCTGGGCTATACCAACGTGAGGGAGCTCAAGGGGGGTTTTGAAGCCTGGAAAGCGGCAGGTTTTGCCCTTTTGATCAAGCCTCGCTAGCGGGTGTGTCATGCCAGATGCTCTACAGATCGGTCCCTTCCTGATCGCCACGGTGCGGCTGGTGCTCTTGACCGGGCTACTGGTGGCTTCCTGGTGGGCTGCACGGGTGGCCAGACGGGCGGGGCTGGATGTCAATTGGGTGACGAACACAGCCGGTAACCTGGCCATAGCCGGTTTGTTGGGGGCGCGGCTGGGGTTTGTGTTGCTCAACTGGGATGGCTACCAGGCCAACCCGATTACCGCACTGTATATCTGGCAGCCGGGGTATCTACCCTGGGCCGGGGCGATGGGGGGGATGGCCTATGGGCTGTGGGCCCTGTCGCGCCGTGTACAGCCTGAGCGCTTAGCCTACGCCCGACCGCTGCTGATGGGCTTCGCGGTGGGTGGTGCCTGGTTTGCCCTGGGGTACGGGAGCATGGGGCTGCGACTGGGGGATGGGGCTGCTGTCAAAATCGGCGACCAGGTTCCGGAGATACGGCTGATGAACCTCGGGGGCCAGCCGGTCACGCTCTGGAGCCTCAGGGGTAAAGCGGTGGTGCTCAACTTCTGGGCCACCTGGTGTCCCCCTTGCCGCCGCGAGATGCCGCTGCTGGACAGCGTGCAGGCCGAGTTCAAAGATAGAGGGCTGGTCGTCGTGGGGGTGAATCTGAACGAAGCCCCCCAGACGGTCGCGGCCTACACCCGACAGGTGGGGGTGAGCTATCCCATCTGGCGGGATGCCCCTGTGGGTCAGAGCGGCTTTGACCGCACCTCCGCGCTCTATGCCCGTTTTGGCGGGGTGGGGTTACCCACTACCCTGTTCATCGCTCCTGACGGCACCCTGCGCGGCCGGCTGATCGGTGAACTCAACCGAGGGGCTTTGCTCAGTAACGTACGGGCCGTCTTGCCCTAGACCCGCGGAGGCTCCCTTGTTCACGTTATTGCTTGAGCGTTCGCCGGTTCGGTGGCGCGCCCACCTGGTCTACCGCCCGCCCACGGACGGTCCCACTCAGCCCCAGACCCGACCGGTCCACTGGCTGTTCAGACTTTCAGACCCAGCCACACCTGCGAGGTCGGGGGCTGTACAAGGCCGCCCTGCGCTATCTGGCCGGCCTTGCCCTGAGCAGCCCGCCCACCGGCGGCATTTACATCGACACCTACGCTGCCAACCTGGCCTCGAGGCGGGGCATCCTGTCGGTGGGCTTCCAGCCTTGCGGGGTTGCCCGCACCTATATCGCCGGGGTGCCCAAGCTGCGGTGGTGGAAGTGGGGGTACTGGCAGGCCGGTCGACCACATCCGGGGCTTCCACCCAGGGACTTTACACGCATTTAACACAAACTGGGTACCGTGCGGGCACGCGGGATGGTGGCCGCGGGCCGAGGTCGGGTCGATGGGGAAACGGGTCAAAACCTCCTGGTGGATCGCCGGTCTTGGGGCACTCCTGCTGGCCGGGTTGGTGGGGCTGCTGGCGCGCTCGACCGTACCCCGCCTGCCCGGAATGCCCATCACGGGCGGGATACCCATGGGCACGGCGGCGAGCGGGGCCGGCAGCCCCAAGGGGAGGATGGCCGGCATGACCATGCCCCTGGCCCCGGTGGCCACGCGAGACGCCCACTCCCTGGTACTTTTGCCTACTGGGGAGATACTCTTCGGGCACCACGACGGCATCCAGCGCTTCGACGGGGATAAGCAGGGCTGGCTTAACGTGGTGCAGCGCAGCGGCTGGGATGCCATGAATCTGGCCTGGGATGGCAGGCGGCTAATTGTAGCTGGCCATGAAGTCTATGCCGTGAGCGACGATCTCAGGACATACCGTGACCGCCGTCCGAGTGGGCTCGGCGGCATGGACATTCACGGCTACGCGATAAGCCCTGTTGACCCTCAGCGGCATTACCTTTGGGAAGCCCGCAGCGGTCTGTACGTCAGCCAGGACGGGGGTCTGAACTGGAGAGCGGCCGGGGGGGTAGGGCTGTCCCGGTGGGTTCACGTGCTGGCGGTCGCGAGGGACGGTAGCGTCTACGCCGGAGGCGTGGGGGCAGGGCTCTACCGCAGCCTGGATGGCGGCGGGCATTTTGAGCCCGCCGGGGCGCCCGAGGCCGACGTCTTCGCGCTGGGCGTGGACGGGGGCGGCAAGCTCTATGTCGGCGGACGGCAGGGGTTGTATGCCCAGGGTCCCGAGGGATGGCAACGCCTGGAGCCCGCCTCCGTGATCGCGCTGGCGGCGAGCCCCGACGAGGCTGGATACATCGTATGGATGGACGATCAGGGCCAGGTTTGGCAACGATGAGCACCTGGCACGTGGAGCGACGTATGGCAAAGAATCCGAGCAACCGAAAGGCCTTGACGTCAAGCACCCGGCGTGGTGCGAGGTACACCTCCAAATCTAAAGCCTTTCCCTGGACTGCAGTACTCCTCACCGCCCTGGCCGCCCTGGGGGTCGGCTGGGCCGGCTGGTCGTGGTGGCAGGGGCGGCAGGTGGGGGGCGACTTCGCCCGGTTGGCCGAGCAGGGCAAACCCCAGCTCGGCAGGGTGATCGAGCGCCCTGACGCGGGGCGTTTGCACGCGGCGCTGGGACAGCCGCTGGGCTTCAGGGACGATCCGCCGACCTCGGGCACCCACTGGCCGAGCTGGACCAGCGCCGGTTTCTACACCGCTGCCGAACCTAAAGAGAAGCTGGTGCACTCGATGGAACACGGGAACGTGGTGATCTACTACGACCAACCCGGCGACGAGGCCCTGCGCACCCTTAGGGCCTGGGCAGGGCGGTTCCGGGGTCAGTGGGACGGCTTGGTGGTGGTCCGTAAGGCCGGGATTGGGCGCGGTATCGAGCTCACCGCCTGGAACAGGCTGCTGCGCCTGGAGGGGTGGGACGCCGCGGCGGCAGCGGCGTTTGTGGACGCCTACCGTGGCCGGGGGCCGGAAAACCCGGTGAGGTGACGTGAGCGCTCGAGCCGGCGGGCGGCTGGGTGTGATGGTGGGTTTGGCCGTTCTGCCCGCCTCCGGTTCCCGGCTCTCCGGGTAGCCTCACATTTTCTACGGCTGGGCCAGCCTGCTTTCCCCTGGCTTTCAGGGCCGCTCAGGCGCAAGAGTGAGGTACAGGTACGTACGGGCATGTGCCGAAGTGGACGCCGGGCCAGTTTGTTTGCAGGTGGTGGGCTGGCGCTAGCCGGGCTCTACGATACGCTGGTGTGCTGGTTCAAGGAAGGGAACAAGGACAACAGGAGAATATGCGCTTCTGGGCCGGAATCCTGGTGGTCGTTCTGTTGGGTGGGCTGTTCTGGTGGGGTCTGCGCCGCGGCCCCTCCCCTCGGCCCTGCCCTCTCAGGTCGCCCAGGGGAACAACCTGCCCCGGACTTCATCATGCCCACCCTGAAGCCCTACCGGGCGGAGGAGGGGGATCGCCTCACCCTCTCCAGGCTGGTGGGCCCAAGCCCGTCGCGCTCAACTTCCGGGCCAGTTGGTGCCCCTCCTGCCGCCGTGAAGCGCCGATGCTCGAGGCAGCCTGGCGCAGGTACAAGGACCGGGTGCTGTTCGTGGGAATCAACTTCGTTGCGCCTACTTGAAGGCGGGCAGCCCAGCAGGGTCACGCCAAGCTCTGCCGGGTGTCCTCGCCGGGCTTGTTGAGGATGGTGGTGACGTGGAACTTGGCGGTGCGCTCGGCAACGCCCGGATCATCGTGCGCGATCGGTTTTGCTGAGCCTGGCAGGGTCGGAGCGTGCAACCGCTACCCGTCGGGGAACTTGACCATCGGGGGGGAGGATGGGGGAACTTGACCATCGGGGGGGTGAAGCCGGGGTCGCGGCTGGATCGAGCGGCCCTGCTCCTCCTGTCTGCCGGTCGTCAAGCGCCATGCGGCAAAGGTGCATGCTCCACCCGGGCGGGATGGCCGAACCGCGTGGCTTGCGCCTGGAGGGTGCGCAGGCGGGTTAGCCACTAGCTTTACGCAGATTTAACATGGGGTCTTTACACTACACGCTGTAGTGTAAAAGGGGGTCCCCGCCATGAATCACTTTCTCGTCGACGTTCTTCCCTGGGAGCAGCAAGTCTGGATCGTCCCCCCGGAGCAGCTTTCGCTCAGCCAGTACGTGCGCTACCGCTGGTGGAAAGCCCGCACTTTCCGGAGCTCGCTCAAGCTCTCCCGGCCTCAGTGGTACGGCTTCTTGAGCCATGAAGGCCGGTGGGTGAGCATGCTGGAAATCGTCCACCGCCCGGCGAAGGTCGGGGTGGAGGACGTGCGGCTGGGCTTGGTAGGGGCGGTGACCACTCTCCCGCAAGCGAGGGGCAAAGGCTACGCCTCCGTGCTGCTGCGGGAGAGCGTCGGGTTCATCGGCGACCGGCTTAAGTGCGATTTCGCCTGGTTGATGTGCGCGGAGGATCTGGTCCCCTTCTATGAACGCCTGGGCTGGCAGCGCGTGCAAGGGCCGTTTTACTTCCAGCAGCCCGGCGGCAGAGTGCAGGGCGAGTTGGCGGCAATGGCGTTCGCCTGTCAGGGCAGGTCCTGGCCGGAAGGGGAGCTCGACCTGTGCGGCCTGCCCCTCTAGCAGCTCTGACCCGGGCCGTGGGGTAACCAGTCCCGCAGATGCCACTCCAGAGGCGCGGCGTGCAGCAGGAGTGGTACGAGAGACAGTGCCGCCAGGATGAGCGCGCTTTTCACCACAGCCGCCCGCCAGGAGCGCCCCTCAAAAAGAGGCGCCGGTTGCCCCAAGACGGCCTGCACCCGTAGAGCCAGGCTCGAGCCTAGAATTTCAGCATTCGGGGCCGACTCTGCATGGGCATGCCGTGCGAGGCGCAACAAGGCCAAGGCCACCACGTCACCGCCCACCACCGCCGCCGCCCGGTCGGCGTCGAGCTCTTCCCGTAACCACCAGGCCCGCTGCAGGAGCGGTGCGACGGGCAGGAATGCCGTGGCGGCGGTCAGACCGGCCACCCACAGGCCACGTTTGACCGAGCGGCGTATCAGATGGTACCGCTCGTGCAGCAGGACAGCTTTGAGCTCCTCGCGGGGCAGCAGCTCGACCAGACCCCGGCTCACCACCACCTCGGAGAGCTGGGTGAAGGCGAACACGTCGGGCCGGTCCACGTATACCACCCGCCTCAAGCCCAGGCTCTGCGCGAGCTCGCTGAGATCGGGAGGCTGGGCGGTCCCGCTGACCTCACGGCGCAGCGAGGCCAGCAGAGCCCACCTCGTGACCAGCTCGCGCAGCATCCGGAAAGCCGCGAGAGCCCCTGGACCCAGCGCGGCCAGCAGAACCAGCCCGACGGCCGCCTCTCCTGCCCGGAGGGCGAACCAGCAGTCCCCGAGCCAGTCCAAGGCCCCACTCATGCCCGGGTGACCGCTGGTGCCTGCCACCAGCAGCAACGGCGCCCCCAGCAGCAGCAGCAAGGTGAGCAGGCTGGCCTCGATGGCGCGACCCATAGGCTCACGAGCCTTCCCGTTTGCGCCGCAGTAGGGCCTCGAGCTCGGCGATGCGCCGGGGATCCTCGCGCTCGAGCGCAGCGACGAACTGGGCCACCGCGTAGTCCCCGAAATCGCGCACCAGACCTACCACAACGTCGTGGGTCAACCCCTCTACGAAGGCTTCCCTGGACAGGGCCGCTCCGTAGACCGAGCGCCTCCCACCCGGTTGGCGGCGGGTCACCAGCCCTTTGGCGACCAGGCGACTGAGCACCGTCATCACCGTGTTGAAGGCTAGCCGCTGCGGCAACAAGGCCTTCTGCACCTCCGCGATCGTCTGGGGCCCATGCTTCCACAGCACTTCCATCACCGCCGCCTCGAGGCCGCCCAGGACCCGCTGCAACCCCTGCTCGTTGAGGTGGAACGAGCGCACCTCGCCCATAGGCTCAGTGTACCTGTCGGAGGACAGGTTTTACATGGTCGTGACTGCCTTAGCTGCACTCCGTGTGCGCGTTCGGGCCAATCAAGGTCTTGAAACCTCGTCAAAGTACCGTGGGCACTGCGTAGCGGGTGACGGGTAGCTAAATGCCCACTTCAAGGACGCTCGAGGCCTGCTCGGTAGAGGTGATGGCCGCAACCTTAGCCTGGCCGCGGAGGGCTTTACGGAAACTTAACCGTAAAACCTTAACTTGACAGGCATGGTCAGAATCCTGCCATCCCTTGGCATCGCAGCGCTCCTGTCCAGCGGCCTCGCCCTGGGCCAGAGCAAGCAGCCTGACCCCCTCAGCATCGAGGCCCTGCGTGCCCGCAGTTACCCGGGCAGCGCCATCACCGTCGAGCGTACCCTCACCTCGGGCGCGAACTACCGGCGCTACATCGCCTCCTACCGTTCCGACGGCCTGAAGATTTTCGCCCTCTTGACCGTACCCTCGGGCACCAAGCCGAAGAGCGGCTGGCCCGCCGTCGTGTTTAACCACGGTTACATCCCGCCCGAACAGTACCGCACCACCCAGCGCTACGAGGCGTACGTGGACGCACTGGCCAGGGCGGGCTATGTCGTGTTCAAGCCGGATTACCGGGGGCACGGCAATTCCGAGGGCCAGGCCGAGGGAGCCTACTGGTTTCCGGGCTACACCATCGACGTGCTCAACGCAGTCTCCTCGCTGGCGAAGCTTAAGGAAGTCGATGCCGGGCGTCTGGGCATGTGGGGACACTCGATGGGTGGCTACCTCACCCTGCGGGCCATGGTCGTCGACAAGCGCATCAAGGCCGGGGTGATCTGGGCGGGAGTGGTGGCACCCTACACTGACCTCGTCAACAATTGGCGGCGACCGTACATGGGTGGGCAACCCTCAACTCGGGTACAGCAGCGCAGGCGGGAGATCTTCGATCGCTTCGGCACTCCCGAGCAGAACCCCGGGTTCTGGAACGCTATTTCGGCCAACAGCTACCTGGCAGAAGGCATGGCGCCGATCCAGCTTCATCATAGCCCTGCCGATACCCACGTCCCCTACGCCTTTTCGCAGACCTTGGCGCGGCAACTCAAGGCGGCCGGGCAGCCGTATGAGTTCTATAGCTACGCCGGAGACGACCACAACCTGAGCAAGAACTTCGCCCAGGCCATGCGGCGCTCGGTGGCGTTCTTCGACCGCTACCTGAAAGGGGGATCGTGAACCGGCGGATCGTGCACCTCCTGTTGCCCGTGCTTCTGTCCACGGCCGGGGCCGTGCCCGGGGCGGTGCGGCTGGAAGGCGTTCGCCACGAGTACCAACGCCTCAACAACTGCGGCCCCGTCACGATCGGGATGGCCCTGAGCTTCTGGGGGAGCAAGCTGACGCAGTACCAGTCCGCTCCTGTGTTGAAGCCCAACCGGGCCGACAAGAACGTCTCGCCCGATGAGCTGGCAGCTTATGCCCGCAGCCAGGGCTACGCCGTGCACGGGGGCGCAGCCGGCGATTTGGCGTTGATCAGGCGGCTGGTGGCAGCGGGTTACCCGGTAATCGCCCAGACCTGGTTCGTCAGCGACCAAGGCGGCATGGGTCACTACCGTCTGATTACCGGCTACGACGAACGAGGGGGCTATTTGTGGGCCTACGACTCCTACAACGGCCCCAACATACGCCTCGAGTACACGGAGTTTGACAGCCTGTGGCAGGTGTACAACCGCACCTATCTAGTGGTTTATCCCAAAAGCCGTGAGGGGGAAGTGCGCAAGTTGCTGGGTGATCGGGTGAACGCGGGATGGGAAGACCAGCACGCCCGGGCGGTAGCCCTCCAGGAAACCCGGACCCAGCCCCGTAACGCCTTCGCCTGGTTCAACCTGGGCACCAGCCTGCTTAAGCTGGGCGACGCCGTGGGGGCTGCCCAAGCCTACGACCAAGCCCGCGGCCTGCCGGTCAACCGGGCCTATGACCCCGACCGGCCCGGCGGGATGCTGGGTAATTGGCCTTGGCGTACCCTGTGGTACCAGTTTGGTCCCCTGGAGGCTTACTACAAGGTGGCCCGCCATGGCGAGGTGGTTTCCTTAGCTAGTGAGACCCTGCGGTGGGCTCCCGACCATGAGGAGTCGTACTACTGGCGCGGCAAAGCCCGGGCTGCGCTGGGACAGCGTAATCTAGCCCTGGCTGACTTCCGGGCAGCCCTGCGCTATAGACCCGGCTATGCCGAAGCCCGGGCTGCGCTGCGGGAATTGCAGGCGAAAGCCGCACGCTAGGCTCAAAACTGGATCGTGCCAGTCCCCTCGCCGAAGCGGCGGGGTATCATGCCGATGATCCAGTCGGTAGCAGCCACGTAGGTCCAGGGCGACCCCTACGATCACCGCGATCCCGGAGAGGCCAATTAGCGTTGCTGCGGTCAAGATGAGGGTTTCATACCCGATTCGGTTAGTTCGTCACCGTTCGGTGACGAACTGACCCGACCGAAGTTATCCGCGTGGCGGAGGGCGGTAGCGCCCCTCGGGAGGGATACGCTTGCTTCGCCGACCGTCAGGGAGGGGTATGCTCTGGGACCCGAAAAGATAGCCTCCGGGGCTCTTCGGTTTGGAAGATTATCTTTTTGAATCCGGTATCGTATAGGCTCCAAGGGCAGCTAAGGTCGTGGATCAGAGCAACCGTTCCAACCGAAAGGGGAACTGATGCCTGAACGCCTCGGCCATGGTGGCCCCGGCATGGCTCAGCAGTCCGTGATAGAGCGCCGACGACTTGTCCATTTCGCGATGCAGCGAGCGCCCCAGCTCGAGGTCGGACAGGTGGGCATATCCAGGAACAATGGTCTCCAGTGACTCTGGGTTAAGCCTGCTGCGCAGCACCTGTGCAGTGAAGGCCATCTGCCCCTCGAGCACCCCCAGGGCCTGTTGCTTGAGGGCAAAGGTGGATCCGATCTCGACCACACAGTTGGGGTTGTGCGGCGACATGTAGTAGAGGTCGCGGATCAGGTGGCGCTCAAACCCGCCACACTCCTCGATGCGCCAGTCCCGTCCGGCCAACGAGGCCGCCTCGAGATACAAGAGCATGAGCAGTCTGCGGTCGGGGTCGAGGTCGGCATAGGAATGCTCGGGGTCTTGCGTGATCAGGATGTCCGGGCGGGTCTCCCGGATCAGTCGCACCAGCTTGATTTTGGAGGGGGTGTCGAGCTGGGTCTCGCCGACCTGAAACTCCAGGAACCGCACCGACCGTACCCCCAAGATCTTCGCGGCTTGCTCGATCTGGGGGCGGGTCTGCGGCCTGGACAGCACCACGGCAGCGTGTACGGCATCGCCCCCCTGGGCGTGCAGGGCCAGCGTACCACCCACTTCCACGATCTCCAGGCCATAGGTCGCCAACATCAGAATGCTTTTGGGCATACGATCAACCTTTGCGCAAGCGCGGGAACAGATAGCCTTCCAAAGCGCGGCCGGTAAGGGCGAAACCCAGCACCGCTAACGTGATCATCACCCCCGGGGGCACCACCCACCAGGGCCACGAACCGTTGAGAAAAGCCCCGCGAATCTGGGCGTAATAGAGGATGGAACCCCAGCTCTTGCGCACCGGGTCACCCAAGCCCAAGAAGGAGAGTGAGGCTTCGATCAGGATGCTGCCGGATGCCACCAGAATGAACTGCGAGACTGCGATGGGCAGCACCCCGGGCAGGATGTGGCGGAAGAGGATGTGGAAGTCGCTAGCCCCCAGGGCCCTGGCCCCTTCGACGTAGGTCGCCCCGCGCAAGGCCAGCACCCCGGAACGGATCACTCGAGCGGGTCGCGCCCAGATGACCAGCATGATGGCGGCAATCAGGTTGCCGGTGCTTGGTCCTAGATAGGCGGCCACCACGATCATCAGCGGGATGAAGGGCAGCACCAGCATCACGTCCACCAGGCGCATCAGCGCCCCGTCCAGCCAGCCACCGCTGTAGCCCGCTACCAGACCCACCAACGTACCGATCAAGATGGCGCCTGCCGCAGCGCTAAAGCCGATCAGGAGCGAAACCCGCGTACCCACGATTAGCTCGGAGAGAATGTCCTGACCCACGTCGTTGGTGCCCAGCAGATGGGCGCTCGAGGGTTGCTCAAAGGGTTTGCCGCTGGGCAGGGTGGGGTCATAGGGGGCGATCAGCGGGCCGAACAGGGCTAAAAACAACATCAAGGTCAGCAAGCCCAGGCCCGTAACGCCGACAGGGCTAGCCAGAAGCATCTTCGAAAGCTCGCGCCAGCGTCTTGATCGGGCCGAAGCAACAGCAGAGCTAACCATGTGAACCCCGTACCCTGGGGTCAACCAGGGGATAGAGCAAGTCTGCCAGCAGGTTGAAAAGCAACACCGAAAGCGTCACCAGGAAAAAGGCCCCCTGCAGCAAGGGGTAATCGCGGTTGGTGGCCGACTCAAACAGCAGCCGCCCCACCCCTGGATAGGAGAACACCGTCTCGATTACTGCGGCCCCGCCCACCAGCGTTCCCAGGTTGAGCATGAACACCGTGAACACCGGGAGGATGGCGTTGCGCAGGGCGTGCTTGTAAAGCACCTGGCGCTCGGCCATTCCCTTGGCCCGGGCGGTGCGGATGTAGTCCTCTCCCAGCACGGCGAGCATCGCGTAGCGCATCACCAGGTAGGTGCCGGAGAGGCTGGCGATGGTGAGGGTGGTGGCGGGCAATACCAGGTGACGCGTCACGTCTACCACCGCCGACCAGCCCTGGTAGTTGGCCCACGCAGTTCTGGCCCCGAAAACCGGGAAGATCTGTAGCTGCACGGCGAAGATCGCCACCAGCATCATCCCCAGCCAGAAGGTGGGCACCGCGTCAAGGGCGATCGAGCCGGCCAGGGTGGTGTTGTCCAGCATCCCCCCACGCCGCCAGGCGGCCAGGGCCCCTACGATGACGCCGAAGAGCGAGGAGAGGAGCAGGGCGGTTGCAGTGAGCAGAAGAGTCCAGGGTAGGCGCTCGAGCAGGATCGAGCGCACCGGACGATTTTCCTGGTAGCTGTAGCCGAGATCGCCACGGGCCAACTGGCCCAGGTAGCGCAAGAACTGCACCAGCAGCGGCTGGTCCAAGCCCGCGCGCTGGAGGATGGCCTGGCGCTGCTCGGGGCTCAGCGTGGCCACCTCATCACCAGCGAGGAACTGCAACGGGCTGCCCGGCATAGCCCGGGGCAGGAAGAAGTTCACCGTCACTGCGACCAGCAGCACCAGGAGGTATTGGCCCAGGCGATTGAGCATCGACTGCCCTTTACTGCCCTTGCAAGAAGGAGCGCTTGTTGATGATGCCCTGGCCCTTCTGGAACTTCCATCCGTCATAGGCCTCGGGCCGGTAGGCGTAGACCCCGTCGGCATACCACAAGGTGATAAAGGGTAGATCGCGCGCGATGATGGTCTGAACCTGTGTCGCGAGCTGCTTGCGCTGGTCGAAGTCCACGGTGGTGACCATGCGCTCCGTGAGGCTGTCCACCGTAGGGTTCTTGTAACCGCCGATGTTGAGCGTCCCGGCAGCAGGGTTGGAGTTAAACAGCCCGCGCAGGTTGAGCTGCGAGGTCACCGGGGCGGACCATCCCCACATGGCCAACTCGAAGTTGCGGCCTTTGGCCACGTCGAAGTCCGGCCAAACTGCCTGTTGCACCGTGGTGGGGTCGAGCGAGCGTACGTTGAAGACGATGCCTGCGGGCCGAACCTGCTGGGCGATCAGCTCCGCGGCACGGATGCGCAAAGGGTTGTTGGACTGCACCAGAAGCGTGAACTCCAGCCGCTTGCCGTCCTTGCCCACGCGTACACCCCCCGCGCCGGCCCGGTAGCCCAGCGAGTCCAGCACCTTCCCGGCCTCGGCTACGCTCAGGCGCTTGTACTCACGGGTGGCCGCACTGTAGAAGGGCGACTGCGGGTGCACGAAGCCGGCGTTGCCGGGAGTGCCGTAGCCGAGCAGCAACGTCTCGACCAAGCCCTTGGTGTCGATCAAGCCGGCCACCGCCTGGCGGAAGCGGACTTCGTTGAACGGCGGGATCGTGGTGTTGAACTGCAGCAGGGTGCTGGCATACCCTGGCCCCCGCACCACCTTGAGCCGTGGGTTATTGGAGAACTGGCCGATCAGTTCGGGCAACACCTCGCGGCTGGTCGCGCTGATCTGCCCGGCCTGTAGGGCCTGGAAGGTCGAGGTGGCGTCTTTGATGATGCTCAACACCACCTCGTCCGCACCGGGTTTGCCGCCAAAGTAGCTGGGATTCTCCACCAGCCGGTACGACTGGTCCGGGCGGTGCTCCACCAGCTTGAAGGGGCCGCTGCCCGTGGCGTTCTTGAAAGCCCTGGGGTCGGTGACGTTCTGCCAGAGGTGCTGGGGCAGGATGGGCACGTCGGCCAGCGTGACCTGCTGGAAGTTGGCCTCGGGCCGGGGAAGGGTGATGACTACTGTGCGTTCATCCGGCGTGCGGATGTCGGAGATGCCGCGCACCGCGGTAGCGAAACGTCCGATCAGGGGGTACTTCTTGTAGTACTCGTAGGAGAACTTCACGTCGGCGCTGGTCAGGGGTTTGCCGTCATGCCACACAGCGCCCTCGCGGAGCTTGATGGTCCACTGCCGGCCCCCGTTCGTGCTGGTGACGCTCTCCGCCAGCCAAGGGCGGGGCACGTCGCCTAGGTCGTTGAGCATCAGGGTGTCGAACACCAGGGACAGCATGTTGTAACCGGGGTAGCCGGTCACGTACGTGTAGGGAGTTAGCTCTCCCTCATCCTGGGGTATGGCGAGAATGATGCGCTGGCCAGTGTGACCGGCCAGTGCGGCACCTGTCAGCAGCGCGAAGGACACAGCCAGGACTAACGACAGCACGTTGAATCGCTTCATTTCCCCTCCCGTACACAGCCGCAATCCCCACCCTCAGAATAAGCCGAGCGTTGAGCGAAGTGGGCGAGGTTGCGTGGTGTTAATGGGAGAACGATGGCATTGAATTGTTAAGCTAATGTAAAGCCGCCCACGGAGGAGTCAGGAAACCGCTTCCCGGCGAGGGCAGGACGCGCATCAGGGCGGTGAGCCGGGCATTGCCCCGCCGTTAGGTGACCCCACGCTCCGCAGACCCGGCCCCGCTCCTACCCGCCACACCGGCGGGTCTTTCGGGCGACGGTGGTTCGCCAAAACCACCGTCGCCGCCGGCCTACAGCTCGAGCGGTTTATATATTTGTCTATCCGGATAAAAGGATATAATCAACGGCATGGAGCGCCACGGCGTTTCGTACCCACCCCCCCAGCAAGACTTCGAGCGAGTCCTGAGGACATTCCAGGCCCTGGCTGAGACCGCCCGCCTGCGCATCGCCCTGGGCATGATCGAGGGGGAGCAGAGCGTGGGTTGCCTGGTCGAGCGCCTCGACCTGCCCCAGAGCACCGTCTCGAGGCACCTCGCGGCGCTACGGGCGGCTGAGGTGGCGACGGCCCGCCGCGAGGGGACCAAGGTGTTCTACCGCCTCAAGAGCCACATCGCCGACCTGCTGACCCAGGCCTTCGCCCACGCCGAGCACCAGCGGCTGGGGCTTCCCGAACACGGGGCTTCGCGGTGAAGGTCCTCCTCCCCTTCCGGAGTCTGCGCAACCCGCTTTTCGCCCGGCTCTACGCCGCGCAGACTACCAGCCTGTTGGGCGACGCCTTTACCTGGGTGGGTCTGGCTCTGCTGGCCTTTGAGGTGGGTGGGGCACGGTCGGCGGCGATTCTGGCCGGGGCGCTCACGCTGCGGGTTACGGCCTTCGTGGCTCTCTCGCCGCTGGCGGGAGCCTTGGCCGACCGGATGGACCGCAAGACCCTGATGGTCGCTGCCGACCTGGGGCGAATGGTGGTCATCGGGCTGATGCCCCTGGTAAGTGAGGTCTGGCAGGTCTACGTGCTGATGTTTGCCCTTAACGCGCTCACCGCCTTTTTCACCCCCGCGTATCAGGCAGCCCTGCCTCAGGTGACGCGGCAGAAGGACTACGCTCAGGCCATCGCGCTTTCTGGAGCGACCTACGAGGTGCTGGGGGTGCTCGGCCCCGGGGTGGCGGGTGCGATCGCCGGGCTGATCGGGGCACGGAACATTTTCTTCTTGGACGCGGGGACCTTTTTGATCTCGGCCCTGCTCATCTTGACCCTGCCGGTGAGGCTGCGGGTGGATCGGTCGTCGGACACGGCACAGGCCACCACGTTACGCGACGTTCAGGACGGAACACTGCGGTTATGGCAGGACGCCCCGATGCGCTACGCGCTGCTGCTGGAGTTGGTCGCGGCGGTATCGGGTGCGCTGATTTTGGTGGGCACGGTAGGGCTGGTGCGGGGGCAGCTCGAGCTGGGCGACCTCGAGTACGGCTGGGGGATGGCGGCCTTCGGGGTCGGGGCCACGCTGGCGGCCCTGGCGGTGGGCGCCCTGGAGGGGCGCCTGCCCCGCACCACCTTCGTGCTGCTGGGGGCGCTGGTCTCCACACTGGCGGTGCTGCCCGCCAATTTCGTTCCGTTCATCCCTTTGCTGCTCCTGTGGATCCTTGCCGGGGCGGGCCAGAACTGGGTTAACCTGCCTACTCAAACACTCATCGCCGACCGCACCCCTGAAGCGTTCCAGGGGCGGGTCTACGGGGCACACTTCGCCTGGAGCCACCTGTGGTGGGCGTTGACTTACCCCCTGGCCGGCTGGCTGGGGAGCCGCTTCGCCGAGCAGTCCTTCTTATACGGCGGTTTCGTGGCCGTAGTTCTGCTCGCCGGAGTGATGCTCCAGCCCAGGCTCAGGAACCGGGCGACGCCGGGGTGAGTCGGCAAAACGTCCCCGCCCGGCTCTGCCCCTCTAGGGCAGTCGCCGCCGCAAGGGCGAGCCCTCGGGGCGACCGAGCGCCCCGAACGGGAGCGGGGCGGGAGGCCGGTGATGGGATTAAATCCCTTCGGCGGCCAGGAGGGTTGACCCGTTGGGCCTATGGGCTCTTGGCCAGTTTGCCCAATACCCGCCTCGAGAAACGGTCGGTGGCTCCCTCCCAGTTGCCTTCGAGGGCCTCCAGGGCTTTGCGGCTTTTGCCCGTGCGGAGCGACTCCACGATGACTTGATGTTCTTTTACGGACTCCATCGCGTCCTTGGAGTCGAAGTGGGCCAGCTCGAAGCGGCGTAATTTAACCTTCAAATCCGCCAAGAGCTGTGCCAACTCGCGGTTGCCCGAGCGCTCGATCCAGACCTGGTGGAAGGCGTTGTCCGCCGCCAGCGCCGCCTTGGCGTCGTGGCGTTCGATGGCCTGAGCCAGACGGGCGTTGGCCGCTTCCAGGGTCAGGAAATCGGCCTCGGTCAGCTTGAACTGAGCCAGCTCCAGGGCGTAGACCTCCAGGCGCTGCACGATGCCGTACAACTCATCGGCCTGCTCGGGGTCGAGCCGCGCTACCCGGGTCCACTTGTGCGAGGCGGTCTCGATCAGGCCCTCGTCCTCGAGCCGGCGTAGCGCCTCGCGAACCGGGGTACGGCTGACCTCGAGCGCTTCCGCCAGTTCGACATCCTTGATGACCTCACCCGGCCTGAGTGTGCCGTCGATGATCCAATCCCGCAGCTGTTTGTACACCTGTTCCCGGGCCAGCTCCCGCTTGACCTTACGAACCTGTGATGGCAGTGGCACACGTGAAGTATACCTCAACCCTTGACTTGTAGTATCAAATATGCAATATATTACTGTGTCGCCAGCCCAAGCCCAACCCCCTGCTGCTCACAGGGTTCGGCTACCCAAGTTAAGGGTTCGGCCACCGGAGTTAAGCGTGTTTGACCTCGACAAAGCCCGCAGGGAGACTCCTGGGGTGAACCATGTGGTTCACCTCAACAACGCCGGGGCGGCGCTGATGCCCCAAGCTGTGTTGGATGCAGTCAAGGCCCACCTGGAATTGGAAGCGCACACCGGCGGTTACGAGGCGGCCCGTGCGCGGGAGGGGGAGTTGAGCGCAGTGTATACCTCGCTGGCGCGGCTGCTGGGCTGCCATCCCGATGAAGTGGCGGTGGTGGAAAACGCCACCCGGGCTTGGGACATGGCCTTTTACAGCATCCCCTTCCGGGCGGGAGACGTGATCCTCACCAGCCAGGCCGAGTACGCCAGCAACTACATCGCCTACCTCCAGGTATCCCGGCGCACCGGGGCGGTGGTCGAGGTCATCCCTGACGATGAGCACGGTCAGGTAGACGTCGAGGCCCTTTCAAGGATGCTCAAGAAGCGGGTCAAGCTGGTCTCGATCACCCACATCCCGACCAACGGGGGGCTGGTCAATCCCGCAGCCGAGATCGGAAGGCTCACCCGAGCGCACGGGGTGCTGTACCTGCTGGATGCCTGCCAGTCGGTGGGGCAGATGCCCGTAGACGTACAAGAAATCGGCTGTGACCTGCTTTCAGCGACCAGCCGCAAGTACCTGCGGGGCCCGCGTGGGGTGGGCTTCCTCTATGCTCGCAGGGAGGTGTTGCAGCGGCTCGAGCCACCCTTCCTCGACCTCCATGCCGCGACCTGGGTAGCACCCGACCGCTACGAGATCGAGCCCGGCGCCAGGCGCTTCGAGAACTGGGAGTGCAACGTCGCGGGCAAGCTGGGCCTTGGAGCCGCGGTCGATTACGCGCTGGCCTGGGGGCTGGAGAACACGTGGCCCAGGGTGCGGGCCCTGGCCGAGCAAGTGCGCAGGGGCCTGGGCGAGGTTCCCGGGTGCGAGGTGCTCGACCTGGGTCGCGAACGGTGTGGCATCATCTCGTTCACCCTCGAGGGCTACGCCCCCGACCAGATACGCGACTGCCTGCGGCGGCAAGGCATCAACGTCAATGTCTCCCGCGCCCCTTCCACATTCTTGGACATGACCCGGCGGGGCATCAAGGAATTGGTGCGGGCGAGTGTCCATTACTACAACAGCGAGACCGAACTTGAGCGGTTTCTGGTCGCGCTCGGGCGACTCGAGCAGGAAGTGCGGGCTTAGGCGGGCTTAAGGAGGTAGGCATGCGGAGCAATTTCCCGAACAGCGGTTGGCTCACGGTCGCGGTGCTTGGGCTGTTGGCGGTAGGGGGTATCGGCCTGTGGCAAAGAGGTGGTGCCCAAGCCGGCGATCTGCTGTCGCGGGTCAGGGCCGCCGGGGTGCTGCGGGTGGCCAACACCCAGGCCAGCCCGCCCTGGAGCATGATCGACGACAAAAAGCAGCTCGTGGGCTTTGACGTTGACGTGGCTTATGAATTGGCCAAGCGCCTGGGCATTCCCAAGGTGGAATTCGTCGCCGGGCGTTTCGCCGACTTCATCGCGGGCATCGAAGCGAACAAGTACGACATCGTAATCTCAGGACAGACCGTCACCGAAGAACGCAAGAAGGTGGTGGATTTCTCCATCCCCTATCAGGCCATCAGCGTGTCGGTGTTCACCCGTCCGAGCCGGGTGGGCCAGTTCAAGAGCTTGGAGGACCTGAGCGGTAAGCGGGTGGCGGTGACTTCGGGCTCAACCCAGGAGAAGTTCGTCCGCGAGAAGGTCCCCGGGGCCATCCCTAAGACCTACGAAAACGGCACCCTGGCGCTCATGGACGTGGCCTTCGGCCGTGCCGACGCGGGGCTTTTCAACCGCTTCGTGGGCGCTTATCTCGCCCAGAAAAACGGGCTGCTGGTGGCCCCCGCCTTCGACCTGGGGGTGGAGCTCAACGCCATGAGCTTCCGCAAGGGTGAGGCCGCGTTCAAGGCGGCGGTGGATAAGGCGCTGGCCGACATGATTGCCGACGGCACGCTCACCGCCATCTCCAAGAAGTGGCTCGGCGGGCAAGACATGGCGGCGGCGCTGGCGAAGTATGCCAAATAAGCAGCAGGGGAGGCTGGTAGATGCTCGAGCTACTCCAACAGGCCGCACCCTTCTTGCTCCAAGCTCTGTGGACAACCATCTGGCTGGGTGTGGTTTCGTTCGTCCTCAGCCTGGCGGTGGGGCTGGTGGTGGCGGTGGCTCGGATGTACGGCCCCTGGCCGCTGCGGGCCCCAGCCGTCGCGTTCGTTTCACTCGTCCGTGGCACCCCTTTACTCACCCAAATCCTGCTGGTCTATTACGGCCTGCCACAACTGGGATTCACCATTGAAGCCATCCCGGCGGTCGTTTTGACCTTGGCCCTGCACGCCGGAGCCTACACCAGTGAGGACATGCGCGGCGGCATCCAGTCGGTGGACAAGGGGCAGTGGGAGGCAGGCTATTCCAGTGGCATGACCTTCGCCCAGGTGATGCGGCGGATCATCCTGCCGCAGGCGATACGTGTGATCACGCCCTCGCTGGGCAACCGCTTCATCACCATGATGAAGGACACCTCGCTGGCCTCGGTGGTAACGGTGGTGGAGCTGACGCGGGTGGCCGAGCAGATCGGTTCGGCTACTTTCCGCTACATGCAGATGTTCGTGATCGTGGCCCTCATCTACTGGGTCGTCAACTCGCTCTTGTCGCTGGGCCAGGCCAAACTCGAGGAGCGGATGCGGAGGGCCTACCAATGAACCACCAGGAAATGCACGTGCACGGAGTGCCGCACGCTCACGGTGGGGTCTGCCAGATTCGTGCCGAAAACATCCACAAGCGCTTCGGTTCGCTCGAGGTGCTCAAGGGGGTCTCGCTTACGGTCCACAAGGGCGAGGTGGTGGTGATCATGGGGCCTTCGGGTTCAGGAAAGACCACCTTCATCCGCTGTCTGAACTTCCTTGAGGAGCCCGATCAAGGCCGGGTGGTCGTTTGTAACGTGGAGGTGGACTGTGGGGTGAGGGCTGCTAGCCGTGAGCGCAGCGGCAAGATCCGCCAACTGCGCACCCGGGCGGCGATGGTCTTCCAATCCTTCAACCTCTTCCCCCACATGACCGCGCTAGGCAACGTGATCGAAGGACCGATCCAGGTGCTGGGTATGAAGCGCGAGGAAGCCGTAAAGTTGGGCGAACAGCTCTTGGCCAAGGTGGGGCTGGCTGAAAAACGTGACGAGTACCCGTCGAGGCTTTCTGGGGGACAAAAGCAAAGGGTGGCCATCGCCCGCGCCCTGGCCATGAACCCCGAGGTGGTGTTGTTCGACGAGCCCACCAGTGCCCTGGACCCGGAGTTGCACGAGGAGGTCCTGCAAACGATGCGGCAGCTCGCCAGGGACGGGATGACCATGATCGTCGTCACCCACGAGGTCAAGTTCGCCCACGACGTGGCCGATCGGGTAGTGTTCATGGCGGACGGGACGGTGGTCGAGGAGGGGGTGCCCCAGGAAATCCTGGTCAATCCCAAGCACCCGCGCACGCGAGCCTTCCTCCGTTTGGTCGAGCACTGAGCGGAGGCGGTATGGCTCGGCCGGTTGGTGGTCGATGGCGGTCGAGAATCGCCGCCTTCCGTTCGCAAGCCTCCTGGGCAGTGCCTCGTGGGTTCGGGGCCGGGGAAACGGCTGCGGCTCTCGAGCATGGTCCCAGAGGCGCACTGTGCGTAGCGTACCGTCATGGTGTCCTGTCCCTCGCCCCCCGTTTTGCTAGCGGTTGACGGCTTTTTCGGCTTCTCCCTCCTACCTTCCGCGTCAGGCCCATCAGGTACATTTGGTACATTTATGCCCTGGCTTTTGCCCAAGCCCATCCCTGAAAGCTCCGACCGGCTCCTCCAGCGCTGGCTGGGCGGGCTGGCCGAGCGGCTGTCGGACCCCTCCACCGACCGCTACGCCCTGGTGCGGGACGAGCTCGCGCGCATCCTGCACGCGCGGCCCTACGACGAGCTGGCCGAGGCGGCGCCCATGGCGGCCTTCGCCCTCGACGCGCGCAACGCCACCTTCGAGGCCGAGCACTACGTCGCCACCGACCCCGAGAGGTTCGACCGGGTCAAGCCGCTGCTGTGGCTGTGGAAGGCCCTCGACCTCACGCCGCTGGGGCAGTCGGTGCACTCGGGCGTGGCCATCCGCCGGGCGCTGGCCCCCTTCATCTTCAGGCGCGTGGGGCGCAACCCCAAGTTCTTCCAGAACGTGGAGTTCAGCGTGGGGTACAACCTCGAGCTCGGCGACGACGTGGTGGTGCACCGCTACGCCCTCCTCGACGACATCGGCGGGCTGGTGATCGGCGACCGCTCGTCCGTCTCCGACTACGTCAACCTCTACAGCCACACCCACCACGTGCTGGCCTCGCCCGACGTGACCCTCAGGCAGACCCTCATCGGCTCGGGGGTGCGCATCACCTACCACGCCACCGTGCTGGCCGGGGTGTGCGTCGGCGACGACGCGCTCATCGGCACCGGGGCCGTGGTCACCAAGGACGTCCCGCCCCACGCCGTCGCGCTGGGCGTCCCGGCCAGGCCGGTGCGCTACAAGGTGCGCCACGACTGCCCCTACTGCCGCCGCGGCGAGCCCCACCCCTCGCAGTGCCAGGACCGCCTCCCCGACCGCAAGCCCAACCCCGACTACCCCGACTTCCTCAAGCCCGGCTTCGGGACGCGGGAGGCGTGAGAGCCGCCCGCGGGGGCGGCCAGCCCTCAGCCCTCAGCCGTCAGCGGGAGGCTAATCGCTAGTGGCCTGTGGGGAACCTCTCCTGGTGGACGGTGGCGAACTGACTGGGTCTGGTACTCCTCACGAGAGGAGTGGGGGTCCGGGGGCTTCCCAGCGGGCCCCCGGCTGCCGCATGCCGGCATAGTTTGACCCTCGGCACTTCAGGGACAATCTTCCCTTATCCCACCCCATCTGGGGTGGGATACTCGAGGCTATAGGGTGCGCCCTGGCCCTGGGACCACCGAGCCAACCGGCAAACCCGAGGAGGGTGTTTGACGTGCAAGGCAGAGCCAACATCCGAACCGTTGCCTGGGTTGTCACCCTGCTTCTGGGCGTAATTCTCTACCTGCTGTACCCGGCGTTGCTGCCCTACCTGCTGGCGGGCGCCATGGTGCTGATGCACCTGGGGGGTCACGGAGGGCACGGCCACGGCACGTGTCAGCCCGACACGGACCCCGACCGAACGGATCAGCCGAAAGAGCGCAGGCCTCACCAACACTGAAGACGAGCCCGGCGCCGGCGGGCGCCGGCGGAGCCCGACATGAACACGTTCAACCGCAACCTCGACCACCTTCCCTTAGGCGTGCGCAGCTGACTTGAAACCCTGTTGAGCCGGACGGGGGGCCGCCTTGCCGTGTTGCCCATCGACCAGGGTCTGGAGCACGGCCCTATCGACTTCCTCGACTCCCCCGAGGCCGCCGACCCCGAGCACCAGTTCCGCCTGGCGGCCGAGGCCGGCTTTTCCGGCATCGCCGCGCACCTGGGCTTGGCCGAGAAGTACCTGCCCGATCATGCCGGCCAGGTTCCGTTAATCCTCAAGCTCAACGGCAAGACCGGCATTCCTCCGGACGAGGAGGCCTTCAGCCCCCTCACCGCCGGCGTGGAGGACGCCCTCCGGCTGAACGCACAGGCGGTCGGTTATACCCTCTACGTCGGCTCACCCGCCCAGGACCGCGACATCGCTCAATTTCAGCGGGTACGGGCGGAGGCCGGGCGCTACGGCCTTCCCGTCATCGTCTGGGCCTACCCGCGGGGCCGCTGGGTTGACCAGAAGGGGGGTAAGGATTCGCCCTACGCCGTCGAATACGCCGTGCGGGTCGCCCTTGAGCTCGGGGCGGACGTGGTCAAGGTCAACATCCCGCGCTACGACCCCGCCCGTAAGGAGCAATACCCCGGTGAATACAAGAACCTGGAGCTTTCGCCTCACCAGGCCCTGCGGCGGGTGGTGGATCTGGCGGGGCGAGCGCTGGTGATCGTCTCGGGCGGGGCACGCCTGTCAGAGGACGCCGCCGTTGCCCAGGCCCGGCTCGCCCTCGAGGCCGGGGCGGCGGGGTTGATCTTCGGGCGCAACATCTGGCAGCGCCCCTTCCCCCGGGCCCTGGAGCTTTCCCGGCGGCTGCTGGATCTGGTCAGAGGCCGGAACTGAGGTGGGAGATGTACCTGTGGCACCTCACCCCCGACGCCCCCCGTACCCCTGTGAGGGTAAGCCCCGGTGAGGCGGTACGCCTGGTGATCGGAAGCTGGCCCATCGAGCCGGGGCAGCGGGTTTGGCTCGAGCTCCAGGGCCCGGCCGGCGAACCCACGCGGCTCGAGGCCCGCTGGGCACACAACCAGGGTGAAAACAGCTACTGGCAGGTCGAGCTGGGGCCATTCACCCGGGGTGAGCGGGTGCGCTACAGGGTCTTCGGCGCATCCCCCGCGGGTGAGGTCTCGGGGCCGGAAGGGGGCTTCACCGCCGGGCCCAAGCTCTACCTGGCCCTGCTGTGGCACCAGCACCAGCCGCTGTACAAGGACAGCGCCCGCCCGGGGGCAGCGGGCAGCCACCGCCAGCCCTGGGTACGGCTCCACGCCCTGCGCGACTACTACTCGATGGCGGCCCTGGTGGCCCAGCATCCTGGGGTGCACCTCAGCGTCAACCTGACCCCGGTGCTGTTGTGGCAGCTCGAGGACTACCTGGAGCGAGGGGCCACCGACCGGGCCCTCGAGCTCTCCTTAAAGCCCGCCGAGACCCTGAGCGTGGCCGAGCAGGAGTTCGTGCTCTCCTACTTCTTCGAGGCCGACTGGCACCACCAGATCTACCCCCACCCGCGCTACCGCGAGCTCTTCAGCCGGCGGGCGGAGGGGAAGCCCTTCAGCGCTCAGGATCTGCGCGACCTGCAGATGTGGTTCAACCTGAGCTGGTTCGGCCTGGAGTTCCGCGAGGGCGAGGTGGCGCTCCCCACCGGCGAGACGGCCTCGGTGCGGCGCTTCGTGGAGCAGGGGCGGGGCTTTAGCCAGGCCGACCTCGAGGCCATGCTGGCCGAACAGTACAAGGTGATGCGGGCGGTGATCCCGCTGCACCGGCAGCTTCAGGAGCGGGGCCAGGTCGAGGTCTCCACCACGCCCTTTTACCACCCCATCCTGCCCCTGCTGCTGGACAGCGACGGCGCCACCCTCGACCGCCCCGGCGCCGCCCTCCCGGCCCGCTTCGCCCGCCCCGAGGATGCCGCAGCCCAGGTCGAGCGGGCGGTGGAGTACTACACCCGCCACTTCGGACGGCCTCCCCGGGGGATGTGGCCCGCCGAGGGGGCGGTGAGCCAGGGGGTGGTTCCCCTCTTCGCCCGGCAGGGGGTGCGCTGGATCGCCAGCGACCAGGGGGTGCTGGCCCGCAGCGGACGATACGGGTACGACACCGGCGACCCCGACGTGCTGGCCCAGCCCTACCGCGCCGAGCAGGACGGGCAGAGCCTGAGCATCTTCTTCCGGGACACCGCCCTTTCCGACGACATCGGCTTCCGCTTCCAGGGCTGCAAGGACTTCGCCGCGGTGGCGAGGGCCTTCCTGGACGAGGTCAAGCAGCGCTTCGCCCGCCGTTTCCAGGGCGACGAAGACCGGGTCCTGAGCGTCATCCTGGACGGGGAGAACGCCTGGGGGGCCTACTGCGAGGACGCGCGGCCTTTCCTGCACGCGCTGTACGGCCTGCTCGAGCAAGACCGCGAGGTCGAGACCGTGACCTACAGCGAGTACCTCGAGGGCAACCCCGCGCGGGGGATCGCGCCCCACCCGGCAGAAGGTCAGGGCAAGGTCTACGACCTCTTCACCGGGTCCTGGATCGACGAGAACGGCTCCGCGCCGGGGGTGGACCTGGGCACCTGGGTAGGGGAGGCCGAGGAGAACCGGGCCTGGGGGCTCTTGAAGGAGGCCCGGGAAGCCCTCGAGGATGCGGGAGCCATCCCCGAGACCCACCCCGCGGCCTTCACGGCCCTCTACGCCGCCGAGGGCTCGGACTGGTTCTGGTGGTTCGGCCAGGACCAGGACTCCGGCGGCGATGCCGAGTTCGACGAGCTGTTCCGCACCCACCTGCGGAACGTCTACCGGGGTCTGGGCCGGGAGCCGCCCGAGGGGCTCTCGAGGCGCATCGTCTCCAGGGCCGAGACCTGGAGCTTCGCCCGGCCCGTTTCGCAGGTCCAGGCCGGGGACCGGCTCGCCGTGCAGACCAACTGCCCCGGCCGGCTCACCTGGTGGCGCGAGGGCCAGCAGGCCCAGAGCGCCGAACTCTCCCCGGTGGGCGGGGTGATGGCCGGGCTGCGGCGCTACCGGCTCACCCTGGGGCCGCTGGAGCGGGGGAGGCTTCTCTTCCGCTTTGGCTGCACCCACCCCGACTGCGACCGCAAGGACCTCTGCTGCCAGGGGGAATTGCAGGCCGTGGAGGTCGTGTAGGAGGCCGGTGTGAAGCCCATCCGAACCTTCAACGTGGTCCCGTCGCTGCCAGGGCCCCTCGAGGGCCTCAGGCGGCTGGCCTATAACCTGCGCTGGAGCTGGAACCATGACACCATCGAGCTTTTTCGCCGCCTGGACCGCGAGCTGTGGGAGGAGGTCGGCCACAACCCGGTGCTGCTGCTGGGGCGCATCGACCAGGCCCGCCTGGAGGCGGCGGCTGCCGACGCGGGCTTCCTGGCCCACCTGGAGCGCGCGTTAGCCGACCTGGAACGCTACCTCTCCGGCGAGCTGACCTGGTTCACTCGAGCGGGCGGTCGCCGGCAGGGGACGCTGGTGGCTTACTTCTCCGCCGAGTTCGGCCTGACCGAGAGCATTTCGGTTTTCGCCGGAGGACTGGGGATCCTGGCCGGGGATCACCTCAAGTCCGCGAGCGACCTGGGGGTGCCGCTGGTGGGGGTGGGCCTCCTGTACCAGCAGGGCTATTTCCGCCAGTACCTCAACGAGGCGGGCTGGCAGCAGGAACGCTACGAGGACAACGACTTCCACACCCTGCCGCTGACTCTGGAGCGGGGCCCCGACGGAAAGCCCCTCGCCGTCGAGGTGGCCTACCCCGGCAGGGCGGTACGGGCCCAGGTCTGGCGGGTCCAGATAGGCCGGGTGCCCCTGTACCTCCTCGACGCCAACCTGGAGGTCAACCGCCCCGAGGACCGCGACCTCACCGACCAGCTTTACGGCGGCGACCCGGAGATGCGCCTCAAGCAGGAGATCCTGCTGGGCGTCGGCGGCTACCGGGCGCTGGAGGCCCTGGGCCTCAACCCCAACCCCCCGGTCTACCACCTGAACGAGGGCCACGCGGCCTTCGTGGCGCTCGAGCGCATCCGCCGCCTGATGCGAAGCGAGGACCTCTCCTTCGCCGAGGCCCGCGAGGCCGCCTCGGCGGGGCTGGTCTTCACCACCCACACCCCGGTGCCCGCCGGGCACGACCACTTCCCGCCCGAGCTCCTGGGGCGCTACCTGGGGGAGTATGCCCGCGAGCTGGGCCTGAGCCTGGAGGGTCTTCTGGCTCTGGGGCGCAAGAACCCCGCCGATGGCCGCGAGACCTTCGGCATGACCACCCTGGCCCTGAAGCTGGCCGCACACTCTAACGGGGTGAGCCGGCTCCACGGCCAGGTCACCCGCAGGACGTGGCGGGAGCTGTGGCCCGGCGTGCCCGAGGAGGAGATCCCCATCGGCCACGTGACCAACGGGGTGCACTTCCAATCCTGGATCTCCCTGGAGATGAACCAGCTCTACGAGCGCTACCTGGGGCCCTCCTGGCGCGAGGAGCCCGCCGACCGAGCCCTCTGGCAGGGGGTGTACTCCATCCCCGACGAGGAACTCTGGCGCACCCACGAGCGCCGCCGCGAGCGGCTGGTGGCCTTCACCCGCCGCCGCCTGCAAGGGCAGCTCTCCCGGCGGGGGGCCAGCGAGGCCGAGCTCGAGGCGGCCCGAGGCGTGCTCGACCCGGAGGCCCTGACCATCGGTTTCGCCCGGCGCTTCACCGGCTACAAGCGGGCCACGCTGATCCTCTCCGACCCCCAGCGCCTTGCACGCCTCCTCAACGACCCGGCCCACCCGGTGCAGCTCATCTTCGCCGGCAAGGCCCATCCGCGTGACGAGGAGGGCAAGCGGCTCGTCCAGCGGGTGGCCGAGCTGGCCCGCCAGCCCGCCTTCGCCAGGCGGCTGGTGTTCCTCGAGGACTACGACATGGCCGTGGCCCGGGCCCTGGTGCAGGGAGCCGACGTGTGGCTCAACACCCCCCGCCGCCCCCTGGAGGCCTCGGGCACCTCGGGCATGAAGGCCATGGCCAACGGGGCGCTCAACCTGAGCACCCTGGACGGCTGGTGGGACGAGGCCTGGCAGGGCGCCGACCCCGACGAGCCCATCGGCTGGGCCATCGGGCGCGGCGAAGACTACCCCGACCCCGCCCTGCAGGACCGCCTCGAGGCCGAAGCCCTCTATGGCCTGCTGGAACAGGACGTGGTGCCCGCGTTCTACGAACGCCCGGGCGGCTTGCCCCGGCGCTGGCTGGCTCGCATGAAGGCCTCGATCGCCACCCTGGCCCCCCGCTACAACACCCACCGCGTGGTGCGCGAGTACACCCAGCGCTGCTACCTCGTGGGGGCGGAGCGCTTCCGCGCGTTGGCGGAGACGGGCTGGGGCCGGGCCAGGGCCCTGGCGGCCTGGAAGGAGCGCCTCCAGGCGGCCTGGCCCCAGGTGCGCGTCGAGGCGGTAAAGGCCGACCTCGAGGGAGACCTGCGGGTGGGTCAGGCCCTGGACGTGTGGGCCTGGGTGAGCCTGGGCCCGCTCACCCCTGAGGAAGTGCGGGTCGAGGTGTACCTGGGCCGCTTGGACCCGGGCGGCGAGCTGGCGCAGGCCGGAGCCACCGCCATGCGGCCGGTGGAGGCGAAGGGGCCCGGCCGCCACCTCTTCCAGGCCGAAGCCGTGCCCTGCCAGATGAGCGGGCTGCACGGCCTTACCGTGCGCGTGCTACCCCAGCACCCCGATCTGCCGGTCCCTTTCCTGCCCGGCCTGATCGCCTGGGCTGGCCCGGAGTCGGTGGCCCAGCAGACGAGCGGGTAGGGCCGTGAACCCTAAGCGGACCCTGGGCTGGAGGCGGCTTGGAGGCGGCTATGTCGAACCGGAACATCCTGGTCTTAGGCGGGCTCCTGGTGATCGCTGGGGGCGTGCTGTGGTGGGGGATGAGCCGTACCCAAGCTCCCGGACCAGCTCGATTGCTTCCAGAACCCGTCTCCGCAGCACAGGCCCTGTTGCAGGACGAGCAAAACACTGCCGAGGTGGTGCGCCGGTTTGGCGAGGGGGTGGTCTACGTCCCGGTCGGCCTGGAGTTTACCGTCACCGAGGGCATCGTCTCGCCGGTACGGCGGAATCATGGCGCGGTGGGGGTGAACTGGCCCTCAGGGTGACGCCCCAGGTGATCCGATAAGGAGGCTTATGGAAAAGCCAGGCTAGCACACTTACAGCGCGGCGATCCTTCGGCCAAAGAGGCACAAACCTCGCAAAGGAGAACTCCATGGAAAAAGTCACCGATCCTGTGTGCGGGATGCAGATCGACCCCGAAAAAGCCGCTGGTCGATCGGAGTACCAGGGCCAGACCTACTACTTCTGTAGCGAAGGCTGCAAGAAAAGCTTTGATGCCGACCCCAAGAAGTACGTCAAGCCCGGCGATAGCCACCACGGCCACCCCTAGCCCGCGAGAGCCACTCCCGTGACCCACATCCGCCCGGCCCCCGTATCCCCTCCAGCACTGCGTGTATTGGTCATAGGGGGGATTTTGCTGGCGACGGCGTTTTGCTTCGTGCTGATCAAGGCTGGCCTGGCCTATGCCCCGCCCTTCTTGTTCGCGGCCTTGCGCCTGGGGTTGGCTGGCCTGGCACTGGTGATGCTGCTGCCGCTCCTGGGCCAGCCCCTGCTGCCCGCGCGACGGGATTGGGCATGGCTGTTGTTGCTGGCCCTGGCTTCGGCGGCTTTCGCTTACGGGGCGATGTTCTCCAGCCCGGGTCTAGCAGGGGCTGGCCTGGCGGCGGTGCTGGGCAACGTCCAGCCGCTGATCGTGGCTGGGCTGGCCAGTTTCCTGCTCAAGGAGCGTTTCACCCCGGCCAAGAGGTGGGCCCTGGTCCTGGGGTTTGTGGGGGTCAGCGGAATGGCCCTGCCCGCCCTCGCTGCGCCCGGCGGCCTGGGGCTGCCCGGGGCAGGGTTGGCCCTGGCTTCCTCGCTGGGCTTCGCGGTGGGCAGCGTGGTGATCAAACGCCTCGAGCCCCCCCACCTCTTCACCCTCATCGCCTGGCAACTTCTGCTGGGCAGCCTGCCGCTGTTTGCGGGCTGGCTGCTGTGGGAGGGTGGGGCAGCCCCGCGCTCGAGCCTGGAGTTTGTCGGGCTGTTGCTGGTGCTGGCCCTGGCGGGCACGGCTTTTGTCACCGCGGGGTGGTACTGGTTGCTGCAGGGCAGCGACCTCGGGCGGCTCTCGCAGGTGTTTTTCCTGGTGCCCGCCGTGGGCTTGGGTTTGGCCGTCGTGTTGTACGGCGAGCGGGTGACCCTGGTGCAGGGGTTGGGGCTGGTCTTGATCGCGGGCGGGCTGAGGGTGCAGGCCCTCGAGCCCCGCCCGATGGACCGAATTCCGAGAGGAGACCCATGAAGCGAATCGCGGTGCTCACCAGCGGGGGTGACGCCCCCGGCATGAACGCGGCCATCCGGGCGGTGGTGCGCGGCGGCCTGGAGCAGGGCTGGGAGGTCTTCGGAGTGCGCCAGGGCTACGCGGGCCTGATGGGTGGTGATTTTGTCTCGCTCTCGGCCCGTGACGTGGGCGGCATCATCCAGCAGGGTGGCACCGTGCTGGGCAGCGCTCGGGCTCCCGAGTTCAAGACCGAGGAGGGGCGCAAACAGGCCCTCGCCAACCTCGAGGCTCGAGGCGTCGAAGCCCTGGTGGTGATCGGCGGGGGTGGCTCCCAGAGCGGGGCCTACGCGCTCTCGAGGATGGGCTTCCCGGTGGTAGGGGTGGCCTCCACCATCGACAACGATCTCTACGGCTCGGAGACCACCATCGGGGTGGATACCGCCCTCAACATCGCCCTCGAGGCCATTGACCGCCTCAAGGTCACCGCCTCGAGCCATCACCGGGCCTTCCTGGTCGAGGTGATGGGCCGCGACTGCGGCTATCTGGCCCTGATGGCGGGCATCGCCGGCGGGGCCGAGGTGATCGTGCTCCTCGAGGTGGAGAGTGACCCTGAGGAGGTCATCGAGACTCTCAAGGCAGCCTACCGCCGGGGCAAGGCCCACGCGATCGCGGTGGTGGCCGAGGGAGCCACCAACAACGCCAATGAGTTGATGCTCTACGCCCAGGAGAATCAAAAGCGCATCGGCTTCGACCTGCGGGTCACCATCCTGGGTCACGTCCAGCGGGGCGGGATGCCCGGGGCCTTCGACCGCCTCCTGGCGACCCGTTTGGGAGTGGGGGCGGTAGAACGGCTGGCGGGCGGTGAACATGGCGTGCTGATGGGCCTCATCCGGGGCGAGATCCTCGCCACGCCCCTGGACGAGGCGGCGGGGCGGAAGAAGCCCCTGGATTTGGGTTTGCTCGAGATGGCCCGGGTGCTGGCCAAGTAAATCAGGAGGTAACTATGGCGCGGGAGAAAGTGCGGGTAGCGGTAAACGGGTACGGGGTGATCGGAAAGCGGGTAGCCGGTGCGGTGCTGGCCCAGCCGGACATGGAGCTGGCGGGGGTGGCCGATGTGGTCTCGGACTACCGCATCAAGGCTGTGGCGGAGGACATCGCGGTCTACGCCTCGCTCCCCGAAAAGCTTCCCGAGATGCGGGCCGCCGGGGTTCCGGTCAAGGGCAACCTGCACGAACTGCTGGAAACGGTAGACGTGGTGGTGGACTGTACGCCCGCAGGGATCGGCGCCAAGAACCTCGAGCGCTACCGCGAGCACGGGGTCAGGGCCATCTTCCAGGGCGGGGAGAAGCACGCCCTGACCGGCCACTCCTTCGTAGCCAGCGAGAACTACGCCAGCGCCCTGGGGCGGGACAGCACCCGGGTGGTCTCCTGCAACACCACCGCCACGGTGCGAACCCTGACCGCGCTGAGGAACGCGGGGCTCCTGAAGAAGGCACGCGGGGTGCTGATCCGCCGGGCCACCGACCCCTGGGAGTCCGACCACTCCGGCGTCATGAACACCGTGGTGCCCGAGGGCAGGATTCCCAGCCATCAGGGCCCCGACGCCCAGACCGTGGCCCCGGATTTGGACGTGGTCACCATCGCCGCCAAGGCCGCCCACACCCAAAGCCACAGCCACTACTGGATCGTCGAGCTGACCCGCCCCGCCAGTGGGGAGGAGGTGCTCGAAGCCTTCCGGGCCAACTCGCGCATCGCCTTCATCCGCATGTCGGACGGCATCGTGGCCCTCAACAGCACCATAGAGCTGATGAAGGACCTGGGCCGGCCACGGGGCGACATGTACGAGGTGGCGATCTGGGCCGACGTGCTCAAGGCCGAGGGGAACGAGCTCTTCTACACCTACCAGGTGGACAACCAGGCGGTGGTGATCCCCGAGACCATCGACGCCATCCGGGCCCTCAGCGGCCTCGAGCCCGACCCCCTGGCCTCGATCCGGCGCACCGACGAGGCCCTGGGCGTGCGCCAGGAATTCCTGCAGGGGCCGGGGGCGGCATGAGCCCACAAACCCCCGCCCACGAACAGGTTCGGGCCGTCACCTTGGCCTTCCCGGAGAGGCTGCTCCCCCAAGGGCGCGACTTCGCCGTGCGGCGGTGGGACGGTGCGGTGTTGCCCGCCACCCGGGAGCCGGCCCGGGCCACCCCGGTGCTGCCCTCGAGCGAAGGTCTGGGGCGGATGCTGCACCCTCCACCGGACGTGTTCCTGGGCGAGGCTTTCTTGCAGATGACCTGTACAACGCGGTCCTGGTACAGCCCCTTAAGGTGCTGGCGGGCCTGCTCTTTGGTGGCGAACGCGGCCTGCTTGCGGGATATTGGGGTCTGGGACGGCTGATGGCGAGTCTGGGGGATCTGTTGGTCAAGGTGGAAAGCGGCTACGTTCGCCTCTACGCGTTTGGCTTGGGGTTGGGGGGGGTTTTGTTATTGCTGTGGGGGGTACTACGCTAGGGGATGGCTCATGCAACAGTCTCGTACTCACCTTCCCTTCGCCCTGGTGCTTTCCGGTGGCGGAGCAAGGGGGCTGGCTCATGCTGGGGTGATCCACGCCCTCGAGCACTATGGCTACTACCCCAGCGCCATCGTGGGGGTCTCGATGGGGGCCATCGTCGGGGTTACCTATGGCCTCAACCCGGACTGGTACGGGGCGCTGTTGCACATGGACACCACCGACTTCCCCGAACCACCTGCTCCACGGAGTGCCGCCTTGCGCGAACGGCTACGCCTACTACCCACCTATTTCCAGGCTGCCTGGAGCTTGCTGGTGGGCTGGGGCATGGGGCAGAGGGCCTTGCCCTATGGTCGGGCGCTGCTGCGGCAACTCACCCTGGGACGCGAACTCGAGGAGTCCCGTATCCCGGTAGCCGCCGTCGCCAGCGACCTGATCACGGCGGAGCGGGTAGTGCTGCGCGAGGGCCTGGCGGCCGATGCCCTCTATGCCAGTGCCGCCCTGGCCGGAATCCTGCCGCCCCTGGAGCGGGATGGGAAACTCCTGGCCGATGGAGCCTATGCCGATATCGCCCCCATTGACGTGGCTCGTGAGTTGATGCGGGGTTCAGGGTCTTTGCTGGTCATCGCGGTCAATCCCCACGGGTCCCGAAGCGGGCGGTCCCCGCGCAATGGCCTACAAACCCTGATGCGGGCGCTGGAGGTCTGTCACCACCAGCACGCGCATGTGCGTTTTGCCGAGGCCGACCTGGTGCTGGAACCCCGTTTTCCCTTCCCGATCGATACCCTTGACTTCACTCACAAGGCGGTCTGCGTCGCAGCAGGTATCCGGGCGGTGCGAACGGCGCTGCCCCGCCTGCACGAGCTGCTCGGAGCCGATGCCGTGTCGACCTGATCTCACGATCCTCTCCCGTGTCGCTCTCCTGCACCGCTGCCGCCAGATCGCTGCCGCGCTGGCCCGCCACGGACTGGGCTATCTGGCGATGGAACTGGGTCTGGGGCGCTATCTGCCCTTCAATCGAGGCCTTTTCGGCCATCGCAGGAGGCTCGAGTCTTACACCCGCGCCGACCGCCTGCGCATGGCGTCGGAAGACCTCGGCCCCACCCCCGTCAAACTGGGGCAGGTGCTCTCCACCCGGCCCGATCTAGTGCCCCCGGACTGGTCGGAGGAACTGGCCAAGTTGCAGGAGCGGGTGCCGCCCGTACCCTGGCCGCGGGTCTGGCTCAGGCTCGGGCGCGAGCTGGGCCGCCCCCCTGAGGAGGTCTTCGCCCACCTCGAGCTCGAACCACTGGCCGCAGCCTCCGTCGGGCAGGTGCACTGGGGCGTGCACCGGGGTTCGAAAAGATGGCCTCTCGGGTTTTGGTGCAAAAGGACGGTCGTCTTTCTGAGTCCCGTATAAGTTTCTCCAAGGCTCGCGCGAATCTATCCATGGCCCAGGTTTTATACAGGCTTAACATCACCTCCCCACCATAGGCGGGGTGATGGGGTGGGCGCTTGCCACGGCAGCCGGGGTGGGTCTGGCTTTCGCGCTCCCCCCGTTTCAGCTCGGCTTCCTGGCCCCGGTTCCCCTCGCAGTGCTGCTGCGAGCCGGGGGCTTCAGGGAAGGCTTCTTCGCTGGGTTGGGGTTTTGGGCCTTACACCTGGTGTGGCTCCCTCAAAGCTTCGCCCAGCTCTTCGGCACCCCTCTGGGGGCCGTGCCGTTCGTGCCCCTGATCGTGCTCAAGGCACTGAGCTGGGGGGTTCTGTTCGGGCTGACCCGGGGCCGCCCGGTGGCCCGGCTAGGGGGCTGGGTGGTGCTGGAGTACCTCACCAGCCTCGGGCCCCTGGCCTTCCCCTGGGGCTTCGTCGGCTACGCGCTCGTGGAGGCGCCGGGGCGGGTACTGGCCGGCCTGGGCGGGGTCTACCTGCTCTCGTTGGTGGTCCTGGGGTTCGCGGTCGCCCTCGGGCGGCAGCGGTACTGGCTTTTGGCAGGGTGGGCTTTGCTGTGGGTGTTGCCCTTGCCGCCAGCCGACCCCGACCGGTACGCGCTGATCGTGCAGGGGGCTGTTCCTCCCCTCGACAAGCTCAGGGGGACCGCGTCTGAGGGGCGCTACCTCGAGCTGACCCGTCAGGGGCTCGCGAAGTACCCCCGGACCGATCTGGTGGTCTGGCCCGAGACGGCCGTGCGGCAGATCCCCCCGGAGGCGGAGGCGGTGCTGGGCGGGCGCGAGCTGGTGAGCGGCATCCCGGCCTGGGATGAAGGCTACCGTAACCGGGTCGTCCTGGTGAAAGACGGGGTGGCCGTCGCCAGCTACGATAAGAGCCGCCTGGTCCCCTTCGGGGAGTTCTTCCCCTGGCGCGGCGTGCTGGGAGGGGTGTACGGCTTCTTTTTCCAGGCCCTGGGCCTGGGCAATCTGACCGACACCCGGCCGGGCGACGCCGGTCGACCTGCTGTGGACTACGGCGCCTACATCTGCTACGAGTCGGTGTTCCCGGAGGTGGCCCGCGCCCAGGCGCGAGGCGGCGCCCGGCTGCTCGTCAACGTCTCCAACGACGCCTGGTTCGGTCCTAGCTTCGGTGCCCTTCAACACTTCCAGATGGGCCGGCTGCGGGCCGTCGAGACCGGGCGGTGGCTGCTGCGGGCCGGGAACGACGGGGTGAGCGCTTCTATCGACCCCTCCGGCCGGGTGGTGGCGAGCATCCCCCGTTCACAGCCGGGGTTCCTCCAAGCGCCCTACCGCCAACAGGACTACGCCACGCCCTACAGTCGCTTCGGGGACTGGGCGGTGGCGGTGGCAGCGCTGCTCTTCCTGGCGGGATCGCGCCGGACCACCCTGACGTTCCGGAAGAGCCCGGGGTCTTTTACGCAGGCTTAACCGGGGCGGGGTAGCCTCGAGCGGGCGAAGGGGTGGCACAAACCCTACAACCCTCGAGGGGTACAGTCATGGACACTGCGGGAATCAAACTCGGCCCTTTGTTCATAAGCTGGCACGGACTCCTCATCGTGCTGGCGATTCTCGTGGGGGTGGAGGTCGCTAAACGCCTGCTCCGGCGCTGGGGCCACGACCCGGCTAATTTCGAGCGGACAGCCTTCTGGGCGGTGCTGTGGGGGGTGGTGGGGGCCCGGGTGGCTTACGTGATCACCAACCCGGATGCCTTTCTCGCCAGCCCGTGGTCGGTGCTGGAGGTCTGGCGCGGGGGGCTTTCGTTCCACGGCGGCATGGCCGGGGGGCTACTGGCCTTCTGGTATTACCACAGGCGCCACGGCCTGCCCTTTTACCCCTACCTCGAGGCCGCCCTTCCTGGGGTGGCGCTGGGCATCATCGGCGGGCGTATCGGCAATTTCTTGAGCGCCTGGGACAGTGCCGGGCGGCTCACCACCCTGCCCATCGGCTATACCTTCCCACAGGGTTCGGGCTTCCCCGGCGTCTGTACCAGCACCTTCGACCTGGCGTACGGGGCCTGCGCGGGGCCGGTGGTGATGGGGCCGTTGCACCTGACCCAGATCTACGGCGCGGTCATCGGGCTGGCGTTGCTGGTCGCGACAGGGTTCTGGCTGCGCCCTGGGCGGCCATTCGGCTACGCCTTCTGGCAGTTCGTGCTGTGGTACAGCCTGTTGCGCTCGGTGCTCGAGGAGCCCTTCCGGCTCAACCCCCTGTGGCTGTCGGCGTACCAGAACAACCAACTGGGCATTGGCTTCTTCACCGCTACCCAGCTTTTCTCCGTACCGCTCATCCTGCTGGCAATTTGGATGCTTAGGCGGTTGAAGCGAAAGCCTCCGGAAGGCACGCGGGTCACGGCTTGGGTAACCTCCCGAGGGTGAAGGCCAGCACTTCGGCCGCGTTGGAACACCCATGAGGCTAACCTCTTATACGGGATTCAAGAAGATGGCCACCCTCGCGCCAAAACCCGAGAGGCCATCCTTCTGAGCCCCGGGGCACGCCCCTCACCGCGCCCGGCGAAACCCGCGTCCCCCGGCCGGGTGAGTCCGGTGTCGAACCGCGGCGGGCTGACCGAATCCGGTACGAGGGGTGTGGGGTGCTAAGTTTCTCCAGGGCGACTTTGTCGAAAGTCGCCCCCTCCGCCGCACGGCCACGACGTTGCTATCGACGACACGGAGGTCATTCCGGCTGGAAAAAACTTCGAGAAGGCTGCTCTACACTGCCCGTGCCGTCGCTCCCCGAGGGCGCGCAGGGGCCAAAGCCCCACGAGGTGGGCGGGGGCGACACGGAGAAGCGGTTGGTCAGGGGGCCTAATGGACGCAACCTTCCCCTCGAGCCATGCTGCTGACGCAAGCTCCGAACTGGGCCCCGTGCTCACGCGGATGCTCGGGGGCCATGCCGGAGACGTGTTTGCCGAAGTCCGGCCCCCCTCCGGGGCTGGGCATGTCTTGAGCGAAGCCGGAAGTGAAAAGCAGCATGGACAATACCAACATCGGAGTAAGAATTCTCTTTCTCATGTTTTTTACCTCAAGACCTAGCGTAGGCCGGCGAGGTTAAGCCTGTGTAAAGCCCGCCTTTATCCTCAGGACCGGACGAGAACATCCGCCGCCGGACGCTGCACGGGCCGTCGTCACCGCCGTGCCGCGGTGTCTCGCGGGCTGACGGTGCTTGTCGCGGTCACCCCCTGAGGCCCGGAGGTCGCGGCAACGGGCCGCGACCGACCCCGGGTCAGGGGCGGGTCGGTTGCCCGGCCCTGTGAGCCTCACCCCCCGGGGGGTGGGGTTGACAGCTCAAACCTGGGCTTGATAATCTAAAGCGACCCACCCCCGGGGGGGTGGATTAAGGGAGACCCGATGACCGAACTTAAAGTCGAAGGCATGAGCTGCGGCCACTGCAAGATCTCCGTCGAGAAGGCGCTGAAGAGTGTCCCGGGCGTACAGAAGGTGGAGGTTTTCCTGGACCAGGGGCGCGCGGTGGTCGAGGGCGACGCCCCGGTGGACCGGTTGATCGAGGCCGTACAGGAAGAAGGTTACAGCGCCCAGGTGGCGCGGTAGCCGGCCGGGAAGGTCAGGAGAAGCGATGAGCCTGGTTCAAGAACATACCCTCCATCTCGAGCCCCGCGTCCGTGAGGACGCCCGGCGGCGGCTGCTGTCGGTCAAGGGTCACGTCGAGGGCATCCTCAAGATGCTCGAGGGTGAACCCTACTGCGTGGACGTGCTCAAGCAGATCAAGGCCGTGCAGGGCGCCTTGGACAAGGTGGGCGACACGGTGCTGCAAAGCCACCTGAGGCACCA
>NZ_QWKY01000059.1 GCF_003574035.1 Meiothermus hypogaeus | reverse complement strand
CCCTACGCTGGGTGTTCCAGCTTTTCCTGTGGGTGCGTCTGGTGGTGCTGGAGGGCAGGCCCCGGGTGCTCAACCTGACACCCCATCACGAGACGGCAGCCCGTCTGCTGGGGGTGGAGCGATATTACCTCCTGGAATAAGAATGGTGCGGAATGTCGGTGAAGAGGCACTGTGGAGCAAAGTGGAAGCCCGCTGTGCCTACCTGCAGACCCAGCCGGACCTTATTCGGAGCCATACCCTCTTCCACTGGTGGCCGGGAGGATGATGAGGGAATGGATCAGAGGGATTTCTTATGAGTGGTTGCCTGAATGAAAACTGATCGGGTAAAGTTGGTATGATAAGCTTGGTTTGGCGCAGCGTAGAAGGCAGTCAACGCTGTGTTTTTGCTTTTTTACTGGGTCACCACCGCTCTTCTACGAATAACCCACAGTGCAAGGTTGGGTAGATAACGCAATACCAGAGCTCCCATGAAGAAAATCAGGCTCAGAAGTACCAGGAAGGGCCACACAGCCCTCGATGTCCAGTACCAGCTACCCGATAATTCAGACGGAACAGTGTCCAACAATACCCGCCCGCCCGAAACCTGGGCCACGGTAGTCAATACATCACTCCCTCGAGCATCAAAACCATAGCGGGGCAGATAGGGGATGGAAAAATCCACCTGCGCCGCAGGAGGCAAGGGAGGGATGTTGGCAGCAATCGTGAAGGGGCGGTTCTGGAGTGGGATAGGGCTTTCCATGGCCCGAATCTCTACTTGGTAGCTACCCTGGTTTTCAGCTCTAAACCGGGCCTCATAGCGACCTGGGGCGCTTTCGTGCAATGGCACCGCCCAACCCAGCCCACCTGGAAGCGTGACCTCCGCTTGCAGGTTGAGCTGGCTGTGGGGTTCGTCTTGCGGGGTAAGCGCTTCTACCAGCAAATGCACGTTGTTGCCTTTACGATCCACCACGGGGTTCAGCCCCAAACGGGCTGTGGTGGGCAACACCGCATGTACCACCTGCGCCCACAACCGGGGGTACTGGGGCGATTGGATCCACTCGCTGGCCCAGGGGCCGCTGGCCTGCGAGGTGAAGGCTACCACCTGCCCTAGCCCGTAGCGCCAGGAGGCCAGAATGGGGTCGCTGCCAGGCCCCAGGAGATGCACCAGAGCCTCTGGCTTGGCAGTGGTCTGCACGTAGGCCCGTAGCGGCGGTAATGTATCGGGAAGTCCTTGCAACCAGCCCACGCTTCGGTCACGCCAGACGGGCACAAAAGCCTCCTGCTTGACCGGGGTCTTGGATTGCAGCAGCGCTTCTTGGGCCAGGATGGCCGGCAAGGCTTGCCAGTCGGTGGTAGCGTGAGCTACACCACCCCCCCAACGAGCAATGTTTTCCATTAGATCCAAGCGGGCCCCATCTCCAACGGCTACCGTGCTCAAGGTGATGCCCGCCGCCACGATGCGCCCCACCACCCCCTCGAAGTCCCCCGGCGTGGAAAGCCCGTCGGTCAGCAAGACCACATGCCGCCCCGCCGCATCCACCTTCTGGAGGGTTTGCAGGGCCAGCTCGAGGGCCGGGTAAATCGAAGTGCCACCCCCCGGTTCAACCTTATTCAGCTTTTCTGCAAAGCCTGCTCTATCCCGGATCGATTGCATCGGCACCACCAGGTTGGCAATAGCATCGAAGGCAACTACCCCTGCCAGGCTCTCCGGGTGCAACAAATCCAGTGCGCCCAAAATGGCTTGTTTGGCAATGTCAATGCGGCGCACCTGTCCGGCGGGCTGGTTCATGCTGCCCGACTTATCTATCACAAAGAGCGTGGCTACTTTGGGTGCTTCGCGGGGCACCCTGCTGGAAAGCGGTGAAAGGCGTTCCAGGGTGGTCTGATAATACCCTCCAGGGCCAAAGCTGCTATTTCCACCCAGGATCAGCAACCCCCCTGCCTGCTCTCGTACCCAGCGCTCCAGCACCACCTGGCGCTCGGATGGCAGTCGGATGACCGGCAGGTTCATAAGGATGGCTACTTCAAACGCGGCCCACTCCTCTAGAGATTTTGGAATGTTCTCTGGACGCACCACCCTCACATCCAGGCCTTGCAAACGCAGCGCCCTGACCAGAATTTCAGCTTGCTGATCCTCGCTGGTGAAGATGCCTACCCTGGCCGAGGGCTGTACTGCGACCAGGGCACGGGCTTGGTTATTTTGCGGGAAAGTATCGCCAGGAGCCAGTACCTCGAGGCGATAGTTGTAGTTCCCGGCTGCTGCTTCCCGTAAGGGGGTTTCGATACGGTTGCGTCCAGCCAGTAGTTGAACAGCCTGCTCGGCCCAGAGCTTTCCTTCTCGCCAAACCCGCAACTGGGCTTGGGTGGCCCGGTCGCTGTAGACGATGCCCTGGAGCAAAAAAGTATCTCCCGCATGAATCAGCCGGGGCAGGGTCACTTGTTCCACCACCACTTCACCCGCAGGAATACCCCCCACCGGTAGAACATCCACAGCAATTCCACGGGCTGCGATTTGGGCGAGGCTATCGGTAAAGCTACCGCTGGTCTCGATACCATCGGCCACCAAGACGATTCGATTGGAAGCTCCCGGCGGAAGCAGGCCTGCAGCCAGCGACAGGCTGGCCTGGAGGTTGCTGCCTGGAACAGATGGCGCGGGCGTGAGCGTCTTCGAATGGCCTATATCCGATCCCAGCAGCGGCGGGTCTCCCAGCCAGACCAAGCCCAGTGGGGCCCTCGAGCGGCCCACCACCTGGTTCAGGTATGCCTCGAGGCGCTCTCTCGCACCACCTACATAGAGTTCGGGTTGATCGGCCACCACAGCCTGGTAGTGCTGGCGGGTTGGCAGCGGAAGGCGTGGGTCGAACAGGGCCAGCAACAGCAGCAGCACCGCAAGACCTTGCAGCAACAACATAGCCCTGCGACGCCAGGCCAGTGGGTTGTGGCGGGTCAGGTTTTGTGGGTTCAAGAAACCTTCGCTACGCCCAGCCAGCCACCCCTCCACCAGCAAGACCCCCAGCGCAAGGACCACCAGCCCACCCCACAGCAGCCAGACCGGCCTCGAGGTTTGTGCCGCCTCCGGTACTGCTGCGCTGCGGCTTTGCTCGAGGCGTAGATCCGACTCCTGGGGGTAAAATCCATTCACCGCAATGGGATAGCGTACCCCGCCGGACTCAAGCACCCAGATACCCGCTTGCTGGGGTCTGAAGGTGTTCTCCAGTGCCCGCAATAGCCAGCGGTTCAGATTGGAATCCTGGGCCTGTGTGGTGGCCTCGGAAAAGCCGATAGGTAGTAGCACCGGCTGGCCTCGAGGGTTCCACAATTGCCAACGAAACGCCAGAAGCCTGGGGTCTATAAGGCAGGGTTCGCCCACCAGGCAATAGGTCGAGCCCTCCAGGCGGGGTTCAGCCCAACGCAGCAGGTTGGCCACAAACACCGGGAAGCTGGTTTGGGTAGCCCAGTTGGAATCTTGCAAGGCGAAAGCTACCACCACTTCGCGCCCATAGGCATTGGTGCGCGCTTGCACCAGGGGCTTTCCGCCCGCCTCGAGCAAAACTTCCGCTCCGGCCAGCCGGGGAATCTCCAGGGCTCGGTTGAGCAATACCTCCGACCAATCCAGCGAAATCGAGAGCGGATGTTGGCTCTGCCAGCCGCTTGGGTAGGGATCGTCCAGCAGACCGGGTCGAGCCATACCGGGGGTAGGGTTGGTGTTGATCCACAAGGTATGGGTGCGGGGGTGGCGTTCCAGCAAGACCCCATCCACCACCACCAGGTTATAGGTATCACTGTCAGCAGGCAGTCTTTCTGCAGCAAACACCTCGAGGTTGGACATGGCCAGAAGCGCTTTTTGCAAAGCCGGATTGACCGCTCCCAAATACAGCACTCGAGGTTTGAGGGGGGTGGTCGCCAGGTGGAAGAAAGCCCGGTTGTCGCTGGGTAAGTCATCTGGGGGCAGTCGCAACTCGACCACCCCCGCCCCCGGCGGGGTGACCTCGATGCGGAAGAAGCTGGCCCGGTTGGGGGTAAGCCTGACCTGTGTCTTGAGCAAAGACCGAACCGAACCGTTGATAGCGTGAAACCAGGCTTCAACTGTCACCTCCTTGCTTTCACCAGCAAAGTTGGTAATATGCCCTTCCAACCGCCACAAACCCGGCCTGTTGACCGAGGCTTCCGGTGTCACCCGATAAAACCCCACATTGGGAAGCGCCCTCCCCAGGGATCGGGTTTCCAGAGCCTCAGCTGCAACGGCTCGAGCCAGCACCGACTGGGCCTGCTGCATTCCCTGGGCATCGCTGTAAAGCACCACCCGCAGGGCTTCTCCTTCTACCTGCAAACCCGCCAACAACGGCAACGCCTCGCGCCAGTTGGCCCAGCCCTCGCTCCCCGAGACCCTGCTTAGCAGGGTTTCTATGTTCCCCACATTCTGCTGCCGGGCAATCGCCGCATAGGGCACATTGCTCACTACCACAAGCGAAACCCGGTTGCCCCGCTGGGCCTGCACCTCACGCAAGATCTGGGCCTTGGCAGCTTCAAACCGTGATGGTTTCACATCCACCGCCTGCATGCTTTGTGAGGCATCCAACAGATAAATCGTATGTTGCCCTTTGGCCGGCAGCGCTCCCCAAATGGGTTGGGCCAAGGCCAGCGCCAGCAGCACCACAAATAGAATTTGTAGGAACAACAAGGGGTTGAGCGGGGGCGGTTCTTTGGGGGTTTGGGGTAGGAGGTCGTGAGCAATTTTGCGCCACAGGTAGAGGCTGGAGACTTCCTGGGTACGGCGGGTACGTCGCCTCAAGTGCAGCAGCACAATCAGCAACCCCACCAACCCCACCAGCAACCACAGGGGAAAAAGCAAACTCACCGCAGCAGACCCCCCGCCTGAAAATCGCGCAGAAACAGCAGCTCGAGGTTATCATCCGAGCGCACCTGAAAATAAAGCCCCTGCTGGCGCTGGAGCAAGGCTTTAAGGCTTTCCTTCCAGTTTTCCAGATGCTCCATGTAGCGCTGGAGCAAGCCCGCATCCAAAACAAGCTCTATTTCCTCCCCGTTTTCAACATCGGCCAGGCGCAAACCCCCTGACCCGACGCGTTCTGGCTCCACCTCATCGGGGGCCAGCACATGGATTCCCACAATATCCTGGCGCAACCCTTGCAAAAGAGCCACGGCTTCCTCGGCGCCCTCCCCCATCCAGTCGCTCACCAAAAACAGTAATCCCCCTCGGCGCAAGCGCGGCGCAGCTTTGGCTACGACTTTGGGCAGCAAGGTAGTGTCACCTGGCTTGAGGTGTTGCAGCCAGGCAAAAAGTTCACTGGCTTTGTAGATACCGCGAAACATCGGCGACCACCGGATGCACTCCCCCGAAAAAGCCCCCAGCAACACCTGATCGCCTCCTGCGATGCCCGTATACGCAAGCCCTGCCGCAATCTTTTGAGCGAAAGTGAATTTCTCCGGCGCCCCCTGCGCCATCGAAAGGCTGGCATCCAGCAACACCGTTACCGAAAGCTGCTGGTACATGGTGAACTGCTTGATAAAAGGCTGTCCCAGGCGGGCTTCCAAATAGGGGTCAAGATAACGAATATCATCACCAATCTGATAGGGTCGGTGTTCGGCAAACTCAATACCAGGCCCCTTGGCTTTGGAACGGCGCTCCCCGATGCCTAGGCTGGCCAGCGCCCGCCGCACGACTAATTTTTTGCGGATCAGCTGCTGTAGCAAAGGGGTGGGAACCAGGGCACCATTCACCAGGACTCACCCGCTCCATCTACCCACAAGCCGCTCATGCAGCCTTGTTCCCCACGGTCTCATTAAATATGCGCTCCAACAACCCGTCCACGTTAATTCCTTCGGCCTGCCCCTCGAAATTCAGGTTGAAGCGGTGACGCAGGGATGGGAACAAAACAGCTTTGAGATCGGAAAAGCTCACGTTATAGCGGCCCTCAAACAGCGCATGGGCCTTGGCGGCCAGGATAAGCGCTTGAGCCCCGCGTGGGCTCACGCCAAAACGCACATAGCGCTGCACTTCTTTGAGGTTTTTGGAATCGGTGGGTTGGGTGGCCAATACAAACTTGGCTACCGCCTGGCGCACGTGCGATGCCATTGGAACCGCCCTGGTTAACTTTTGCAGGTACAGGACATCCTCGGGGGTAAGTACCTGTTCGGCCTTGGCTTCCTCAGCCCCAGTGGTCAGTTCCAAAATTTCTTCCAGCACATTTTCGGGTGGATAAGGGATCTGTACCTTAAAGAAAAAGCGGTCAATCTGGGCTTCTGGCAGTAGATAGGTTCCCTCTTGCTCGATGGGATTCTGGGTCGCCAGCACAAAAAAGGGCTCAGGAAGGGCGTGTTGTTTACCGGCTACGGTGACGGTATGCTCTTGCATGGCTTCCAACAGGGCCGATTGGGTTTTGGGGGTAGCCCGGTTAATTTCGTCGGCCAGCACCATCTGGGCAAAGATGGGGCCGGGCTGAAAATCCAGATGGGTCTTGCCCTGATCATCGTGAATCAGTACTACCGTACCGGTAATGTCGGCTGGCATCAGGTCGGGAGTGAACTGCACCCGTGAAAAGTGCATACCAAATACCTGGGCAATAGTGCGCACCAGCAGGGTCTTGCCCATCCCCGGGGCGGCTTCCAACAACACATGCCCTCCACAGATCAGGCTCATCAATACCTGATCTATAGCTTGCTTTTGACCGACCATCACCCGGGCAATTCCCTCGCGGGCTTGCTGCAACTTGGCCAGCTCATCTTCAAGGTTGACCGTTTCCACTATGGGTTCTCCTTTGCTGGGGTGAAGTAGTTACGCACGATACTGCGGTTCTGGCTTTGCAAGTAACCCAGTCCTATAGGCACTTCTTCCTGTTGCGTCCAGTTCTGGACCGGTGCCTCTCCACCCACTACACCTCGCAGGCCATCCGGAGAAGGGGGGGCCATGATCTGGATACGTCGTCCCGACTGTGGAGCCTGGAACGGCAGTTTGACCTGCTGCGCATTGGGCCTGGACGGCAAGGGAGTTCCCCTGGCTCCAGACTGCCCTCCTGGATCCTTACCGGCCTGATCGCCAAAACCACCAGCAGCACCCCCTGGAGGCCGATTAATCTGGGAGCGAGCCGACGCTTCAGCATCCTTGGCTTGCTGCGCCCGCGCCAGGGCATACTGGTCTCCACAGGCCTCGCCCCCACAATCGGTCTGTTGTTTCTGGGTTTGCGGTGGGGTCTGGGGAGCCTGGGGTTCACTCGAGTTTTGGGTCTGTTTCTCCAGTTCCTTGGCCAGTTGGTTCAGGCTCTGGGTCGGATCGAACTGTACAGCTTGTTTTTGCGGGGTTTGCTCTGAATTCGTAGGGGCTAGGCCTTGTGGCTGGGGTTGCGAAGATTGCACCGGGTTGGCTATCTCGGCTTCACTCTGGCCTTGGACATTGGTGGCCTCAGATGGTCTAGCAGATGGGCTGGGTAAGTTGTAGTTTCGCTGGATACGCTCGGTCAGCCGCCCAATCTCCTGCTGAAGCACGGGTGTGCTGAGGCGCCCAGCCTTGATATCAGATTTAAGCCGCTCAATGGAACGAGCTGTGGCTTGCAGATAGGGGTCGTTGCTGCGCTCGGCATCTTTTTGGATTAGTTCCCCGACCCGCTCGAGCTGGGCTACTGTAGCCGCTTTCTCTTCGGGGCTCAGGGCATCGCCCTGGGGCAAGGTGGTTACTCTAAGGAGGGGCAGCCACTGCAATCCAAGCGCCAATACCCCCAGCCCCAGGGCATAGGCCAAGGTCTTGGGAAAACCAAAGCGCACCAAAGCACCAGGCTTCAATACCTTCGAGCGTTGGGCCGCATCTTCGATCAGGGCCGAATAGATCTGGGCATGGATGGCATCCCTCGGGGCCCTGGGCGCCACTTCCAGTGCAGTGCTCAATCGCTCGTTCAAGACCAACCGCTGATCTACTTGTTGTGCCATCTGGCTCAGGCTAGGAACCGTGTGCAGCAGGAACAGCAGCAAGCCCACCGTCCAAACCCCCACAAACCCCCACAAGACCATGATGGTTATTTGCGAATTGGACCATAACCCTACCCAGCGCAGCAAGCCCAGCACTACACCTACTATTGCGGTTCCCAACAACCCCCAACCCATGCCCTCCACAAAGCGCCGAATCTGAAGGCGCATACGGCTGGCTCCCAGGTACTGCTTCAAGCCTCCAAGGCGCTCTTTTGTCATAGAAGGGGTCATCTGCATTCTCCGGGTCCTAATCCGGCAAACTAAACACAAAGAGCGCGTTACCTCCTGCGCCAGGGCGCAGATCTGGGGTTAGCTCCAAGAGTCGTTCTATATCGGTGCCACCCCCAAGCGCAACGGCTACGTATTGTTTGCCCTCGACTGAATAGCTTATGGGTGTTCCGGTCACCGGCCCACTGGTCACGGTCTCCCATAGCACCTTTCCACTTTCCGCATCGAAGGCACGGAAGCGGCGGTTTACATCTCCGGCAAATACCAACCCACCCGCTGTAGTCAACACTGCTCCTATGGGTGCAGGTTGCGTGTAGCGCCACAAGGTCAGGCCCGTAGATACCGAGATAGCCTCCAGCACCCCAAGCTGGTCGGGTTGGCTGGCCGCAGGTTTCAACTGAGTGGTGATTTCCTCACCCGATATCCCAACTTCCATGCAAGCATTGACCAGCGGGATATAGATGGCTTTTAGTTCAGGCGCATAGGCCGAAGCTGCCCAGTTTTTACCTCCAAGATTGGAAGGGCATACCCTGACCGAACCCGCCTTGGGTATCACTGTTTCGTTCAGAATTGGCTTACCGGTTCCCTTATTGATGTCGCGAATAAGGTTCTGACCAATGGTTTCTCGAGCCCAAAGAAACTCACCACTTGCCGCATCCAATGTCCAGACCAAACCCGTTTTGCCCGGAACGCCGGTGATCACCTTGCGCTCTTGCCCTGCTATCACTTTTGGGCTAATCCACTTCACTGTGTTGGCATCAGGTGATACTTCTGTGGTTACCACCAGGCGCTCATATGTATGATCCATCCCCCAGTTATCCCTGGGTAAATGCTGGAAACTCCAAACAATTTCTCCAGTATCGGGCTTCATGGCCAGCGTGGCGTTGGTATAGGCCAGCTCGGCTGCACCCGAACCACGGACTTCTTCAGATAAAGGCAGGGGAACCGAAGTGCCCCAAAACAACAAATCCAGCACAGGATCGTAACTCCCAACCAGCCAGGCCCCGACCTGCTGGCGTTTTTCGACGGCTACACTACCCCAGGTGTCCTCTCCAGCCTCTCCAGCTTTGGGTACCAGATAGCGTCGCCAGAGCTCGCTACCGGTCTGGGCATTGTGGGCAACGATAAAGCATCCTTCTGTCGCGGTGGTGGCACAGGCTCGTCCAGTAATCACCTTGCCCTTAACCACCAGGGGGCCTGCCACATGGGTCATCTGTTTATAGTCGCCTATCTGGGTTTCCCAGGCCAGTTTGCCGGTTTTTGCATCCAGCGCAATCACATAACCATCGGCAGTCGCATGATAGATTTTATCTTGGTAGATGGCAATGTTTCGGGTAGTACGCTGCACGTACAACGGTGTGATGTCCACATCCTTGGGCAACTCCCGCGCATAGGTCCACAAACGGTCACCGGTTTTGGCATTGTAGGCTTCAATGGTGTCCCCAGGTTGGGGTAAATACAAGACTCCCTGATACACAATAGGTGTGACCTGTACGACTCCTGCTGCAATAAACGATGACCAGGCAAACTGAAGATTCCGCACGTTTTCTTTGGTGATCTGGTTTAGTGGGCTGTAGCCAGCACCATCATAGGTACGGCGGTACATGGGCCAATCGGCGGGGTTGGGGTTCTCGAGCACAGCATCGCTCGCCGGTCCAGAGCTAGTTTGTACTCCAGGACGGTTGGTGCTGTAGATCAGCCAACCCGCAATAGCCAGTACTGCCACGATGATGATAGGTAGGAATCGCCTCATGAACTTAGCTCCTGTTAAACCCTGGTTCTGGCCCGTAACTTTCTCCACCCGCTTCCCACCAGAAACAGTGCTATCAACAAACCCACCACCAGCGCGGTAACGAGGGTATTGGAAGTCTGTTGTCTAGCTTCCTCAACTGCGCCCGCCTTGCCTGGAATGCCATATTGCTCCATCAAGCGGTCAATGGTTCCATCTTTGACCAAAGAATCAATGGCCTGATCGAGCAGCGTGCGCAAGTAGGTATCTTTGGCACGCAAGGCCATCCCGAACTGAATGACCGGCGCTTGAAAATTGCCGGTTGAGATCACCTGCACCGAGGCCGCTTTGGGATTACCCTTGAGGGCGGACAGTAGCGCTGGCTCCCAAATGACAATGCCCTCTACGGTTCCGTCCAGCAGTTTTTCAACCAGAATTTGGTTGTTGAAGAAGGGAAAGCGCTGAAGGCGCTGGTTTTCCGGAAGCGATTGGAGGTGGCTCACCAAGCGCAGATCGGCAGCAGAGATAAACCGTGTACCGATGGCTTTATCAGTCGGGATATCCTCGAGGCGGGTATAGCTAGGGTTGGTCACCGCCAGCACAAATCTGGTGTGGGCATAGACGCGACTGAAGGTGAGCCATTCGGGATAGGTGTTGCCGGTCAGATTAAACCCTGTAAACACCTCACAGAAGTCTGAAAGGTATATCAGCAACTCCTGATCGCTCAGGGGGAAGCTATAGTCAAGCGGCTGGGCTTTATTGAAAGGCTTTATGTCATAAAAATTGGCTTTTGAAAGTAGGGCTTTAGCAATCTCTGTTGCCACTGCACGGTTGAAATCTGCCGCCAAGGTAACTGGGTTGATACAAAAAGTGATGGCATCTCCCTGCACCGAACGGCGGTTTTGCAAAAGATCGCGGGGGACAGGCGGGTCTTTGGATTGGGCCCAGGCACAGCCCCCTATAACTAGAAGCGCTAGCATCCACGCTAGCCCTATCTGCCTCGATTGAATTGCTCGATCCATTGTTGGTCTGAACGGCTTTCCTAGAATAGCCGGGTGGGAGTTAATCTCCCAGCCCGGCTAAACAGTGCTGGAGATTTAGTCAAGAGCAAACACAAACACGGCGTTTGAACCCGACTTAAAATCTACCTCTGGTACTGCACTCGACAAAATTCCATCGGCTAGGCCTGACCCCGCCACTACGGCCACGTATTGCTTGCCATCCACTGCATAGGTCACCAGGTGACCGCTAATGGTGGAAGGCAGGCGGGTGGACCACAGCAGTCGGCCATTGCGTGCATCGTGGGCACGAATCCTCGAGTCCTGCCCACCGGTAAAGACCAGGTTACCAGCAGTAGTGAGCACCGCTGCGTAGTTTGGCGCTTTCTGCTCAAACTTCCACAAGGTCTTGCCCGTCTCCACCGAAATAGCTTCTAAGCGACCCATATTGGTCTGTCCTGGGGCCAACTTCCAGGTTAATTCGGTGGCATAGACATCTCTGGGAGTGGGCTCAGCCGAACTGGGTTTCATCGTCGAGCAGGCGTTGTTGAGCGGGACAATGATGGCGTTCAACGGGGGGAAGTAGGCTGCCGGGGGCCAGTCCTTACCACCTAGGAAGGTCGGGCACACTTCGTAAGACTTGCCCACTTCCTTCAAAATTGTGTCATTATTTAGAGTCACGTTACCCCGGTTGTCAATCTTGGAGATCATGTTTTGAACAACCGTATTGCGGGCATAAATGAACTCACCCGTGCGGGCATCCAGGTTCCAGAAGGTACCGACCTTACACGGCACACCAGCCAATACCTTGCGGGTTTCGCCGCTGCGGATGGCGGGGTTAACGGCCAGGGCTGCGTCGGGAGCTGGAGCAAGCCTGGTGTTGATCAGCATCATCTCAAAGGTGCACTCCTGATCCCAGGAGTCACCCGGCAGCAGTTGACGTCGCCATACCACTTGTCCGGTCTTGGGCTTGACAGCCCAACGGGTGTTGGTACCGGCTTGCGAGCCCGGCCCACCGGTGACCACATCACCACTGGCTGGCAACGTCCCGCGTACAGTAGGGGAAGCAGGACCAGTGCCAGTAGAGCCGTAGTACACAATATCGGTCTGGGGATCGTAGGTTAGGTGGCCCCAGGCCCCGGTCATCCAGCGCGACTCAAAGGGGGTATTGTTCCAGGTTTCGTCCCCCGGCTCACCTTTGCGTGGGATGAAGTAATTGCGCCAGAGTTCTTCCCCAGAGTCGGCGTCGTGCCCAGTGGCATAGCAGCCAAAGCCCGAGAACTGGCAGCTACTGCCGGCCACTACCACCCCATTAGCGACAATGGGCGCAGAAGCATACATGACCTCACCCACATCCCCGCGTGGGGTTTCCCAGGCCACCTTCCCGGTTCTGGCATCCAGGGCCACCACAAAGTTGTCGCCGGTAACGGTGTAGATTTTATCCTTGTAAATTGCGATACCACGCTTGATCTGGCCGAGGTAGTTGGCGAATTTATCCCTACCTTCAACCTTGCGGCGATACTCCCAGATCAGGTCGCCGGTTCTGGCGTCGAGCGCCTGGATCACATCGCTGTTGTTGGGCAGGAACATAACCCCGTTGCGGATAAGGGGGGTACCTTCGTTCCATCCCGATTCCATGGCCCGCGACCATACCAGACGCAGCCTGCTTACATTGGCTGTGTTGATCTGGTTCAGGGGGCTATACCCCCAGGCATCAAAAGTGCGGCGGTACATCAACCAATCGCCAGCGGGCGGGTTCCTAAGCTGCGCATCGGTAACGGGTACAAAGTTGGGGACGGTCTTCTGACCAAACCCCACTGCACCCACCAACATGACCAATGCCGAGAACAACCACTTTCCTTTCATGCACCCTCCTTCTTGAAACCAGATCGCTGCAATCCCTACTGTGGGATTCCAATCTGCTTGAGGTCGTCCGGGTTGGCCCTGAGTTCGGTTTGGCCTGCCGGATAGTTATTAGAACGCAAGATGAAGGCAATAATATCGATGTAGGCCTGATCACTCAGGCTACCCGTCCGGCCTGGGGGCATGCGGGTCTTGGTGTACTCGAACAACTCACCCACGGTTTTGCCGCCCCACCTGGATCGGAAGGTAGCCCGTACCAACCCCGGTCCACCGGGGCTTCCACCCAGTTCGCTGCCATGGCACCCTGCGCACCCATTTCCACCATCTAGATAGGCAGCCCGGCCCCGATCGGCCTGTGCAGCTGTAAAAACACCATTGAGGACCGTGCGCGGCCCAGAGGGATTGGCAGGAGCTACCGCCTGGGGTTGCGTCGCCGGTGCTTGCTGGGCCTGGGCAGCTTTGGCGGCAGCTTCCTGGGCGGCCTTATCGAAAGCGATGGTTTGCAGCGCCCGTTGGTCGGGAGGCAACAGGGCCGTACCTGCCTTGTACTGATTGGTTTGCAGGATGAAGGCGATGATGTCTGAGGTTTGCTGAGCCGTCAGCGAGTTGGGCTTACCCACCGGCATACGGGTTTTGATATAGTCGAAGAAATCACCCAGGGTTTTTTCCTTCCATCTGGTCTGGAAGGACGCACCAGCCAGCACGGGCGCGGTGCCACCGATCATATTGGCTCCGTGGCAGCCAGCACACTGAGCACGATAGACCTCCTTGCCACGATCAGCCTGGCGGGCTGTATAAACCCCATCCTGAACAGCTTTTTGGGCTATTTGCGTGGGCGTACCGCTCTGCCCTTGTGGCGAGTCGTGTTGGGCAAGAACCACCAGCCCTAAAGACAACAACCCCACACCTACCCATAAAGGTTTAAACTTCACTCGTTCCTCCCTATTCCACTCGCCCACACTTACCAAGCGGTGTTTTGGTATTGATTTGAAAAAAACTATATTACCTATCAGATTTATTTTCAAGTATCAAAGTATTTTTGACGCTTGACATAACGAGCTTGTTTTACTCAGCGACAAATCGTACATTCTGGAGATGCCGATGCTAGCTGATAACGGCTCAGGATAGACAGGAATTGCCCCTCACGCTGGATGTTTTGCATGGCTTTGACAATTTCGCGCTTCAGGGTCAGATCGCCCTTCCACAAACCCATAACCAGCGGATAGCGACCTAGCCAGGGGGGTAGCAGCTCTACTTTCCAGCCATGCTTGCCGCCCAACTGGCGGGCCGTGAGAGTTTCGGTCACGGCGAGGTTGAAACGGCGGCTGAGAAGGCCTTGCTCGAGCTCCACCACATCATTGACCACAATGGCTTCAGCCTCACGCTCGCGCAAAAACTGTCCCAGTGCCACTCGATCCAGCCCTGCCACTCCCAGAAAAACCCCCACCCTGGCTCCTTGTATCGAAGCTAGTTGCGGGGTGGCGACCAGGGTCCAGCCGGTTTCCAGATACGGCGGGGTGACATCCAGGAAACTGCGGCTGAGGGGAGAATCTACCACACCCCCCGCCAGGATCTGGCACTGCGCACGGGTCACCCGCCAGTTGCGAGGATTGAGGTCGCGGCCCATGGTAGAGATCACGTTGACATTGAGGCGCAAGCCCATCCGCTGGGCAATTTGCTGGGCCAGTTCAATGTCAATGCCGGGTGGATTGGCTTGAGGGGTGGCCAGGGGTGGATAGTTTTGCGGTACGCACAGGCTGAGTACCCCTACTTGCCGCACATGCTTGAGCGAGGTATCGGGGGGCAAGAAATTGGCAGCGATAAGAGCCAGTGCCAACACCAGCGGAAATCCCAGATCCTTCCAAGCCATGTGCTATTGCCTCGAGAAATCCCACAGCGCCCACAGGAAAAACACCCCACACATACCCCCCAGCACAATAAGGCCCAGGCTGGGGTCAAACTGGTAGAAGTTGATCAGGGCACCACGCAGGGCATCTACCGCATAAGTCATGGGGTTCCAACTCACCAACAAAACCAGCCATTCTGGATAGGTCACCACGGCTTGTACACGGGTGAGAGCCGGGTCAAGTGGAAAAATAGAACTGGAGAGAAAGTACAGGGGCAAGATAATCAGGTTGGAGAAAACCCCAAAGCCCTCGAAACTTTTCACCCGGTTGGCAATTACAATTCCCAACGAGGTCAGGCCAAAACCCAGCAGGAGCATCAGTCCCAGGGCCTTGAACACCGCCGGCCAGCTCAGGGCCACATCGGTAAAGCGGGCCAGTAGCAATACCAGGATACCGTGGAACAAAGCCACCGTGGTGCCTCCCAGCACCTTGCCCAGTAGCACCGCAGCTCTGGAAGCCGGCGAGACCAACACCTCACGCAAGAACCCAAATTCCCGATCCCAGATCACCGAGATAGCCGACTGTACCGCCGTATACATCATGTTGAGAGCAATAACCGCTGGAAACAGAAACTGGATATAGGTGTAGGGAACGATGAAGCGAACCTCTCCGTAGACTTCTCCACGGAAGTAGGGATTGAGGCCAATGCCCATGATGAGCACCCAAAGCAACGGACGGCTCACCCCGCCAATCAACTGGCCCCGGTCGCGGATGGCTCGCTTGATCTCCCGCAGCCAGATGGCATAGACTGCGTCCAGCTGGTTAAGCACCGAGGGTGGGGTGGTTTTATGGGTCATTGGGTGTGCTCCCCTCCTCGCTTACCAAACTCCAACATGGCGTCTTTGCCTCCAGCGGCCTGATCGCGAATGGCCCGCCCGGTGAGGGCCAGAAAGACATCCTCGAGGCTGGCGGTTTGCAGGTTGGAACTGCGGATTCGCGTACCAAACTCTGCAAAGAACGCAGCCACCTGGCCCTCACTTAGATTGCGGACGCCGAGCTTGCCCTGGTGTTCTAACGCTTGCGGATATTTCCCCAGAATGGCAGCCCTTGCGAGCGCATCTTTGGGTTCAACCCACAGGACTTCCTGACCATAGGTGGCCCGGAGTGCTTCGGGGGTATCGAGGGCCTGTATTTTTCCTTTGTCAATAATGCACACCCGGTCACAGCCTTCTACTTCATCTATATAGTGGGTGGTAACCAGTACGGTCATGCCACGCTCTTTTTGCAGGGCATAGATGTACTCCCAAATCCGGCTCCGGGTCTGGGCATCCAACCCTACGGTAGGCTCATCCAGAATCAACAAGGCTGGGTCGTGCATCAGGGCACGGGCAATCTCCAGGCGTCGCTTCATTCCACCCGAAAGATTGCGCACCAGGGCATCCCGCCACTTGGTCAGTTCAACCAGTTCCAATACTTCGGGGATCCGCTGCTTACGAAGTGCAGTCGGCACTGCGTAAATCCGCCCATGAAAGTCCAGATTCTCAAATACCGTCAAGCGGCTGTCCAGACTAGGCTCCTGAAATACTACGCCCAGGGATTGTCGGGCCATCACCGCCTGATTTACCACATCGAACCCGGCGATTTTGGCCTGCCCCGCATCGGGGAGGTGTATGGTACACAGGATGTGGACCAGGGTAGTTTTACCCGCACCGTTAGGCCCCAAAAGGGCAAACAACTCTCCTGCGGGCACTTCCAGACTCACCTGATCGAGGGCCAGGGTGCGCCCAAATTGCTTAGAGATGTTTTTGACCTCAACGGCCAATTCTGCCATCGGTAGCCGCCTCCTCGGGAATGCTGGGCAGGTGGGGGGAAAGCAAGCGCACCGCCTCGCGGGAAATCTCCCATAGCATTCGATTGTCAGGATCGCGCGGTCTGGAGAGGCGCTCAGTCAACGACAACTCGGCCACGATGCGCCCCGGATTGGCCGCCATTACCAGGACTCGGTCGGCCAAGAACACCGCCTCGAGGGGGTTGTGTGTCACCAGTATCACAGTTCCTTGTTGTTCCTTCCACAAATCCAGCACCTCGCTACGCATGGTCATGGCTGTAATCTCGTCCAAAGAACTAAATGGCTCGTCCAAAAGCAGCAGTTCGGGGTCCAGGATGAGCGACCGCGCCAGGGATACCCGGTGCTGCATACCGATTGAAATCTGGTAGGGGTAGTAATCGTAATAGCCTTTCAATCCCACCCGGTCTAGCCAGTTCTCTACCCGCTGGCCCACTCGTGGGGAAGGGCTGCTCTCGAGGGCAAAGTGAATGTTTTGTCGCACCGTCATCCAGGGCAACAGCCTGGCTTCCTGGAACACATAGCCGATAGCAGGCTGTTTTGGCTCGGAGGCATCGCGTACCTCAGTGTAGAGAATTTGACCTGTGTGCGCTTGATCAAGCCCACTCATGATGTTGAGCAGGGTGCTTTTGCCGCAGCCCGAGGGCCCCAACAAAGCCACAAACTCCCCGCTATGCACCTCGAGGTTCACCTCCTGTAACACCACTTTTTCCCCATCTTGCTGACGATATACTTTACCCACATCCTCACAGCGAATCCCAGCCATCAAATCACCTGCTCCACAGAACGTCGCCAACGGAAGGATCTTTCACTCAAGTAGAGCATGGCCATGTCCACAGCCGCCAGTACCAGCGTCATGGCAAAGCCATAGGCCAGAATCCCGCGCATCTCAAACATCTGAAAGTAAAAATTGATTTGATAACCCACCCCGCTGGTACGCCCCAGCAACTCGGCAAACACCACCATTTTCCAGGTCAGCGACAAAGCCCCTCGAGCCGTTCCCAACAGATAGGGTGCCAACTGCGGTAAAATCACCTGTCGCCAGATCTGGCTCCGAGGACGCCGAAGGGCTCGGGCCATCTCGACCAGCTTGGTATCAATGGCCCGAATACCCTCGCGCATTTGCACAATCACCTGAGGCACCAGGATGATTACCAATGCCACCACTGCCGCCGTATCGTTGAGGCCAATCAGCAGATAGGCCACCACCACCGGCAAGATACGCGGCATCGCCAACCCGGTAATCACCCAGGCCTCGAGCAGCTTATCCAGGGTTCTGGAGGCTCCGCTCAGTACCCCAATCAGCGTGCCCAGCATCATGGTGATGACAAAGGCCACCAGCACCCGCCACAGCGTCATCCAGATATGAAACCAAAGCTGCCCGCTCTGGTGTTCTTTGAGCAAGAACTGGATGGTTTCCACCGGCCCCGGCACTACCTTGGCCCCCATAATCCACGAGAGCGCGATCCAAACCACGAAGATAGAAACTAGGGAGATAACCCGCAGCCCCAATGTACGGAAAAAATCCGACGGAGCCTGGGTAGATGTTTGTGAAGCCACCGCCACCTTAAACCCCCTGGCCCTTCGGCCATCGTTTTGGTGGTAGCCATACCCGCCAAATATGGTTGCCAATCATGCCCTGCCTTTGAGCGGTATAATCAGTGTAAAAAACGTGCTTGCTCCTAAGAGCATACACTGCCAGAAGGGCTATTCTCGAAGCGCGCAGCCGGAAAACCATCCCATTATCCATCGAGCATCGCAAAATGGTTAGAGGTTGCCCTCGAGCCAGATAGCCCACAACTCACCTAATCTGCTGGGACAAACTCGGTGGTATAGGCCCTGGGATCAAAGCGTTGCACCCCCACCACCTCTGCTCCAGCCACCTGCACCATGCGTTGCACCAGGTTGTTCAATCCCACCACCACACCCGCATCCCAACGGGTTGGTAACCCAGCTTCCCAACGCCGCCGCACTGCGGGCATCAGCGAGGGGTCTGGCAGGGCGTACAGCCTTCTCTCCAGGATCTCCGTCCAGAAGGCATCAGTAGTCTTCATGCGGGCGTTGGCCAGTTGTACTGCCCGGAGCAGCCGCTGCAGGGCATCTTTGTCCAGATCGTTGCGGGCAATGATCAGGAGCAGTGGCAAATCTACCGGCGCTCCCATCTCGCGTAGCATCTGCTTAGCCGAGATGATCTCCCTGGATTCACCTGTAGCGACCTGACGGGCCACAAAATGCCAGAAAGGCAGACCTGCATCTATTTCCCCTTTGCGCAGCAACTCCGACATCAGTGGCGGTGCGGCAGCAATTACCCGGCTATCCTTTTGCGGATCGAAACCGTATTTGGACACCGCCAGGGCCCGCAGGATCAGCAGGCTCTTGTCGCCCAAGCTCTGGGCACCAATGGTCTTGCCTTTCAGATCAGCCACGGTACTGATGGGGCCATCGGCCTTGACCACCACACCCCCTGTGACCAGGCTGTATGGATAGACTGCCCTGGCCGGAATTCCTTGCTGCTGCATGCGCACGGCTTCGATAAAATCGTCCACCGTGACCTGCACTTCCCCAGCCCGCAAGGCCAGTTGGGTAGCGGGTTTGCTGGGATAGGTCACTTCCCTAACCTCTATTCCCAGTTGCTTATCAATGCCAAAGCGTTCAATGGCATAGATAACCCAGCTAAAGGTTCCCCCGGCCTGTAGACCTACCCGGATGGTCTTGACCCCTTGCGCCCATGCTCCAGCACTCAAGAGCACTGCTGCAATCAGAACCAATCCCCACACCCCTATTCCTCGCTTCATATCTACCTCCCCAAGTCGCTGGTTATCAAAACTGGGCTTTGTAAAAAATGTAATCCAGGATAGTATATGAAGGGGGCGGTACAAAACCCCATTCAGCTCTAAATTGGCATTACCATCCTGTTCTACACTACTATTCTTGTTACACACGTACGTCAGCCTCACACTTTTTTTGAACTACTTAATTTTATTTGATAGCTTACCATGTTCCCGGGCAAAGTAAATCTGCTTCCTGATCTTGGAGGAACCCATGCAAGTTGGTCACCTGATTAAGTCCCGACGGCTCCAGATGAAGCTTACCCTCACTGAAGTGGCCAAACGGTCTGGTCTTTCCGTGCCCTTTCTCTCCCAGGTCGAGCGGGGAGAAGCGGGGTTATCGGTGCAATCGCTGGTCAAAATTGCTGAAGCCCTGGGGGTTACCCTCAACTACTTTTTAAATGTTCCCGAGCCAGATACCCCCATCCGCTACGCCAAGGATTTCCACTTCTTTAGCCTGGTTGAGTCCAAGACCCGAATGGCCCGTATTGGCTCGGTAGACCCTAGCCGGCAAATTGAGCCTGTGCTTTCCATCGTTCCCCCCAATTACGAGACCGAGCTCATACAACATGCTGGGGAAGAATTTGTCTATGTGCTCAAGGGTGAAATCATCGTTAAATTAGGACGCAAGCAATACCGCTTGTCCACCGGTGATACCGCCCACTTCAAGTCCGGTATACGCCACCGTTGGCGAAATCCAACCAACCAGGAAGCCCATGTGTTGTGGATTGGCACTCCCAAATTGTTCTAGGTCATGCCCTATTGAGTTTGTCAAAATCATCAAGCCAGCAGGCCAGGCTGCCCAGTCATGGGCGTAGTACCCGAATGTACACCGAGCCTGCAGAGGCCAGCATTCTCTGCAAGCACCTGGCGTCAAACTACCATTGGGCCTTGGGGCATGTGCTAAATTCGACTTAGAGGCTGTCGTAAAAGTCTACTATGCTTGAAGGGTGACTTCTACACGTAGATTTTACCCCAGCGACCTCTCGGATGCGGAGTGGGTTCTCCTGGAGGGTGTGTCCTGAAAATAGGCAAACAGCCTAAACTGTTGGAATGAGCGAAATACGGGAACGGATGCATCAGTTGGTGGATGAGTACGAGCGGCTGGGAGAGGGGAAGAGTATAGCCGAGCAGGAGTT
>NZ_QWKY01000058.1 GCF_003574035.1 Meiothermus hypogaeus | reverse complement strand
GCCGCCACATTCGACTTTCACACTTCCGCAGTTCTGGCAAGCTACACTATCTTTGGGCTTCTCTGGGTTATTCACAAATCCAGTTTAGAAGCCCCTTCCTTTGCTCAACCGAATTTTTTATATGACTCGCTTGACCTCCGGCAAAGCCACCGCTATACTCATTACTCGCTGTGGGGGCGGTTAGCTCAGCTGGTTAGAGCACACGCCTGATAAGCGTGAGGTCCCGGGTTCGAGTCCCGGATCGCCCACCAAAAGAGTAGACGAGGGGCCCCTGACCAAGTTCTGGGGCCTTTGTCGTTGTGAACTTTGGAAGCCGCAAAATGTAGCTATCCGCTATGAGCTATCAGCCATCGGTACATCGGTAACCCACGCAACAAGCCTGTTGGGAAAAGCGTGGATTTCAGTAATACCGCGATGGGTCTACGTAGCGAAAGTTGCCGTTGTTATCAATCACAATCACCCGGAACCACATCTGGTCGCTGGGAATCAGCACGCCCCCACCGGTGAAGCCAATCACCTGGCCCTGCCCCACCCGCTGGCCCACCGAGACGCGGGGCTCGAGAACATTCACATACTGCGTAGCAATCTGGTCGGAGTGGCGGATGGTCAGGGTATAGCCCAGGTTGGCAATGAACAGGCTATCAATCACCACCCCATCGGCAGCGGCCACAATGGGGCTGGAAGCCTCTGCGCCCTGGAGGGTTTGCCAGTCGTTGCCCTGGAACCCGTAGGGCTCAGCTACCCGGCCCCCGCGCACCGGGAACTGCAAGGCCCCCACCACCTCGCGGGGAACCGAAGGCACCTCGCGCACGGTTTCGCGCTCGCGGCGGGCGGCCTCCTCGCGCTGGCGTCGGGCTTGTAGCTCTCGCTCGCGTTGGGCCTGTAGCTCGCGTTGGCGGCGCTCCTCGGCTTCGCGGCGGCGGCGTTCTTCCTCGGCCCGGCGGCGCTCTTCGGCAATGCGTCGCAGCTCAGCCGCAATGCGGCCCTGCAAGACCTGCAGCTCGGCCCGAAGCTGGGCCTGGGCTTGCAGGGTCTCGCGCAGGATGACCTGCCGCCCGGCCTGCTGCTGGCGCAGGTTGGCCACGGTCAGTTGCACGGTCTGGCGGTTTTGCGCCAGGGCGGCGATGCGCTGCTGCCGTTCGGCCCGGCGCTCGGTAAGGGTGTCTACCAGCAGCCCAAGCCGTATGCGCTCCTCGTCGAGCTGGCGCACGGTGTTCTTGATGCGGTCCATGAGGTCAGTCTGGTGCTGCCCCAGCACCCCCACCCACTTGCTGCGTACCGACAAATCGGTGAAGGATTCGGCCCGCAGCAGGGGCAGGTAGCGCCCGGCCCGTTCGCGGTGCAGGCTTTGCAGCAGGGCCGAAAGACGCTCTCGCAGGCCCTCGAGCTCCTTTTGCAGGCTGGCAATGCGGGCCTCGGCCTGTTTTTTCTGGCCTTCCAGCAGGTCTATCTGCCGGGTCAGCTCGGCCCGTTCACGCTCGAGGCGGGTAATCTCGGCCTCGAGGCGGCGTAGTTCGGCCAGTTGCTGCCGGGTCGCGGCGTCGAGGTTGGCCAGGTCGCGGTTGAGCTGGGCGATGCGCTGTTGCTGGAGTTGTTGTAGCCGGCGGTTTTGCTCGGCCTGTTGCTGAAGCTCGTTCAGGTTGGGCTGGCCCAAGGCCCAGGGCTGCAAGCCGAAAGCCAGTAAGATGCTTGCCAGCCAAAAAGCCTTAATACTGCCACAAAAGCCGAACACCCGTGCCCGGTTACCCTCTCCTAAGCCCTGACCCCCGACCCCAGAGCCCTGCTTCATAAATCGGCCTCCCGCAGGTTGGCCCGGCTGGCCAGATAGGCCCCGGTGGCCCCCAGCAGCACCGCCAGCACCAGCATGGCCAGAGCAGCCCGGACCAGATCGCCCTGGGCCAGCACAGGCACAAAGGGCAGCAGGTTTTGCAGGGCCTCGGCCAGAAAGCGGTAGGACACCACCCCCAGCCCGAGCGCCACCAGGCCCGCAGCCAGGGTGAGCAGCGTACCCTCGGCCACAAACGGCCCCTGGATAAAGCGCCGGGTAGCCCCTACCAGTTGCATGACCCGCAGCTCCTCGCGGCGGTTTTCGATGGAGAGCCGGATGGTGCCCATCACGCTAAACAGGGTGTCCAGGAGCAGCAGCACAATCAAAATATTGACCGCCACCCGCAAGCCCGCCAGCACCCGCACCAGTTGCTCGGTCAGGGCGCCCCCGTACTCCACGCCGTCCACACCTTCGATTCGTGCTACCCGGCGGCCTACCTCGCGCACCTGCTGGGGGTCTGCTAGCTTGAGCCGGATGGTGTCCGGGAGGGGGTTCTGGATGAACTCTCGAGCCTGGGCCAGGTAGGGGTAGTCGAGTTGCAGGGTGGCCAGGGCTTCTTCTTTGGTTTGTAGCTTGGCCTCGCTGACTTCCGGCCAGGTTTTGATCTCGTTCAGAATGGTGGTTGCTTGTGCTTCCGGTTTGAGGAAAGCGGCTACTTCCAGCTCGCGCTCGAGGGAGGCTACCACCCGGTCTAAGTTCCACAGCACCAATCCCAGCAAAAACAAGAGCGAAAACGATACCAGCGCGGTAAAAAAGGTAGCCAACGTGCTGGTCAGGTGTTGGCGCAGCGAACGCAAGGCCTGGGAGAGGGCATACACGGCCTTTAGTGTACAGTTTGTACTCAGGTTATATGTGAATTGGCCCTTAGAAACGACTTTCTATTCGACCACCAGCACCCGAAAATCGTTGAGGTTGTTGGCGGTCTCGCCGGTGACGAGCAGGTCGTTCATGGCCGCAAAAAAGCCATGAGAATCGTTTTGTTGCAATTGGGCTTTAAGATCCAGCCCCTGCCCCCGGGCCCGCTGCCAGGTGTCCGGTTGCCAGATGGCCCCTGCGGCCTGGGTATTGCCGTCAATCCCGTCGGAGTCGGCGGCCAGGGCCCAGAGGCCCGCCTGGCCCAGATAAAAGCCCAGCCAGGCCAGAAACTCCTGGTTGCGCCCTCCCCGGCCCGAGCCGCGCACCGTAACGCCGGCCTCGCCGCCGGAGAGCAACACCACCGGAGGGCGGAAGGGCTGCCCGTGGGTGCGGATGCTCTGCACCAGGTTGGCGTGAAAGCGGGCCAGTTCGCGGGCCTCACCCTGGAAGCGGTCGGAGAGGATGACCGCACGGTAGCCCTGGGCCTGCCAGTAGTTCTGGGCGGCCTCGAGCAGGGTCTGATTGCTGCCAATCAGCCGATTTTCCACCCGCGTGAAGAGGGCATCCCCCGGCTTGGGGGACTCGGGTAGCTCGCCCCCCAGGCCCTGCCGGAGGTGAGCCCGCACCTCGGGAAACTCCAGGCGGTACTTGTCCAGCACCTCGAGGGCATCGGCAAAGGTGCTTTCGTCTGGCACGGTAGGCCCCGAGGCTATCACCGAGAGGTCGTCGCCCGGTACATCGGAGAGGTACAGCGCCAGAATGCGGGCTGGGGTGGCCGCCGCCAGCCGCCCGCCCTTGAGGGCCGAGACGTGCTTGCGCACTGCGTTCATTTCCTGAATATCGGCTCCGGAGCGCAACAGAGCCTGTGTCAGGTCCTGTTTGATGGCCAGGCTGATCCCCCAGGGCGCACACATCAGGGCGCTGCCACCCCCGGAGATCAGCAGAAGCAGCAAGTCGTCTGGCTTCAGCCTGGAGACCGCTTGCAAAATGGCCTGCCCGGCCTCCACACTGCGTTCATCGGGCACCGGGTGGCTGGCGGGCAGGATGCGCCCATGCGAAGCATCGGGCCAGGCCCGCCCTGTCTCGGCTTTGGGTACAGCGATGAAAGGCGCCTGCGCAAACCGTTGCCGGGCCGCTTCCAACATGCTGATGGCGGCTTTCCCCACCGCCACGATGAGCGCCGGGGTTTCCTCGGGCAGGTGTTGTTGGGTGAGGTGGGCCGGGTGGGTTTGTGCCAGGGCGTGCTGGAAGCTGGCCACAAGTTGCTTGCGCATAACCGGCATTGTACTGAAAAAGAGCGCAAAGACCGGCTATCTAAAGCTCGCTTTTTCTTCCGGTCTTTGGCTTTGGGCTATCTCATGCGGGGCTTTTCTGGAGGTAGGCCCGCTCGAGCAGCTCCATCGTGTGCATTACCGGAATCTCGCGACCCAGTTTGCGCAGGTGGCTCTGGATCTGCGTAAAGCAGCCGATGTTGCCGGTTACGACCACATCGGCCCCGGTAGCCAGAATGTGGCGGGCCTTGCGCTCCCCCAGGGTGGCGGCAATGGTGGGCTGCTCGAGGTTATACGTACCCGCCGAGCCGCAGCAAAGCTCGCCCTCGGGAATCTCCACCAGTTCTACACCGGGAATGCTTTTGAGCAACTGGCGGGGTTCGGCCCGTACCCCCTGGGCATGGGCCAGGTGGCAGGCGTCGTGGTAGGCCACCTTGAGGGGTTTTTCCATGGCAGGGACTTCCTTCAAGCCGAGTTCTACCAGGAAAACCGAAATGTCCTTGACCCTGGCCGCCAGCTGCTCGGCCTGGGCTTGTTCGGGCTCGCCGTGAAAGAGCAGGGGGTACTCCTTGAGGCCCGAGCCACAGCCGGCGGCGTTGGTGATAATGGCGTCGTAGTCGCCGGCAAAGGCTTTTAGGTTGTTGCGGGCAAATTGCAACGCCCGCTGCCGCTCGCCGGTGTGCAAGGCCAGCGCGCCGCAACAGCCCTGGCTTTTGGGTATCACCACCTCCACCCCGTTCCGGGCCAGCACCTGCAGGGTGGCCTGGTTGAATCCCGGTTGCAGCACCTGCTGGGCACAGCCGGCCAGGAAGGCCACCCGGGCCCGCCGCGGGCCCGCGGCGGGAATGAACGCCGGGAGGGGTTCGCTTTTGGGCAGGGCTTCGGGCAAAAGCTCGAGGGGAGCTTTTAGCGCGGGCGGCAGCAGCGGTTGGATCAGCTTGCCCAGCCGGCCCAGCGTGGCCGCTGCGCGGAAGCGGGCCGGGTAGGGGAGGGTCTCTTGCAGGCCGATGCGAAAGAGCTTCTGGAAGGGGGAGCGGTGGCGCTTGGGCTCGCTAAAACCCCGGTAGGTGGAGATGAGTTCGCCGTAGGGCACCCCGCTGGGGCAGGCCGTCACGCAGCCCTGGCAGCCCAGGCACTTGTCCAGGTAGGGCTGGGCCTCCTCCATCTGGAGGTTGCCTTCCAGCACCTCCTTCATCAGGAAGATGCGCCCGCGGGGAGAGTCCATTTCCTCGCCCAGCACCTGGTAGGTGGGGCAGGCCGGCAGGCAGAAGCCACAGTGCACGCAGGCTTCGATGGCGTGGGCCATAATTTCGCCCTGGGGGCCAAGTTTTTCGACATCAATTTTGTGCTGCATAGGGTTTCCTACGGTAAAGGGGCATGCAAAGAAAACTTCCCCTGGGGGTCGAGGGCCCGGGACACTTTGTGGCCCAGTACGTGCTCCAAGTTTATTCCAAGCTGGCTCCGCGCCACAGTGCCCTTTAGCACCAGGCCGGACAGGCCCTGGGCCTTGAGCAGCGCATCGAGCCTGTCCGGTTCGTCGTTCCAGGTCAGGTACAAGAGGTTGCCCGCGCTCAGGTAGCGCCTTGGGGTGCTGCCCAGGGCTTTTTCCAGGTCGGGGATATGCCGCGCGGTGAGGGCCACCTTGACCAGGCTGCCCTCCCCCAGGGGCAGGCGGTTCAGGTGGCGCCAGTAGCGGGCTTCGGCCGCCTCTTGTAAAAGCTGGCCGGTTTGGCCTAAAAAGGACTGGAGGCGTTCCAGCCGGGCCGGGAGGGCTTCTGGCAGGCCCCCCAGCCGCAAGGCCAGGGTGGCGGGGGGCAGCAGGTCCAGGGCATAGAGCTCAATGGGCGAGCCCGTCAGGCGGTAGAGGGCCTCGAGGGCTTCTTCCAGGCCGGAAAAATCGACCAGTAAGGTGGCGGTGGCTTTGGGAAAGGGAAACACCTTGAAGGCCACCTCGGTCAGGATGCCCAGCCGCCCCAGGCTGCCCACCATCAGCTTGGGCAGGTCGAACCCGGCAGCGTTCTTGACCACCTTGCCCCCGCCCCGCACCAGGCGGCCCTGGCCATCCACGAACTGCACCCCCAGAATAAAATCGCGCACCCCCCCATAGCGCTGCCGCATGGGACCCGAGAGTCCTGCCGCTACTGTGCCGCCGAGCGTGGCTCCCTGCTCCACAAAGGGCGGATCGAAAGGCAAATACTGCCCGTGCTCGGCCAGCAAAGCCTCCACCTCGGCGAGCCTGGTGCCGGCCCGGGCCACCAGGACGTACTCGCCGGGGTCGTACTCGAGCACCCCTGTGAGGCCCGTCATCTCCAGCACGGTCTGGCCCTCGAGGGGAGCAGAGAGCGCAGGCTTGCTGCCGCCACCCCGGGGCCGGACGTGCTGGTACGTGCGCACGGCCTCCTGGACTTCGGCAAGGCTGGAAGGCATAAGGGTCATGACCGCGCACCTCCTGCGATGCCGGCAACAAACCCCCCCTGCCCGGCTTTCAGGCTTGCAGACCCGGCAGGATACTTTCTGAGAACCGCGTTACTCACGCGAGATCACCCCGGCTTTCTCCAGCGGATGGGCCCCATGGAAGCGGAGGGCGGGGGCTTCGCCGGGGAACATCTTGCCCCGGTTGGCAAGCTCCCCGGGGTCGAGGGCCTGGCGGATACGCTGCATGGCGTTCAGGTCGTCCTCCGAGAACATCTCGGTCATGTAGGCTTTTTTCTCCATGCCCACCCCATGCTCGCCGGTGATGGAGCCGCCCAGGGCCACGCACAGCCTCAGGATTTCCCCTGCGAGCTCCTCGGCCCGTTGAAGTTCTCCCTCCACCCGTCCGTTGTAAAGAATGAGGGGGTGCAGGTTACCATCGCCTGCGTGAAAAACGTTGGCCACCCGCAAGCCGTAGCGGGCCGAGAGCCGTTCAATTTCGGCGAGGGCCTGCCCCAGCCGGGAGCGCGGCACCACCCCGTCCTGCACGATGTAGTCCGGCGAGAGCCGCCCCACCGCCGAGAAGGCGGCCTTGCGCCCTTTCCAGATTTTCATGCGTTCGTCGGCGTTTTGTGCCACCCGCACCTCGTAGGCCCCCGACTGCCGGATAACCTCCTCGAGGTGCCGAGCCTCGGCCTCGACCTGCGAGGTCTCGCCCTCGAGCTCCACAATCAAAAGGGCCCGGGCCGCCAGGGGATACCCGGCCTTGACCGCGGCCTCGGCGGCCTCGATGGCCAGCGAGTCCATAATCTCCATGGCCCCCGGCAAAAGCCCCGAGGCCACCACCGCCGCCACGGCCTCGCCCGCTTTGGCCAGCGAGTCGTAGGCGGCCAGCACGGTGTGATAGGTCTCGGGTCTGGGCAGCAGGCGCAGGGTAACTTCGGTGGCGATGCCCAGAAGCCCCTCGCTACCCACAAACAGGCCCAGCCAGTCGGGGCCGGTGTTTTCCAGGCTTTCGCTGCCCAGCTCTACGGTCTCGCCATCCGGCAGTACCACCCGGGCGGCCAGCACGTGGTTGGAGGTCATGCCGTACTTGAGGCAGTGGGCCCCGCCGGAGTTGAAGGCCAGGTTGCCCCCAATGGTCGAGACCGGCTGCGAGGAGGGGTCGGGGGCATAGTAGAGGCCATAGGGCGCGGCGGCGTTGGAAACCTGGAGGTTGATGAAGCCCGGCTGTACCACCGCCAGACGCTCTTTTGCATCCAGCCGCAGCAGCTTGTTCATACGGTTGAGACCGATCAAGAGCCCGCCGTCAATGGGCAGCGAACCCCCCGAGAGGCTGGTGCCGGAGCCCCGCGCCACGTAGGGAATTTGGTGCTTCGCGCACCAGCGCACCGCTGCGGCCACTTCTTCGTGGCTCTCTGGCAGCACCACCGCCAGGGGCCGGGCCCGGAAGGCGGTAAGGGCATCGGATTCATATGGAGCCAGTTCGCCAGGTTTGACCAGAAAGCGGCCAGGGGGAAAGAGGCGCTTTAGCTCATCCAAAGAATAGCTCATACGGTTTCCTCGTTTCCAAATTTTTGGGTCATCTTGATGGCCTCCGGCTTCGTTTTGAAACTAGCCGCTGCCTCTTGTTTTGTCAATAAATAAAACTATTTTTTATTATATAGAAAACAAAAACCCCCAGGGCGGGCCTGGGTGGGATGGGCTGGGGGGCTTAAGACTTTTCCTCGAGCCTGGGTTTGAAAATGCCGGTGCTCCTGCTGCTGCCCTCGTATACCTTGTCGGGTTTGGGCAGGGTCTGGCTTTCGCGCACCCGGTTCATCACCAGGCCCAGGGTCTGGGCCCCAACCCGTTTGAGGATCTCGAGGGCCGTGCGCAACTGGCGTCGGTCGGTCTGGCCTTCGCGCACCACCATCAGCACCCCAGAGACATAGGGGGCCATGATCAGGGTATCGGTCACGCTCAGCACGGGCGGCGTGTCAATAATAATCATGTCGTACTGGCCGCTCTCTTTGAGGTGGGTGATGAAGGGCCGGAACAGCTCGGAGAGCAGGCGGGGTGGGTTCTCGAGGGGCTGCAGACAGGGAATCACGTACAGGTTGTTCTCGACCAGGGTGGGTTGGGGGAGCACGCGGGGCAGGTTGACCAGCGCACTCACGATGTCCTGGCTCTGGGTGATGCTGAACTCCTTGTGCAACACCGGCTTGCGGCTGTTGAGATCAATCAGCAGGGTGAGCTTGCCTGCCCTGGCACAGGCCCGGGCCAGGCTGATGGCCACGCTGCTCTTGCCCTCGAGGGCCGCCGGGCTGGTAATGGCGATAATCCGAGGGTTGCCCCCTGCAATGGTGTGAGTTACGTTGATGTCCAAATAGCTGGCCACTTCGGGGGAGAGGGTACGCCCTGCGCCCGCAGGCATCTCGGGAAACTCACCCAGCAGAGGCAGAGAGGTCAGGCTAAAGGCTTCGTCGGCGTTGCGCACACTGCGTACTCCGGCCTCGCGCATAAGTACCAGCCCCACCGCAAGGGTTAGCCCCAGCAGAAAAGCCACCACCGCGTACAGCAGCGGACGCGGACTGGCCGGACGCGAAGGCGAAACGGCCCGGTCTATCAGGCTCAACTGGCCGGTGGCACTGCGCTCCAGGGCCCGCATCAGGTCAATATCGCGCAACAGGCTGGCCCGAAGGGTTTGCAGGCTGGCAAGGTTTTCGTCGCTGCGGTTGGTGGTCTGGTTAATCTGGCCGCTCACCACGGCAAGCTGGGCCTCGAGGGACTCACGGAAATTGCCGAAGCTTCCGCGTACCCGCTCATCATCCCATTGGCTCAGGCTTCTGGCCCAGATGTTGGCAATCTCGGCGGCGCGGTCTGGGTCGGGGTTGCGAACGCTCAAGATAATGACGTTGGAATTCTTGCCCTCTACGGTACGCACACGTGAGCTGCGAGCAAAACGCTCGAGGTCGCGGGGGGTCGTGCCCAGGCCCGCTGCTTTCAAGGTGCGCCCCAAAACCAGGTTACTCAGGGCAGCTTCACGGTAGGCCCCTGCATCAATCAGGGCCGAAGCCGGCACGGTGCCCAGGAGGTTGCTGCCCGACAACACGTTGCTCTGGGCTGCCAACAGCCGGGTACTGGCCTGGTAAACCGGTGTTTGGAGGCTCGAGAGCACAAAAGTTGCCACACTTAGCAGTACAGCAAAAGCCAGAATCCACAGGGCATGGCGCTTGAGGGTTCTGCCTAAACGCACAAGATCCAATTCTGGCTCTGGAGGAATTTGAGAAATGCCATTCATATCGAAGCATTATATAAACCTTTGGTGTTTTTGGGCTGTCAGATATCACGTCCTGTTGGGCATAGCTTTATAAACTGCGACCCCTGGCCCAATACAATGGGTGCGTTATGTGGATTGGCCATCAGCTAACAGAGCGGCATAACGTTATGGTAGGGTTGAAAAACGATATTTTGTTGAGCGAATAGAATATGCCTCTCACAAAATTTCTCACGACCTGAGGCATCAATGCCAACGATTCTCTGGATTAGCAATTTCATTCGTGAACGCTTTCCGAGCCGCTTCGCCTGGGCGGTGCTGGATCAGGGCCTGTATGGTGCTTCCAATTTCCTTATCAATATTTTGTTGGCCCGCTGGCTCGAGCCGCATTCCTACGGTGCTTTTGCCCTGGGATGGGCCATTTTGAACATCGCCTACCAGATTCAAAACCCTCTGGTTATCGAGCCGATGATGGTTTTCTCTTCTAACCGCTTTCGTCAGGCGCCCGCTACCTATCAGAAAATTGTAGTACATCTCAACTGGATCCTCACTTTGAGTGCTACAGCCGTAATTCTGCTGGTGGCTTTTTTGCAGAGTGATCCAACCTTTACCGGAATGTACCTGGGTCTGGCGGTGGCCATGCCACTGATGCTTTACAGCATGCTGGTGCGCCGGGTGTGCTATGCCAACCTTAACCCGGCCCTTGCTGCTAAGGGCGGTTTGATCTACATGCCGGTTTTCTTATCCTCGGCTTTGCTCTTCAATCACCTGTCCTGGCTGAATGCTTTTTCGGCACTTTGCCTGATGGGCTTTTCGGCCTTGTGCTCGGGGTTGTGGGTCGAACGCAGTCTGGGGCGGGGCCTGGTGGCCGAGTCCTCCAGGGGGCTGGGCGGCGCGCGGGTGGGCCTGCCTCCCCAAAACGGCAGTGGTCTGGGGCGTTGGTTTTCGCTGTTCAGGACAGTGCTGCGCAATCACTGGGGCTATGGCCGGTGGAGCCTGCCTGCGAGCTTGCTGGCTGTTGTAATCGCAGCCTTCCCCTACTTGATTCTGTCCCATATCAGCGGCCTGGCCGCAGTGGGTAGCCTGAGGGCGCTGGAAAATACGGTGCTGCCGGTCTATAGCTTTATGAATGCTTTTGGCGCTCTGTTGATACCGATTTTTGCTAGGGCCCGCACCACCGCCGAGCTCACTCGAGTGGTGTTGCGCTACGCAACCGTTTTTTTCTTTACGGGGCTGCTGGCCTGGCTGGTACTGGCGCTTCTACACGGCTGGATTTTTGCTTTGTTATATGGAGAGAACTACCAAACCATCAGTTATCTCCTGATTGCCTATGGTGCATTGCCCCTGCTGGTTGGGCTTTCTATCGTGTTTTTGTCGGCCTTGCGCTCGCAGGAAAAACTGCGCTGGATTATTGTACTGTACACGATAACTGTAGCTTTCATGGTATCCGCGGGCATTTTTCTAATCAGCCACAACGGGGTGCAGGGAGCGGTTATGATACAGGTCTCGTCGAATGTATTGCTGACGGTTTTGGCTGCACTGGTCTGGTATCGGTATGGGCGCAAAATTGCCTGAGAGTGAGCTGCGATGAAGATCTGGCACGTGTGCGATACCAGCGGCCCCGACGAGGTTAATGGGGTCAGCACCACGCTCTGGGCGATTGCTCCGGCTCAGGCTGCCCTGGGTCATCGGGTTCAGATCGTAAGCCGTGATCCGCTCAATGCGGTTGGGCAGGCTGCCCTTGAGCAAGCGGGCCTCGAGCATCGCTTTCTGCCTCGTAAAAACCTGGGTTGGGACACAACCACCCTGGCCGGGTTACTGGATCGCTTTGAGCCCGATGTTGTTCACATGCACTCTATCTTTATCCCGCAGCAATACCAGCTAGCACGGATGCTGCGGGATCGAGGGATTCCTTTTGTCACCACCCCCCACGGCCAGTTATCGGCGCAATCGCTAAGGCGGGGACGCTTCAAGAAATGGCCTTATACCCGTTTCATTGAGAAGCCACGCTTCTATATGGCTGCCGCTATCACTGCCCTGACGCCTGGTGAGGCTGCCGACATAAAAGCCTTTGTGCCGGGCTTCAAGGGCACGGTGCAGGTTATTCCCAATCCGGCCCCACCCATAAAAGAGGTCGTGTGGCAAGGGGGGGAGAGCAAAACCCTGGTATACCTGGGCCGTTTTGATGTGATGCAAAAGGGGATAGATTACCTGATTGCCCTGGCCAACGAACTGCCGGAGTACAGGGTAATGCTCTATGGAAGCGAAGACCCCAAAACCCTCCGTTGGCTGAATCGGCTCAAAAAGACCGCCTCTACCAATGTGCATTTTGAGGCACCGGTTTTTGGAGAACTGAAACTCGAGGTGCTTTCTCAGGCCCAAGCCTATATCCAGCTTTCGCGCTGGGAGGGGTTTGGCATGTCGGTGCTGGAAGCCATGTCGGTGGGCACACCCTGCCTGCTCAACACTGGTTTGCAAATGACCCAAACCCTTCAGGAGGCTGGACTGGCGCTGCCTTTATCGGGCAACCCAGCGCAAATGGCTCAACAAGTTCGCAACTATTTGAGCGATCCGGCGGCTTTAGCACGCTGGTCCAAACGTGCCAGGGACTATTGCAGAACCGAACTATCCCCCGTGCACATAGCCACACAATACATCGAACTTTATCAGCGGGTAGTTGTCAGGTGATTACCTTGGCTAAAATCGTCCTACCGAGCCTACATGCAAAACGTGCTGACCACAATTACAACCTGCCTATCAAAAAGCCGCACTGGACAAACACCAAAAAAACCCAATGGGTGTCTAGCAAACGAATAAGGTAAAAGGGGGTGAATCTTGGCCATGCGCATACTACTGGTGGGTTTTGCTTGCAGCCCAGATCATGGTTCTGAGCAAGCCATCACCTGGTCATGGGCCTGGTCGCTCTCGCAACAGTGTGAGGTGTGGGTCATTACCCATCCTGAATACCGCCAGAACATCGAGGATTATTTAGCCAAACACCCCAATCCCAATCTGCATTTTTGCTTTGTGCAACTAGCGGGCTGGATGAACCCCTGGGACACCCATCAGCTGGGAAAATTGCGTCTGCATTATCTTTTATGGCAGCAAGAAGCCTACCGGGTAGCTCGAAAACTCCATCAGGAAAAGGCTTTTGATCTGGTTCATTACGTGAGCTGGGCAACCATAAGCTCGGCTCCGCAGTTCTGGCGCTTGCCGGTTCCGTTTGTGTGGGGGCCGGTCGGGGGAGGTCAGGTGGCCCCGACTGCGTTTCGGCGCTATTTTGGGGTAGCTTGGCGCAGTGAATTCTTACGAACCCTGCGGGTCAAGTTGCTGCCCTGGATACCTGCTATCCGCAAGGCCGTGCAGCAATCGGCCATGATCCTGACCATTAACCCAGAAACCGTGGAGGTGTTGCGCTTGGCCGGGGCCAGGCGGATGGAGATGTTTAACATTTTTGGCATAGCGGACGAGCATATCCCAGAGGTGTTTCCCAAGCGCGAGCCCAAGGAATATCTGACCCTATTGTGGGCAAGCCGCTTTGAGCCCAGGAAAGGGCTGCCGCTGCTGTTGGAAGCGCTCGAGGGTCTGCGGGATTTGCCCCTGCGAGTGCTGGTTGCGGGGGATGGGCCGCTCCGTAGATTCTGGGAGGCCGAGGTGATCAGGCTGAATTTAGCAGATACCGTGAGGTTTTTGGGGATGGTGAATTGGCATCAAATGCGCGGTTTGTACCTCGAAGCAGATGTGTTTGTCTTCACCAGCTTACAAGATACCTTCGGTAACGTAACCCTCGAGGCCCTGGCCCAAGGGTTGCCTGTCCTGACCCTGGGTCATCAAGGGGTGGGCTACCAGTTGCCCGATGCTGCCACGCTCAAGGTTCCCGTAACCACCCCCGACGAAGTGGTTACACGAATCGCCGAGGGAATCCGAAAGCTATATGCCGACCCCCAGCTAAGGTATGAGATGGGCAAGGCTGGCTGGGAATATGTCAAGGCCAATAGCCAGTCGGTTCGGGCAGAGCGAATGATTCAGCTATACAGGCGCATACTGGCCGTCAGGGAAAACCCATCGGTCGAAAAGCTCCCCACCCGCTAAACAACTCCTTTAGTTCACGCTGCATAATCGGTTCGTAACGTTGGGCGTAACCGTTGCAAACCTGAACTGCTCCAGGCCGGCTATATATTTGTTCAGAAGAGTTTTGTGGGTATTTGGCTGTTGCATCAGTCAAAATCAGATAGTCTACGGAGGCCCTATGAAGCACACCGTGCCCACAACCCCCCAGGGAACTGCAGGAGATTGGTCAGATGCTGATTGATAGCTCGAGCAAATGGGTGGTACGCCCATCGATGCTTTTGGGCGGGTTGCTGCTGGTTTTGGTGGCAGGGTATTGGGCCTTTAGTCGGGCTTTTGGCTATATCGGCTACTATCCGGTTCTGATTGGCGAGGTCGCCATGCTGGCCGGAGTGGCGCTGGCGGTCTGGTCGGGGGGATTACGCTTTCCCCGTCAGCTTTCAGCCTGGCTATTTGTGTTTGTTTTCCTGTTTGGCCTGGGCCAGATCATCTACTCGGCCTGGTTTTTGGAACAGCCGCTGCTGGAAGTCATCCGCAGTTTCGCCACACTCTACTACGGGGTGTACGGGTTTTTGGCCTATTTTGCGGCTCGGAGGCTTCTGGTACTCCTGGATGACCAGGCGCTGGCGTGGCTGATGCCCAAAATGGCCTGGGCGGTTTTATTGGGCATGAGCATCTCGATTGCCGGTTTTATTTTCCTGGTAGATTATCTGCCGTACTTCCCACAAACCACCGTGCCCATTCTGACCTACAAGCCTACCGACGCGATTATTCCGTTGCTGTTTTTTACCGTGATGTGGGTACGAGGCTATTTGCCGCCGGCTTTCATGGCCTGGATTCTGGCCCTGGTAGCGTTTGCGGCTGCCCGCAGCCGCTCGTCTCTGGCCGCCTACGCGGTGGGTTTTGTCTTGCAGGGGCCATTCCGGGTTCGCAGTTTGTGGTTGATGGTGGCGGTGTTTGTGGCAGTAAGTTTGCTGGCCATCTTCGATGTGCGGATCAGCCTGGGATACCGGGAGATCAGCATCAACCAGCTGGCGGCCAATGCTTTGTTTTTCCTCGAGCCCGACCAGGCGGGCCAGCTCGACAGCACCACCACCCAGAACGCCAACTGGCGCCTGGCCTGGTGGACGGCCATCTGGAACGAGGCCGTGGTCAATGAGTACTACCTCATGGGGCTGGGCTGGGGGGTCAACCTGGCCGACCACTACGGTTTCCAGACCGTCGAGGCCAATACGCTGGATGTGTTGCGCAATCCCCATAATGCCTTGATGGGCATTCTGGCTCGAGGGGGCTGGGTTATTTCCTTTGCCTGGCTGCTAACCTACGCTACTTTTCTGGTGTCGGTAGTCTGGAGCCTGGCCCGCAAACACTATAGCTATGCTAATCGCACTTTGTTGATCGCTATTTTTGTATGCACCATCGCTAATCTCATCAACGGAGCTACCGATGTATACCTGGAAAGCCCTCAGGTAGCTATTCCACACTGGATCTTGATTGGTCTAGGCTGGGCCTTGATGGAAAGGGAAACCAGGCCCTCCCATGCTGAAACCTCTGTCGGCCTCGAGAAGCCTTAGCGTTTGTGCTCGACTCCAGCGAACACGCTCTATTGCGTCTGTAATTAGGGGGTGTTTGCGCGGGTATTTGTTTGGTTTCCTATCGCGCCCTTCACAGACGTTGCCGCCCGCGAAAACGAGAATGCGTCTTCGCCCAGATGCATGTTATGCACCCAAGCGTAGGCCGGGCCCGGCCCACGAGTGCTTGGGTTTCGAGTTTCCGGGCGGCAACGGTTCTTTCTCGGATAAAGGATTCTTGATTCTCGGGAGGCTCATTCTATGTGAAGAGCGCTCTATACCAGATTCGGTTGATTCGTTACCGTTCGGTAACGAATCAACAGGGCCGAAGTTATCCGCGTAGCGGAGGGCGATACCGCCCCTTGGAAGGGGACGCTTTTTTCGCCGACCGAAAGGGCGGGGTGTGCTCCAGGATTCAAAAAGACAACCTATGGGGTTTTTGGTTTTGCAAGCTGCCTTTTTGAATCCGGTATTACATCCAGGTATCACCTGTATAGGGACAATAAGCTAAAGTGCGGATTAGATACTTTTTTTATACAGCCTTTTTGCTTCTGGTGGTTCCTTTGAGCGGATGCAGCCCTACCGTTATAGCTGCTATAACGGTAGGTACGACCTATGATGGGGCCATCATGGCGGGAGTTGATGCCCGCATCGAGCGCTACCGCAAGGGTGCGCTGGTAGTCCGGGTGCGTGATGCCAGGGGGCAGCCCGTGCCCGAGGCCCAGGTGCAGGTCGAGCAGACCCGTCACGCTTTTTTGTTTGGTGTCAATGTCTTCAACCTCGAGCCTCAAAATGGGGCAGCCTGGCAGCGTTCGTATCAGAACCGCCTGCTCGAGGTTTTCAACTATGCCACCCTCCCTTTTTACTGGGCCGAGCTCGAGCCACAAAAGGGACAGCGTAACTACGCCCGCCTGGATCGCATGGTTCGCTGGCTGGAAGAACGTAACTTCAGCCTTAAGGCGCATCCACTGGTGTGGTCTTTCTACAACCCCAGCTGGATTCCCAGCGACCCCGACCAGACCATTGCTCTGCTGCGTGAACGGATGAACGAGCTCATTCAGCGCTACAAGGGCAGCATCAAGTACTGGGATGTGGTCAATGAGGCTAACAACCTCGAGGAAACCAATGGGGTTCAGCAGTGGCTTCGGCGCGATGGCCCGGTACTCTACGTACTCACTGCTTTTGAATGGGCAAAAGCGGCGGGGCGCGGCGCTGACCTGACCTACATCTACAACGATTACGAGACGGGCCCTTTTGTCCTCATGCTATATGCCGAACTCGCTCGGCTCAACCGCCTGCCCGATGCGTTTGGCATTCAGTCCCACATGCATGAGCGATTGTGGAGTATGCGAGAGGTTTGGGAGAGGGTAGACCGGATTGCCCAGTTTGGACGTCCGGTGCTCTTCAGCGAAATTAGCGTTCTGAGTGGGGCAAACATTGCCAGAGACAGCCCCCACCCCAACCCCTGGCCCAGCACACCGGAAGGGGAGGCCATCCAGGCCGAATATGTGGAGAACCTTTACCGAGTGTTGTTCAGCCATCCCAGCATAGAAGCCATCACCTGGTGGGATTTGTCCGACCTGAACGCCTGGTTGGGAGCGCCCGCGGGTCTGCTGCGCGCGGACATGAGCCCCAAGCCGGCCTACGAACGCCTGAGAACGCTGATCAAAGGCCGGTGGTGGACCAAAGCCCAGGGAAAAACCGACAAGAATGGGGAGTATCGTACTCGAGCCTTTCTGGGCTCGCACCGCGTGACCGTCAGTGTAAACGGGCAAAGCCATACAGCTATGGCCGAGGTTGGCAAGAACGAAGATGGGGAAACCATTCTGAATGTGCAGCTAGGGCGCTAAGCACAGCGTCGTAAGAGTGTCTGTAGACTATCACAAGCCTCAGGTCTTCAGCTCCATTTCATACCAGATTCGGTTAGTTCGTCACCCTTTGGTGACGAACTAACCCGACCGAAGTTATCCGCGTAGCGGAGGGCGATACCGCCCCTTGGAAGGGAGACGCTTTCTTCGCCGACCGACAGTGAAGGGCCATCGGCCCCCGGCTAGCGCCGGTACTCAAGGGAGGGGTGTGCTCTAGGATTCAAAAAAGGCAGCCTCTGGTGTTTTTGGCTTTGTAAACTGTCTTTTTGAATCCGGTATCACAGGCTGGAACGCTTTTGGCCTTCGGCTTAAGGTTTTGGCCCATGAAACGCAGGAACGTGATGCTGGAATGGTCAATTGCAAGAGCTGCAAAGCGCCTTTTGTTCTACCGAACCGAGAAGGGATTGAAGTTGGTGTTGCGATCGTAGTAATCCTCTTGTTCGGCCCGCTTCAGAAAGCTCACCACTGTGTAGGTTAGTGGGGTGAACAGCACCTCGATTCCCACTTTGAAGATGTAGTTGGAGACAAATACCGTCCAGAGCAGGCTGTTATCCCAGACACCATAAAAGGCAATCAGCAAAAAGAGGGCGGTGTCCAGCCCCTGCCCCGCCAGTGTAGAGCCGATGGTACGCAGGGCCAGCCAGCGCCCGTTGGTAGCTACCTTGAGCCTGGCCAGGATGTAGCTGTTCACAAACTCGCCCACAAAATAGGCCACCAGGCTGGCCAGCACAATGCGCGGTACCAGGCCCAGGATGGTGGAAAAGGCCTCGGCAGACTTCTGGCTAAACTCGTCTGATGGAGCAGGCAGGGCATTGACCAGGCCAAAGGTGAGGGTGGAGAGCAGCAGCAAGAAGAACCCCGTCCAGATAACCCGGCGGCTTTTTTTGTAGCCGTACACCTCGGTGAGCACATCCCCAAAGATGTAGGCCAGTGGAAACAACAAAGTACCGCCGTCGAAGGTGAAAGGGCCTAGAAGTACCACTTTGGTCGAGGCGATGTTGGAAGCAATCAGCACCACCACAAACAGGGCTGTAATCAAGTCCAGGTAACGATAGCTTTTCATAGGTTGCGCCGATGGGTGATTGTTCGGGTTTTGGTTGCTTGGGTCATGTCAAACGTAGAAAGTCTCAGGTCGTAGGTCAAAAGTCAGTTTGGGGTCTAATGTAAAAAATGTCGAGGATTAGAAAGGCTGATTCTTGCGCCCAGGGCTTTTTGAGGTAAGGGCGGGTTTTTCTGGATACAAATCGCCCGTCATAGTAATCCGCATGAGCCTTTCCCTGCATCTATTTTCACGCTTGAGAGGTAATGAAGGGCAGATTGCGGTCGAACTGACCCCGGTCGAGGCCATAGCCGTAGACAAAAGCATCCTCAATTTCAAAGCCCAGGTAATGGATAGGCACTTCGATTTTGCGCCGTGAAGGTTTAGAAAGCAGTGCGGCAATTTTGAGCGAGGCGGGCTGGCGGGCTTCCAGCATGCGCAGCAGGTAGTTGATGGTGATGCCGGTGTCTACAATATCCTCGACGATAATCACCTGGCGGCCTGCAATGGGCATCCGCAGGTCCTTCAAGAGCTCCACCTCGCCGCTACTTTTCTGGGCGTTGCCGTAGGATGAAACCGCCAGAAAGTCCATCGTGAGCGGCATGTCTATGGCCCGCACCAGGTCAGCCATAAAGATGAAAGCCCCGTTCAGCACACAGACCAGATGGGGCTCCTGGCCTGCATAGTCATGTTTTATCTGCTCGCCCAGTTCGCGTATTCGGGCGGCGATTTGGACTTCGCTGAGTTGTACCTTGCCTTTTCCGGGTTGAAAGACGCTCACTGCTCGATTCTACGGTACTCTTTTTGGCTCGTACATCAGCCTGGGGTAATTCAGCCGGTTTGGGCCTGGATGCACTCCGGCTGGAACTGTCCTTGCGTTTGCCGGGGGACAGGGCTCGACTGCTGAGCGCAGCGGGCTTCTGGCGCTGGCCTTGGGCAGGCTTGCGTAACCTGGGCAGTCTAGCGTTGGTGTACAGCAGCTTAATTTCCTCTGGGGTAAGGTAGCGCCACTGGCCAACCTCGAGCTCACCCAGTTCAATGGGCCCTACCGCCAGTCGCACCAGTCGCTCGACCGGATAGCCTACCTTCCGCAGCATACGCCGTACCTCGCGCTTGCGCCCTTCGGTCAGTGTTAGCTTGATGCCGTCCTTGACGGGCTGCGCTGCCAGGGCCTTGGCCAGCCCATCCCCCAGCACTACGCCCTGTGTGAGTTGCTGGCAAGCTTCCTTGCTCACCCTGCCGCCTTTGCACCAGGCCCGGTAGAGCTTGGGTACCTGATTACTTGGATGGGTCAGGAGCTGGGTAAGCTGGCCGTCGGTGGTGAGCAACAACAACCCTTCGGTATCTTTGTCCAGCCGTCCCACCGAGTGCAGACCCGGGTGCTTGGGCACCAGCTCGTAGACCAGTTTTTCGGCGTGTTCGTCTTCGTGGGTGGTGGTGTAGCCTTTGGGTTTGTGCAACGCGATGACCACCTTTTTTTGAGGCATCCGCACCCGTTCCCCATCCAGCCGTACAATATCGCCGGTCTGCACCACCGCCCCAATGCTCGCGATTTGATTGTTGATGGAAACGCGTCCAGCCCGAATCAAATCCTCTGCCTTGCGGCGGCTGGCAATGCCCGAACGAGCTAAGAATTGTTGAAGGCGCATAGCCATTATAGTAACGCAGGCATTGCTGCGTATGGGAGCTCGAGCTATGAGTGTCCGCAGCAACCGGCGTTTTATTTTGCTGCTGCCTGCAAATTCCAAACCCTTTGTTCGGTTTATTTTCAAACGCTGGTTACCTACTGCAAATATGCATACTCCTGCGTGGAGGCGAGCTGTATAGTGCAGGCTGTGATTCTGAAGCCGACGGCGGTCTGAACCCATTATGTTGCGTCCAGGCAAGACTCACTAACAACATTTATTGCCTAGCTGCATGATGGTCACCACTCCCATGTGATTGCGGACTGCTTCATTACGAGAAGTACATACAGGAATCACTTGCAAGAGCACTCTATGAAACCTGCGGATTTGGCGATTTTGTTTTTGCTGGCGGCAATCTGGGCGGCATCGTTCCTGCTGGCTCGAGTGGTTACGCCGGTACTGGGCACCTTTCCACAGGTCGAAGGGCGCTTGCTGCTGGCAGGGTTGATTTTGCTGGTCTATCTGCGGTGGATTCGGGGGAGGCTCGAGTTCTCCGCTCGCTGGTTTGAATATCTGGTGTTGGGCGCTACCAATGCCGCCATCCCTTTTACCCTGATCGCCTTCTCGGTACTCCATATCAATGCTTCGATGGCCACCATTCTCAATGCACTGGCCCCCCTGTTTTCTGCATTGATCGCAGCGCTTTGGCTCAGGGAGCGTTTTACCCTGGGACAGGTTCTGGGTTTGCAACTGGGGGTTGTGGGCGTGGGCATCCTGGTTGGTTGGAGCCCGGTTGCCCTCAGCCCCATGGTTTTGCTGGCTATTGGAGCGGGCATTCTGGCAGCGCTGTGCTTCGGATTCAGCACCGTCTTTGCACGGCGCTACAGCAAAGGCGCACCCTTGGCCACCGTAACCGGACAAATGCTCTTCGGAGCGGTGTTGTTAGCGGCGCCTGCCATGGCTACCCTGCCCCCAGCGCCGCCTTCTCCCGGCATTCTGGGGATGTTTTTGTTGTTGGCCTTGGTGGCAACTGCGCTGGGCAATCTGCTTTTCTTTCACCTCATCAACAGCGCTGGCCCCACCCAAGCCGGCAGTGTGGGTTTTTTGATTCCGGCTTTTGGCCTTCTCTGGGGCTACGTTTTTCTGGGCGAACCTATCACCTGGAGCCTGTTTGCAGGTATGGTTCTGATTTTGCTGAGCGTGGCCCTGGTCAACCGGGTGTTTATCAGGTCTGCAACCTTTCGGTGAAATCCCATTCCCCCGTCGTGGAGGCAGCCGATTACGCTCGCGGTCTACCTCACCGCCCCCGCCCTCCAGCGTAGGTATTCGCTATCGCAATTGCAGGTTCTTATACCGGATTCAAAAAGACAGTTTACAAAACCAAAAACACCAGAGGCTGTCTTTTTGAATCCTAGAGCACACCCCTCCCTTGAGTACCGGCGCTAGCCGGGGGCCGATGGCCCTTCACTGTCGGTCGGCGAAGAAAGCGTCTCCCTTCCAAGGGGCGGTATCGCCCTCCGCTACGCGG